>DATJII010000347.1:0-11851 GCA_035493435.1 Candidatus Limnocylindria bacterium | reverse complement strand
AAGTGGGGCGGTGCTTAGCACGTTGCTGAATCTGTTCATCACCAGGCGGGAGGTCGACAACAAGCAAAAGGAAACCGACCGCCGCCTGGACGAACTCAAGGCTGACATCAAGAGCGATCGGGATTCCGCCACCACCAGCCGGGCTCGGCTCTATGAACGAATCGAACGGGTCAACAACGATAACACGTCGGCCCTATTGGCCTTCCAGAAGGTCATGGCAGATAAGCTGGAGAATATTCCCTATAGGCTCTCCGCGTTGCTGGCCAACACCGGTAAAGTGAGCGGTTCAACCACCCATATCCACCACGAACGAGGCGAACACCATGATCCCTGAAGATCGCGAACAACTCCACCTTGGCATCCTGCGTTGGCTTATTAAGAAGTCCGGCCGCCAGGGATTGCCCGCCAGCTATCTCCTGGCCGCCGCCAAGTCCGAGGCCTGGCCGGACCTGACGGTCGATGAACTCCACGGGGAATTGGAGTACCTGGCGGATCCCAGCAACGGATATGCCCGGGGGTTGATTGTCTGCTCTCTCAAAATGAGTCCGGCCGCCAGCTATTGGAAACTCACGGCGGGCGGCAAGGACTGGGCCATTGATCGGAATCTCCACCTCTAATGAAACCGTCCACCCCCAAGGTAAGTCCCGTGCTCAATTGGCCAGGCGGCAAGCGGCGTCTCCTCCCGACGCTGCTGCCGATGTTTCCGGCCGATGCCCGGTGCTTCTGTGAAGTCTTCGCCGGTGGCGCGGCCGTCACCCTGGCGAAAGAGCGCCACCCAGTCGAAGTGCTGAACGACTTGAACGGCGATATCGTCGCCCTGCTTCGCAACGCACAATTCCATCTCCCGGCGCTCCTGGAGGAGATGAGGTGGTTTGTGTGCGCCAGGCAGAACATTCAGGACTTCAAGGCACAGCCAGGCCTGACTGAGATTCAGAAGGCCGCCCGGTTCCTGCTCCGGAACCGCACGTCCTTTGGCGGTGGTGGGAAATCCTTTGGTGTCAGCAAGAGGACCAGCGTGGGCTTTGACCGGGACTTGGTCGGCGAACGGCTGGAGGAAATTCGCCGCCGTCTAAATAAGGTTGTCGTCGAGAACCTCCCCTACGAGCGCTGCCTGGCGAACTACGACGCGCCCGAGACCGTGTTCTTCCTGGATCCGCCCTACGTGGGGAGTTCCATCGACGCCTACGAAGGCTGGCAGCAGTCCGACGTCGTCACCCTGCGCGGTCGCCTGGACCGCCTCACGGGCCGGTGGCTCTTGACCATCAACGACAGCCCCGAGAATCGGAAACTGTTCAGCGACTGCAAAGTCAAGCCAGTCAAGACGCGGAACCAGCGGGTCAACCGCCGCACCGACGGGGAATCCACTTTCGGCGAGCTCATCATCTCGCCGGGGAAATAGAGGAAGTATATGAATAAAATCTACGCACAACGAGAGGGATCATGGAGTGAAAACATTCATCTCCACGTCATTCGAACTGGCTCCAAGGAACGGAGCATCGGTCTGCCCGTGACGTTCGTTCCCTTGGATGAAGGCATGGCGGCCTATCACCAGCCGCCCACGGTGACGATCGATTCCACGGCGGCCCAGTCGTTGATGGACGGCCTGTGGGAATGCGGATTCCGTCCCGCCCAAGGCAGTGGCAGCGCTGGTTCCCTGGCGGCCACGCAAAACCACCTTGCCGACATGCGGGCGATCGTCTTCAGCAAACTCGAAATCGCCGCCCCGTCTAAGTAACCCCTTCGTTCTCCCCAAATGCATGAGTGCAGCCAGTATCAAAGATTTGCGCAACGACTCCTACGAAAAGCAGTTGTCGGATGGCGAATTGCGCTGGCTGCACTCTGCCTTGTTGGAGGACGCGGAGACGCTGGACGAGATCAAGTTGAAGGCCCCGCCGTGGCGGCGCGGCACCTACGAAGGCTCACAGCCCAGCCGTACGACGCTCCACAATATCCAGGCGCGCCTGGAGATGGAACAGGAGCTGGCCAACCAGGACCTGGACAACGAGGCGTACGCCAAAGCCCTGGCCGAGGATCTGCCGGGAATCTCGGACGAGGACATCGATCGGGTGATTACCCGGAAGATGATAATCAAGGCGGGCAAGGAGAACGATGCCGCCGCCTACGCGAAGATCCGCGCCTTGCGGGACAATGCGAATTTCAGCCGGGAAAAACTCCGGCTCGCCCAGGCGGCGGAAGCCCGCAAGGGGCAGGAATTGGAACTCGCCAAGCGGCGGGTGGAAATGTTGGAAACCAAGCTGCGTCAGGTGAGCGATGCGGCCGATCAGGCCATCGCGAAGCCCGAAGGTATAACTGCGGACGATATCAAACGGATCCAGGAGGCCGCCAAGCTACTATGATCTCGCCGCCTCCAGGCTTCATTGGCCGGTGCAAGATCTTTCCCGAGCGGGATGCATTGATGATCGGCTATCAGCGAAAGTGGATCGAGGACAACTCGATCAAAAAGCTGATGGAGAAGGGCCGCCAGATCGGTATTACCTGGGGTACGGCTTACCGTGTGGTGGCCACCACGTCGCTGGCAGATGCCCGTTATGACGACTGGGTTTCCTCCCGGGACGAACTGCAGGCCAAGCTGTTTGTGGATGACTGCAAGTCGTTCGCCAACATCCTGCACATCGGAGCGCAGGCGCTCGGCAAGCAGGTCATCGACGAGGAGAAAAATTCCGCTTACGTCCTCAACTACGCGAATGGGCGTACGACTTATAGCCTTTCCTCCAATCCCGATGCCCAGGCGGGCAAACGTGGCCGTCGTGTCCTGGATGAGTTCGCCCTGCATCCGGATCCGCGCAAACTCTACTCTATCGCTGGCCCTGGTATCACCTGGGGCGGGTCCATGGAGATCATCTCCACCCATCGTGGCACGGCCAATTTCTTTAACGAGTTGATCCAGGAGATCAAACACAAAGGCAATCCGAAGCAGTTCTCACTCCACACCGTTACGCTCCAGACCGCCTTGGATCACGGGTTCCTCTATAAGCTGCAATCCAAGCTCTCGCCCGAGGATCCCCGGCAGGAAATGGATGAAACGGATTACTTCAATTTCGTCCGGTCCGGTTGTGCTGATGAAGAGACCTTCCTCCAGGAGTACATGTGCATCCCTGGGGACGATGCCAGCGCGTTCCTTTCCTACGATCTCATCGCCAGTGCCGAGTATGCCGTGGGCGAGAAATGGGAGCTGACGCCTGGCGAACTCGCCAAGGCCAAGGGCGATCTCTATATCGGCGTCGATATTGGCCGGGTGCATGACCTCACCGTTATCTGGGTCTTCGAAAAGCTTGGTGGCGTCTTCTATACCCGGGCGATCGTGGAGATGAAGAACGCCGAGTTCGACTTCCAGGAGCACGCTCTTTACGAGTTCCTGGCGCTCCCGAACATGCGGCGTTGCTGCATTGACCATACCGGCATCGGCCGTCAGTTCGCCGAACGGGCCATCAAGCGGTTCGGTAACTATCGCGTGGAGGCCATCACGTTCACCCCAGCGGTTAAAGAGGAATTGGCCTATCCCGTGAAGGCGGCGTGCGAAGACCGGACTGTGAAGATTCCCAACCGCCCTGAAATCCGGAGCGACTGGCGGGCCATCCGGAAAGAGACGACGGCCTCCAATAATATCCGGTTCACGGGTGAGCGCGGCAAG
Source organism: Candidatus Limnocylindria bacterium (assembly GCA_035493435.1). GTDB lineage: Bacteria > Verrucomicrobiota > Verrucomicrobiia > Limisphaerales > UBA9464 > DATJII01. The sequence continues at coordinate 8,199 of DATJII010000347.1, read as the reverse complement.
AACGGCCACTCGGATCGCTTCTGGTCGGCGAGCCTTGGATTGCACGCCGGGAAGAACTTCGGGGTGTCATTTGGAGCGGAGGTCATATGAGCCAATTTGCCCCAAGTTCGATTTTGCCCCAGGCGCGTTTGAATTCCCCGGGTGGCGTCGACATAGCCATTTGCGACGCTGGCGGCAAGGCGGGCCAACCGCCGCAGACCGCCGCAGGTTTAATCGCCTCCATTTTTGAAGTCTGGTCCTGCCAAACGAGGGGGGTAACGGCATGAGTGTTTTGACCAGGCTCCGGGACGCCGCCCTCCACGTCATCGGCAAAAGCGGAAACGCGGGCTGGGATTTTGGACGAGTCCCGTCGGACAATGCCGGACTCGGCGCGACCAGGATCACCAAGCCGTATGCTCAATCTATCTGGCTGATGGCCGCCATCCGTCATATTGCCGGGCCTATAGCCAGCGTTGACCTGCAGTTCGGCAATCCCGCCGCCGTGTCAAAGAGGTTTCGCCAGGCGGGCCAGCTCATCAACGATCCCCGGCTGGAAATGTTCTGGGCCTCGCCGTGCAAAGGCGTGAATGGCTTCGCGGATTTCATTCGCGAGACGGTGGGCTGGCTGGTGCTGGCCGGAGAATCCTTCTGGATCCTGGGCGATGACGCGTTGGTGCCGTTCCCGGAAGTGCGGGAGACGTTTCCGCCCATGATCATGGCCCGGCCAGACCGGATGCGCCACATAGTTGTCCGGGGTGAACTACAGGGCTGGGAATATACTGACGGAGCAGGCCAACGCCACTGGCTGATTCCGGAGCAGGTCATCCAGATCAAGAACTGGAACCCCTACGATGATTGGCGCGGCTTGGGGGAATACGAAGTGGCCCAGGTCGCGGTGGCCACCGATATCGCGGCCGCCAAGTTCGCCCGCACGATTGCCGAAGCCAATGGTGACCAGGGGCCGTACATCGTTGCCAAAAACGGCCTGCCCACCCAGGAACAACGCGACCAGATCATCGCTTCGCTGCGGGAAAAGCGGATGCTGCAATCCCAGGGCATTATCAAGCCGGTCTTTCTAGTGGGTGATATCTCAGTGGAGGATCCCCAGATCCGGTCTGCCGATGCCGGGTTTATTTCCGGCCGAGCCATGACGGCTGAGGAGATCTACGTCGCTTTGGGTGTCCCGCCCTCAATGAGTACCAAGGCGGCGAGCTACTCTATAGGTTCCGCCTCTGACTACTTCCGGCTTATTCTCGATACCTGTCTGCCCGCCTCCGCCCGGATCGCCGGTGCGATCGGCCAAGTGGCCAGCATTCACACCGGTCGCAAGCTCACCGCTTGGTTCAACTGGGATGAACACCAGGTGCTGCAGGCTGTCCGCCGGGAACGCCTGGCGAATGCCGACAGCCTTTGGGCCAAAGGCATGCCGATGTCGGAGGTTTCCACATATCTGGACTTGGGCCTGCCCCGGTTCGATGGGGACGACGTCGGGTATTTGCCCATGGGTGTGATCGCCGTTTCGGAGCTGCAGGATCCGGCCACCGACCCCACTTATAACGAACCGACGCCGGCGGCGGATCCCGGTGTGGATCCGGTCAAGGAAGCGTTGCGAGTACTCCGCGCCGGCCGGATGACCTGCAAGAAAGCACAGGATCCCGGTGAGGTGGCACACTGGCGGACGCACATGGCCAAACGCCAGCCGACCGTGAAGTCCTATAAGTCTGCCTTCAAGCGGGTGCTTATGACTGCCCGGGCGGAAGTACTCCGGAAGATCGAGGCGCGCCAGGGGAAGGCTATAACCACGAAGGCGGGAGCGGCGGACTTCAAGTTCGACCTCCACGCGTTCCTGCAGCAGCTCTCGATCGCGTTCCGGAAAACGAGCGCCGCGGCCCTGGACACTGCTGGCAGCCAGCTTTTTGACGAGCTTGGGAAAAAGGATCCGTTCCGGTACCCGCCCGAGCGTGCCATCCAATTCGCGAAGGAACGCGAAAACAAGCTCAGCAACGTGGCGGACGAAGTCTGGTCGAAGATCAGCACCGCCATCCAGGAGAGCATGGACGCCGGCGACAGTCTGGCACAGATCGCCGATGGCGTCAGGGCCGCCTTCAACGAGATCGGCACCGGCCGCGCCACCACCATCGCCATGACTGAAACGGCAGCCGCTTATGGTGTCGCCCGCCAGGAGGCCATGCAACAGGCCGGCGTGAAATATAAGAAGTGGCTTACCTCCGGAGCGGACAACGTCCGGCCGGCGCATGCCGACGCCAACAAACAGATCGTGGAAGTGGACATGGCTTTCGACGTGGGTGGCGAGGAACTGATGCATCCGGGCGATCCCGCCGGTTCCCCAGGGAACATTATCAATTGCCACTGCGTCGCGATTTCCACCGCCGAGGCCCCATCAGATTCCGAGGAATAATCATGAGTGACCTGCTCCGCCGTACCATCCATCCCCAGACCAAAATACTCGACGCCGCCAAGGGCATAGCCGAGTACTTATCCAGCGACGAATCCGTCGACAGCTATAAGGAAATCATCCGCGCTGACGGCTGGCTGTTCGACCGGTTTGGCAAAAATGCGCCCTTCGTTAACAGCCACGACTACGGGTCCATCGATTCGCTCCTGGGCAAGGTCATCGAAAGCAAGGTGGTCGGCCGGTCGCTGATTCAAACTGTCCAATGGGCCATCGACGTCGCCGAGAATCGCCTGGCGAAGTTCGGTTGGGCCATGACCGTCGCGGGATATCTCAAGGCAGTCTCAGTCGGATTCATGCCGGTCCGCATGGCCACCCGGTGGGACGCCGACCAAACCATGTGGCTGCAACAACTCAAGGATCTGGAGAAGGACCAGACCGATGGGGTGCGTGTGGTCTATATCAAGCAACAGCAGATCGAATTGAGCACCGTCGTGATCGGTGCCAACGCCAACGCGGTGCAGCTTGCTGTCAAAGGTTATAAGTCCGGCGAGTTCAATGACGCCGACATCCAGTTTTTGTCCGAGAAGATCGCCCAATCGCAACCCGCCTCCGCCGCCAAATCGCCTGGGCACGCGGCATCCGAGGCTTCCGCCCAGGCGCGACGCCGGCGTCTGTTCCTGGACAAGTTCGAAAAAACCCTCAAAGGGATATAAGTTATGGAAGATGGAGAGTTCGAAAAGAAGGTCCTAGATGGGATCGATGCGCAGCGGAAGAAGACCGAGCAACTTGTGACGGACTTCAACCGCCTGGATGGTGAGACTAAGAAAAGCTTCGAGGATCTCACCAAGTTGCAGAAGCTCGCCAACGACTCCGCCTCGGCGTCGGCCAAGATCCAGCGGCAGTTGATGATGATCGAGGGCCAGCTCCGCCGCGAGCGGTTGATGGCCTATGGCTCGCCCACCAAACGCATTTCCGCCGATGACGAAATGCGGGAGCGGTTGAACCTTGCCGTCCGCCTGGCGGTGAGCAAGGAAGGCGACATGGTCAAGCTGGTCGCTGACCGCATCAAAGCGCTCGGAGGTACCGGGCTTTTGGAAGAAACTCGCCTCAAAGCCTTGGGCGAAGATTCCAGCCCGGGTTCGACGCTTATCAATACGGCTCTCGCCCGGGAGCTCTACGACACCCTCGCCAGTTACGGCATCTGGCCTAAGTTTGGCGTTCGCCGCCTGGGGACCAAGATCACGAAATTTCCGGTCAAGACGGCCCGCGTGGTCGCCAACTGGTTGACTTCGGAAGCTTCGCAGATCAGCGACGATTCCAACAAGGCGGGGACGTCCGTCAATTGCACGGTCGAGCCCTTCGCCGCACTCCTCAACGTTTCCTTGCAACTCCTGCAGGACGCGGAGTTCGATGTCACCGCCGATATCGTCGACGATTTCGGCGAGGCGGCCGCCTTCCGCCTCGATTACACGTGCCTCCAGGCGGATGGCACGAGCAACGCCACCATGGGTGGCTATACCGGTATCATCAGCGGTGGCACTGCCGCCGGAGCTGCGAGCACGCACACCACGGTCGAGACCCTGGACGAACCCGATGTCCGCAAATGCCTGACGACGGTGGATCCCGTGGTCCTCAGTCGGCGGGCAGGCTGGCTCATTCATCCCCAGTTCCTAGTTCGGTTGCTCGCCATCAAGGATGGCAACGGCCGATCTATCTTCCTGAATGCCCTGGAGGCTCCGTCCGCCGGCGGCATCGGGTCGATCTTCGGTTATCCCGTGTGGCTAGCGATGGCAATGCCTACCACGAACACCGCTTCAAAACCGGTGGCCGTGTTCGGAGATCCGGAGGGCCTGGTCGTGGGAATGCGCCAGGACTTTGTGTTCGAAGGCAACGACTCCTTCAAGTGGGACTACCTGCAGCGCTCGTTCCGTGGCTACGGCCGCGCAGGAATCATCATTCGTCGCTCCCAGGCGTTTGCCGTCCTCACCACCGCCGCCAGCTAAGTAGCTGACTGCCCCGTGGCGGGGCAGTCTAAAGCCCCGCCACCCAATACAACATCCAACGAAGGAAACGATATGCCGGAAAAAGACGAAAACCAGGCGGAAGGCCCCAAGGTCTCCAACCGCAAGATCAACGCCAAACTGGTCAAGGTGCGCGCCCTGCGTGCTCTGAACGAGGACGACACCCATCATGAGAAGGGCGACGTCTTTGAAGTGACCGAGAAACGCGCAGAAGCCATTTCCCACCTCGCCGAACCGGTGGAGTAACGGAATTCACCCATAGACACCGGCGGCGGGCTGCTGCGGTACCAACGGCCCGCCGCCACTTCAAAACGACATGGATCTAGGACTCGGCAATTTCAAAGAGCTCAAGGCTTTCCTGCTGGCATCGTCGATGCAAACGCCGGGAAACCTGGACAGCGCCATTGCGGCGATCGGCTCTGGCATTGCCCGTCACTTCGCCAATTACTGCGATCGCAAGTTCGCCCGGGTGGCCGGAGATACCTGCGAGTGCGACGGCGAGCGGTACTATTATGTAGTGCCTCGGTACCCGATCGAGGCAGTCACTTTGATTGAAACCCGGTATGGTCTGGCAGAATCCTACGTCGCCCAACCGCTGACTGATTTCCTCTTGGAGCAACGGAACTCCGCCGGACTGCTCGGCTTCACGGCCCTCCAGGGCGTTCGAGGCTCCATGATCCGAATCACGTACACCGGCGGGTATTGGTACGACACCACCGAGGACAACACCGGCGTCCAGCCGGTCGGATCCGAACGGGTGCCGGATGATCTGAAACTCGCCTGGCTGTTGTGGTGCCAGGAAGTGTTCAACAAGCGGGACAAGTTGGGCATCAGCGTTTCGACCGCCCCGGGAGAACAAGTGGTGATTCCGCCCTTGGAAATGCCCCCTGCGATCCGGGAGAAGATCAAACCCTATAGGAGGTTTCAGCTCTCATGAAAGCGGACCTCACAGTTTCAGTGCCGGATAACATCCGGCAGCTCATCGTGTCCGGTCCCCGGGAAACCATCCTGGGCGCGATCAAGGTAGCGCTCGATGAGGAAAACGATTTGACCCTGGGTGCCACCCAGGAGCGGCGGCTCTCGTTTCCGAAGACCCAGCCATCGACGATGGAAGGGCTGCGGGTGCAGTCGAACACCCTGCGGAAATCCCTCACGCGTGTTCTGGCCACCATCCAGGGCGACGCGGTGTTCAGCGCCATCGGCTCTAATATCAAGTATTTCGGCGTCCACGAGTTCGGCTTTGAAGGAACCGTGGAGGTCGCGCCCTTCGTCCGGAAGCGTCCCGACCGCGTCAAGTTAGGCGACGGCCAGGTGGTGAATCTTAAGACGGCCGCCCGCCTGGGCAAACTGACGAAGGCGGGCAAGGCCCGGAAGGGCAACGAATACCTGGAAGGCGCAAAGGACATCAAGGTCAAGGCCCACACCCGTGAGGTGAAGCTGCCTGCCCGGCGGATGGTGCAACGCACCGTCGAGGAACGGTTGTCCAACTATGCCAACACCCTCGGCTCGAGAATTGTTGAGGCTCTAGGAGGTGCGTCGTGAGCAATCCTATATTTGCCCAACAGGCCGAGATCGCGGCCAAGCTCGTCACGATTGCGGGCCTGGAGACGGTTCCGATCGGGACGGAGGATCCCAAAAGCGCCAGCGCCGACGTGGCGAAGGCGTTGCTCAAGAACGCCATGCCACCCAATACGGATGGCAAAGCGGGCATCGCCATGCTGGTCGTAACGCCAGCGGCGACAGCGACCGATCCGGACATGGAGACCGAAACGGTCTTCGCCTCCATGCGGCACCAGGTGGCGATATACGAGAACGTGGAATGGAACCGGGGCGAAGCCGGGATCGGCATCACGGGGCTCGACGCGCTCTGGCTTGTTATCAAAGGCCTCCAGGGCTGGACCAACGGTCCGGGTACCAACCCCGTGCGGTTCGTGAGCTTTGAAAGCGATGAATCGGCCAACGGGGCCGTCATGGCGTATTTCGTAACTTTTTTGTGGGAGCGAGAATTGTTCTAACCATATGCAAGACATCACGCAGATAGTTTCCAGTCACGTGTACTACGCCCTCGTTGGCCAGACACTGACGCAGCCGACGCTCGCGACCAAAGACGCGAGTATTTCCGGCACACCGACGCTCGTGGATCGCCTGGTCAAACCTGGCACCACGAACGGAATCATCACCGAAACCGTGTGGCGCAAGTTCGCCCGGGTTAAAACCGTCGATTGGTCCCCGGGCAACGGGGAAGCCATCCTCGATGAGGATCCCATGCCGGGCCAGATCGTGCCGGTGGACGTGCATCGCGTGGGACGCAGTCCCAAGATCAAGCTGCAGTTGCAGACGTTCGGTCCGCTGCTCATGCAGCTTCTGATGGGTACGACGTTGTTGGATCAGAACTCGGCCGCCTTCCAACAGTTCAGCGACATTGGGGCCGTCAAGGGCTGGTTCAAGTTCCAAAAATATAGGTCTACCAACGAGGCGATCTTCACCGCCGACGTCTTCGGTGAAATCACCCTGAGCGAAGACGTCAGCATGGAGGGCAAAAAGAAGATCGAGCCGAAAGTGGAGATCCTCTGCCTGTACACGCCCCTGTTGGCTGGCTCGCTGTTGTAACGGCCACCGATCCACTGAACCTATGAGCACCAACTCTTGGGCCGCCGTCCGGGCGGCCGTCACCACCAACATCGCCCTGACGGTCATTCCGCACGTCCTGGGCGGCGTCGTGTACCGTAGCATCTTTGGCGCGGAGCCAGGCGATTACCTGCTATTGACCGGCCAGACCGCTCCCGCCCAAAACGGGATCTACCAGCCGGACTCCGGTAGCGACCTGGTCACCCCGGATGGCGAGCTCGCCTTCGACGGCGATGGCGAGCACGCCATCACCACCACAGCGGGCGCTCGCATCGTCCTGCTGCTCGCCGCAGGGGAAACCCTGACCGTGGGCAGTACGGTTTACTCGACCACGCTGGAGTCCGGCGAGACGTTCGAATTCGCGGCCGCCGCATCCATGACCCTCGCCGGCGAGGACGATGCCGTGATCCGGAGCCAGGTCTCAACCGTGACGTTGACCCGCGCCGACGATCCCGGATACCTGGCGGAGCACAGCCAGGACTTCATCAACGGAAAAACAGTGGCCGTGACGGATGGCACCGCTCCCGGGCTCTATCAATATACCGGGGCCACGAATCCAACCCTCGGCACGACCGCCATCACCTTTGCCTTGCTGGGTGCCTTCACTGCGTCGCTCCTACCGCCCTGCATTGCGCACGTGGGAGTTGCAGGCAACTTCAACATCGATGGCACCCAGCCGCCGACCCTCACGCCACCGACCTCACCGGTCCTCGTGGACGCGGCTTATACGCTGCTGCCGGGCAACAACTACTCCGTAAAATGCAGCACCCGGTCCGGGCCGGTGACTGTCACGCTGCCCGCCAGTCCGACCGTGGGCCAGCGGATCGAAGTGATCGACGATTCCGGCCAGGCGGCGACGTACAACATCACGGTGGCGGGAAACGGCCACTATATCGGGGTGGCGGAAACCACCAACCTGGTGATCTCCGATACCAACGCGGTGCTTGCCATCCTCTGGACTGGATCCCACTGGCACATCATTTGACCTATGCCCAGCGTCGACGTCACCACCTCTGTTGCCCAGATTCTGCCGCAGGACCTCACCCGCAAGGGTGTGATTTTCCAGAATCTCACCGACACCGATATCTATATCGGAACCGATCCCGCCACCACCGTTACCGACGGACCGTCCAGCGGCCTCAAGATCGCCGCCAA
>DATJII010000346.1:0-20724 GCA_035493435.1 Candidatus Limnocylindria bacterium | reverse complement strand
AGTTCGTGGCCATCGATAATCGCGAGTTGCACGACGTCGTCGGCAACGAGGCTGTGGCCGCGTTGCAGGAGACCTATAACGGCTTCACTTTTGCCAATGCCGCTACGGCCTTGGACAATGACGCCCACCCCCTGGATGTCCACCATGCAGCCGTGGACCTGGGTCTTCGGGGCGAAGCTGTTTTCCAACGCCAGCGTGGCCAGGTTGATGAACTTCATGGTCACCAGGCTGGTTTGGAACACCGGGATGTCCGCCGCCTCAGCCGCCTTCAGCAACTGCCGGTGAGGCTGAATGCCACGGCACACGACCGCGCAGGGAAAGCGGAAACTGAAGAGTTCTTCGTAGCGCTGCTGGCGCACCGCTGGCGTGAGGGAGCGCAGGTAACTGGTTTCGACATTGCCGATGACTTGGATACGGCGGGGTGCGAAATAGCGTCGAAAACCGGCCAGCGCCAAACCGGGCCGATTGACCGTGGGTTCGCTAATTCGGCGCTTGAGCCCATCCGCTCCGGCCAGAAGCTTGAGGCCAAGATTGGAAGCATGTTCGGTATAAAACCGTTCCACCGTCACATCCGGCTGCTTCTGGGGCGTGGACATAGGAGCTACATCGAGAAATCGGGGCCGAGGTAAATATCGCGTGCCTTGGGGTCGTTGGTGAGGCTGGACGCCGGGCCCTCGATCAGGACCTTCCCCTGGTGTATAAGATAGGCGCGGTCGACCAACTGGAGCATCTCACGGGCTTTGTGATCGGTGATCAATATGCCCAGCCCGCGATCACGCAACCGCCGGATGATCTTGGTGACTTCGTAGACGGCAATCGGATCGATTCCGGCAAAAGGCTCATCCAGGAGCAGCAGTTTGGGGGACGTCACCAAGGCCCGAGTGATCTCCAGCCTTCGTTTCTCACCACCGCTGAGCTGGAAGGCGTGGCTCTTGGCCAACCGGGTAAGGTCCAGTTCTTCCAAGAGATACTGAAGGCGAGTATTCCGTTCGCTTCGCGACCCTTCGCAAATCTCCAGAATCGCCATCAAGTTTTGCTCGACGGTCAGTTTACGAAAAACGCTGGGCTCCTGGGTGAGGTAGCCAATACCGCGCCGGGCACGTTGGTGCATTGGAAGCCCGGTAATGTCCTCGCCACAATACATCACCTGCCCCTCGTCCGGGCGAACCAGGCCCACCACCATATTGAACGAAGTGGTCTTCCCGGCACCGTTCGGTCCCAGCAAACCAACGATCTCCCCGGCGTTGACGTGGATTCCAACCTGATCGACAACCTTGCGCCCCTTATAGGCCTTCACCAACCCCTCCACCGTCAGCAACCGTTCGCCCACGCCAGCAGGCGCGGGCGGCGAGCGATCCGGTGACGTCGTGGCGGGCATCGAGGTTCCTCGCTTCATCCCCGTTAATGTTTGGCGGGATCGTTCGTGGACTTCGTCGCCGCCGAATTGGTGGCGTTCCGGCGCATGGCACCTGACAACTTCAGCATATCAACCTTCAGTGTGACCCGATAGTTGCCCCGGTTCGTGAATCTCCCGGCAGTCAGGTCGTAGTACAGTGCGTCATCAGCGGTAGCGGTGGCCTCGGGCGTTTTGATTCGCGGTTTGCCGGTCAACGTCACCATGCCGTTCGTGCGCACATAGGTCGCATTGGTACCATAGGCATAGGTGATATTGGTCAGGCCACCGGGTTTCGCAGGCGCACGGAAGAGTTGGATCTCCACGTTGCCGTTCGCAATTAGCTGGTTCAGTTGGGCCGGACTGTTGGTCGAGCCCGTGGCAGTACTAGCGGCGGTGCTAGTGCTGGCACCCGTACCCATCGTTGCCACCAAATCGTCGCAGGTCAGGTGCAAGAAACCGGGTGCATCCACCACCACATTTCCCCATTGGTGATAGACTCCATCCTTGATCATTTCGTCGGCATGCTCCGAGGCGATGGTGATTTCGCCATCATTGTCGTCGGCCGAAACTGTTCCGAGCACGGCCACAACTCCCACCACGAGCCATGCCAGAGACAGCCTTATTTTGCTGATACTTTTCATTTGGTCCAAAAATCTATTTCACCAGCTTCGCGCGAATAACGACCACGACGTTATTGGAGACGATCAATCGTTTCTCTATATCGTCGTAATGGAATCCCAAGCCGGTCATTTTGAGCCCGTTCTGCTCCTGGCTCACCGCAAAGGTACCGGCGGAAGAGGCAATCTTCTTGGTTACGTCCACCGTGCAACGTGGAGATTCGACAAGGATTTCCTTGGGACCGTTCGCTTTAAAACTCTCCAGGCGAAAGTCCGACACTTCCCACAGCGCGGGTGAGAGCGGTTTCGCTTCGGCACCGTCAAAGCGGACCAGGCCGCCATCGGGCATCCGAAGACTCAGGCCCCAGCGCTTTACAGGGGCCGAATTGGTCCGTTCGGCGGAATACGCAACACCCGTGGCCAGGGAGAAGGCCAGGCCGGCAATGGTCAATGAGCGAACCGCTTTCAAGCGCCGCCAATCTCCCGCGAGAATCGCCATTCAGGAAGCAAATTTCGCGATCATCGCTTCCCAATGCCCTTGGGCCTTGAGGACGCAATCCACCAATTCCCGCACCGCCCCCTGCCCGGCTGGCTTGGTGGAGACAAATGCTGAAAGGGCACGGGCTTCCTCAATGGCGTCCACCGGAGCCGCGGGCAATCCGACCCGTTTCAAAACTCCCAGATCAACGACGTCGTCGCCCATGTAGGCCGTCTCGGACCAATCGAATCCCCGTTCCCGCAACAGGCGTTCCACCGCAGCCACCTTGGGTTCCTGAGATTGGTGGAGAAAATCGATCTTCAAATCCTTTGCCCGCATCGTGGTGGCTTCGCTGGGACGGGCAGAAACCCAACCTACCAGAATCCCCGCCTCAGTTTGCAAAAGTCGTAGCCCCAACCCATCACGGATATGGAAAGTCTTCGTCTCCACCCCGCCACCCATGGTCACGGTGGCATTGGTCAGCACTCCATCCACATCGCAAAGAAAGAGGCGAACCTTGCGTGCCCGGGCAATCAGGTCCGGCGAATAATCCATACGCGATTATGGCCAGCCCTCATCGGACGACCAAGCGGCAAAGAAAAAAACACACCCGGAACTGGCATGGCCCTCGTCCACCCAGTACATTCGCCGCGTCTTGGAAGGGTGGGAGATCGCTCGCCGTGTGAACGGCGGGAGGAAAGTCCGAACTCCACCGGGCGCGAGGCCGCGTAACCTCTTTTTTAAAAAGGGGATACACACGGGAAGTGGCAGCCCAAGCTGCCGCTGACAGACAGTGCCACAGAAAACAAACCGCCTTCCGCCTTCGGGTGGGAGGTAAGGGTGAAAAGGCGGGGTAAAAGCCCACCGTCCGTCGTGCAAACGACGGCGCATGGAAAACCTCCTCGGGAGCAAGGTCAAATAGGGGACTCATGGGACGGCCCGTCTCAGTTCCACGAAAGTGGACGGGTCCCGGGTATGGACTGCTCAGATAAATGGTCTCCTCGCCTGCGCAAGCAGGTCAGACAGAATTCGGCTTACAGCCCTTCCAAGACATCTTTGCTTCCCCGGCCGACGACTCCGACTGTGGAATTCAAGTTGAAGGCGCTTGGGATAATTCGGCTCCACTGCTAACCTTATTTCCGCATGGGGACGTCAGGACAACCAGACGGAGAACGTACAGTTTTGGTCGGCGGCGCCTTTGACGACCTGGCCAATCTAGCCGCGCAGGTCTGTTTTGTCTCCTCCGCCACCGTGTTTATACGGAGCGGGAGCAACTGGCAAATCGCCGGGCAGACCGGCGTCTCCAACGCCAACCTGCCTGCGATCCACGAGTTGCTCGCGGGACTCCATCAACAGACAGAGGATTGGTGCGAAATCCGCGAGCCGGAAACCAGCGCTCCCGCCAGCATCCGGTGGATGACCGCCCTCCGCGTGTTCACCGCTCGCGGCGAACGCCAAGGCTGGATCGCCGTTTTCGATCGCACCACGCGCCGCCTGAACAATAGCCAGCGGGCGGGATTGCAAACGGTCGCCCATGAGGTGGCGATGCATTTGGAATTGGGCCAGCAAGCACGCCACCTGGCCCATACCTCAGAACAGCACCGGAAAACCGAGGCTGCCCTGCGGGATAGCGAAGCATTCTTCGAATCACTGGTGGAAAGCCTGCCCCAGGCCATCTTCCGAAAAGATCTCAACGGGCGATTTACCTATGTCAACAAACGTTTCTGCATGGCCTTGCAGCGACGCAAAGAGGATCTGCTGGGACTAACGGATTTTGACTTCTTCCCAGAGGCGTTGGCTCGCCAATATGTCGCGGACGATCGAAGGGTGCTGGAGTCCCAGGAAACTCTGGAACTGACAGAAGCCAACATCACCCCGGACGGTACGGAACATTATGTCCACGTCGTCAAGACGCTGCTGATCGATTCTCGCGGGCAGCCGGTCGGAGTCCAAGGCAGCTTCTGGGACGTCACCGCCGAGAAGCGGGCGGAACAGCAACTCGCCCACGAACGCGATCTGTTGCGTGCCCTGCTCGACAACGCGCCGGACGCCATCTATTTCAAGGACACCCAATCGCGCTTCCTGCGGGCCAGCAGCGCCCTGGCCAAGAAATTCGGCTATAAGTCCGCCGACCAGTTGATCGGCAAGACCGATCACGACCTCTTCTCCAAGGAACATGCGGATGCCGCGCGGAAGGACGAACTGCGCATCATGGAAACGGGCAAGGCATTGCTCGGATTCGTCGAGAAGGAAACCTGGCCCGACGGTAAAACAGCTTGGGCACTTACCAGCAAACTTCCCTTGCGCGACGCCAGCGGACGCCTCGTTGGCACTCTCGGCATTTCCAAGGATATCACGGAGGAAAAGCTCGCCCAGGAACGTTTGGAACGCGCCGAAGCCAACTTCCGGGGCATCGTCGAAAACGCCGTCGACGGCATCTTCCAAACGACCCCGGACGGCCGGTATCTAAGCGCCAACCAGGCTTTGGCGAGCATGTACGGCTTCAAAACGACAGAGGAACTGATCCGCAGCCGCACCGACATCGAACACCAGCTCTACGTCGATCCGCATCGCCGCGACGAATTCCGCAGGATCCTCCGCGACCACGACCGCCTGGAACATTTCGAGAGCCAGGTTTTTCGGAAAGACCGTAGCATTATATGGATCAGCGAAAACGCGCGTGCGGTGCGTAACGAAGACGGCGACCTGCTCTATTACGAAGGAACGGTTGAGGACATCACGGAACAGAAACGGGCGGAGGAAGAGCTAAGCCGGGCAAACGTGGAACTGGCGGCGGCGCGGGATGCCGCCTTGGAATCGGCCCGCGCCAAGTCCCAATTCCTTGCCAACACCTCGCACGAAATCCGGACTCCGATGAACGCGATCATCGGCTATTCACGCCTGTTGCTGGACACACCCATGTCTGCTGAGCAACGGGAATATGCGGAAACCGTGAGGGAAAGCGCCCAATCGCTGCTGACCATCCTGAATGATATCCTCGACCTGTCCAAAATTGAGAGCGGCAAAGTCACCTTTGAAGAACTTGATTTCGATCCTAGGGAAGTCGCCGAGGAAACCGTCGAACTCCTTGCGGAACGCGCCTACGGAAAGGGTCTCGAAATATCATTGAACGTAGCCCAGGACGTCCCATCACGGGTAACGGGGGATCCCGGACGGTGGCGGCAGGTCATTACCAATCTGCTGGGCAACGGCATCAAATTCACTGAGGTAGGCGAGATCGACGTCCGACTCGAGGTGGCCTCCTTGGCCTCGCAAAACGTCCTCCTGAGGTGCAGCGTGCGGGACACGGGCATTGGCATTTCCGAGTCGGCGCAGAAGAAGATCTTCGAGGCATTCACCCAGGCCGATGGATCAACCACCCGGCGCTACGGTGGCACCGGGCTGGGACTCGCCATTTCGCGCCAATTGGCCCAGCAAATGGGAGGCGACATTCTCGTCCAAAGCACGGAAGGTGTTGGCTCAACCTTTGGTTTCACCGCCTCGTTCTCCCGCCCGGTTGCACCCGAAAAACTGAAACCCCTGCCCAGGCGCCCGCGAATTCTGGTGGCGGACGACCACCAACTGACTCGGGATATATTGAGCAAACTAATGGGCTCTTGGGGTGCGGACGTACAAACCGTGCCGAACGGCGCCGAGGCCCTTCACCGTCTCCAGGCCGCAGCCAAGGAAGGCCATCCGTTCGATTCCATCTTTGCGGATTTGCAGATGCCCGAGATGGATGGTCTTTCCCTGGCCTATGAGATCCACGCCTTGGGGCTGAACCAGTCCCTGTCCGTGGTCCTGCTGGCTCCCATTATCCAGCGCCTGGATCCCGCCCTGTTAGGCACGGTGGGAGTGGGGGCTCATCTTTCGAAACCCGTCAAAAAAGCCCGTCTACGGGATCTGGTCGAACGGATCGCTGCGGGCGAAACGTTGACTCTTTCCTCGGACATCCGTTCCGATCGCAGTTTGAAGCGAGCAGGCGAAGCAGGTAGCACCCGTAGCCTTCGGGTGTTGCTCGCGGAAGACAATGTCGTGAACCAGAAACTCGCCGTCACCCTGCTCCGGCGCTTGGGCCATCGGGTGACCGTCGCCGTCAACGGGCTCCAAGCCCTGGATATACTTAATCGAGAACCGGCGGACGTGGTCCTCATGGATTGCCAGATGCCGGAACTGGATGGTTTTGAAACCACCCGGCGCTTGCGGCGCATGGAAGGCAAAGGCGCTTTTGGCGATCGCCCGCCCCATTACGTGGTGGCGCTGACGGCCAACGCCATGACTGGCGATCGCGAAAAATGCCTGGCTGCGGGAATGGACGATTTCCTGACCAAGCCGCTGGAATTCGAGCAACTGGAAGCGGTGTTGAACACCGTGGCGGCCAAAGAGGGCCGGGGCATCGAGACCGTTCCTCCGCCCGCCCAGCCCGCTCCGGTCCCCGCTCCGGCTGCAACATCCTCCTCGCCAAATGCCAATGCCAATGGGGTAGAGCAATTCGATCCCAAATTTGTCTCCACCCTGCGATCGTTGCGCACCGACGGCGAACCCGATCCCGTCGCTGAATTGGTTGATCTGTTTATATCCGACACCCCCCAACGACTGGCCGAGGCCCGGGCAGCCTTCGTTGCGAGGAATACCGAAGGCCTCAAGCTAGCGGCCCACACCCTCAAGGGGAGCAGTAACAATCTCGGCGGCAAACGGCTCTCCTTCCTGGCTGGGAAACTGGAGACCTCTGCCAAGAACAGCGAGTGGACCGACGTCGAAACCCTGTTGGAGGAGATCGGCCGGGAATTGGACGCGCTTTGCCGCTTACTGGAAGCTGAAAAGGCAAAATAGTGATCGGCACCACCGTGTCCTAGACGCTAACGCAAGCCGACTTCCAACCGCATTATGATCAATCCAGCCGTCAACACACCCAAGGCAAGCGGCAAACAGGACACCACACCCGTCTGCCAATAGCATCGCCGACCAGTAGGCGCTCCCGCTCGATAATTATTGGCGGCCAATAATGTCCAGGCGACCGCCAAAAGCATCGGCGCCACCACGGCCCAGACCAGCGTCACCGATTCTAGTGTGGCGGCATCCATGACCCCGAAAACGGAGTGTGGCACAAACACCCCGTCCCCCTGCCTCAGCATTTGACTGAATTCGTTCAGGACCCAACTAGGCAAAGTGATCGTTAGGGCGCCCGTCGCCAAACCGATCGCCGCCGCCGCCGTGGCAGCCCGGGCCGTGCTTCGGGTCAACGAAGAGGCAAAGGTTGCAAGTGCGAAAAGGCCGATCGCCAAACCGGTGGCGATGCATCGAGCCGTTCCATCAAAGGTTTCGTTGAAATCAGCAAGACGTGAACCCAGCACCGTTTGCAACACCATCTGTGGCAGCGCCACCCCCAGGACCAGGGCCAACACCAGTCCCACGCCAAACTTGGTCCACCATTGGCGATACACGGATACCGGACTGGTCAGTTGCCAATCGAGTGTCCCCAGTTGCCTCTCTTCCGCAATGACCGCCGCGCCCGTGGTCATCACTATAAGGACACCGAATCCACAGGCGGCAACTACTTGCAGGTCCTTGAAATTATCCCGGACTTCCTCGACCCGATTCGCTCCAACCCACAGCAGCGCAGCCAGCACCAAGTAGACAATAGCCAGCAACCAGGGCAGCAAGTGCAGCCTCAATTCCTTGCGGACCAGCGCGGACGTCACACCACCCGGACGGGCGGGAATAATACGCAATAGCCAATCCAGGGGACGCATGATGCCGTGGATGGATTCCGAGCCCGGCCCCCCTTCCCGAACCTGCAAACGGGAGAATAGCCGCCAACTCAGGATCGCCGTTGCCAGGATGTATAGGAACCCAGCGATAAACAGGAATTCCACGAAGTACGGGGGCGTGCCCATGGGTTCCACGCCATTTTGCAGGCGATAAAGCCAGCCTAGCGCCGCATTCCCGCAACCAACAATCAGGCCAGGAACCACCACCCCAAAAAGCCCGCCAGCCAAGGTGCCACGGGCCAGCAGGGCGAAAAATGGCCCCGAACTAAACGCCAGCAGTCCTGGCAGGAAGACTATCAGCAATATCGAACGCCTTTCTGCATCGCTCATTACCCAATGGTCGTTATTTTCGGCCAATGAAACGAGACCCGAATAAGTCACCAATAACAGCAGACACCCCATCGGCAGCATCTTGGTCAGGTAAAGATAAAAGCGGCCTCGTGGCTGGGTTAGCAAAACGGTCATGGTCCGGGCGTCCCATTCATAACCGAACGCTCCGGCACCGATCATGATGATGGACAAACCACCGAAGAACAGGCCCCAAGGCTCATAGCCGCGCCCCAGCCAGCCAATCACCATGACACCCAGCAGACCGACGAGTGCCCCCGGCATTTGCTGCCGGAACTCCTTGGAAAATTGTCGCCCCACGGATCCGGATACGGGCAGCCCCAAGAAAAACAGTCCCAAGGTAAACATCAGCATGACGGCACCGAGGACCGTCCGGCCCAAGGGCAGCCCATTAATGAAATCATACCCCAGTATCAATGGTATTATCGCGACTGCTAAAAGCGACAACCAGGCGGGGTGAAAATCACTTCGAAAACGACGGGATAGCAAACTCATAATCAGCACCTCTCCTTAGCGGACGGATTCCATGAACACCTCTTCCAGCGTCAATGACTCCGAGGTGACCTCCAGAGGCTTCAACGCGTTCAGCCGGGCGGCTATCTCGTCACCATTGCCGTTGACGACCAATTCGATCGATCGCCCATCGCGTTTGACCGACTTGGCTGTTTTGAACAGTGGATCGTCGGGGATAATCGTCGGGAAACTTGCCCGCAACTTACGAAACTTGGAACGCGCCTCATCCGCGTTCGCCGTCAGGATCTCCCGCCCCTTGTCGATGATGGTGAACCGGTCGATCAATCCCTCAAACTCGGTGATCAAGTGAGTGGAAACGAACACCGTGCGGCGTCCGGGTTCGGCATCCTGAAACGCGCCAATTACTGTTTGGATGAACTCCCGCCGCACCAAGGGATCCAAACCCGAAGTCGGTTCATCGAGCACCAGCATATCGGGCTCAGCAGCGATTGCCCCAATGAGGGCCAACTGGGTTCGTTGCCCTTTGCTCAACCCGCTGGTGGGGAGACCGGGATCGAGATCGAACTGCGCCATCAACGTCGATTCAAGCTGCTTGTTCCAGTGCTTGCGAAAACTGGCCTGATAATCCAGCGACTCCTGCACATTCATCCAGGGATAGAAGGCAACAAAGTCCGGCACGTAGGCCAGCCGGGCCTTGACGGCCGATTCCTCAGAGCGCGGATCCAAGCCAAACACCCTGACCGTACCGGCAGCCGGCCGAAGCAGGTTCAACAGACACTTGATGGTGGTTGTTTTGCCAGCGCCATTGCGTCCAAAGAATCCGTAACAGGTGCCGGGCTCAACCGAGAGGGACAAGTGATTCACCGCATCCGACCGGCCATAACGATGCACCAGGTCGCGTATCTCAATCGCTGGAGTATTACTATTTTTCATATTACACCGATTCATTGATGACTATGACGAATGACTTGCTATTTCGCCGGACTTCTCCCGGCTCCGGGCGTTTTCATGCTGTGTTTGGTGAAAGGCGTGCAGCCGCTCGTCGAGGAGTTGCCGCAATTCCGCGTCGGAAATCTGGAGGTGATGTGCCTGGACGATGAGGCCGTCTAACTCGGCACCCAATCGTTCGGTGCGCACGGAACGTCGTAAAGGGGAAGTCCCGTTGGTTCGCAGGAAACAGCCCGCTCCGGGCCTCGTTTCGATAACCCCTTCGGATTCCAATTCGGCGTAGGCCTTGGCTACCGTATTGCGGTTGATGCGCAATTCCTCAGCCAAAATCCGGACTGACGGCAGTGGTTCACCGTCCCGTAAAGACCCGGACCCGGCGGCGGCTTTCACCTGGGCCACAATCTGCAGGTAAACGGGGACACCGGATTTAAAATTAAGACGTATGACCATAGTGGCGATGCCGATTAAACTGTCATATGACAGTGGTACAGTCAAATAAAAAAAGAGACCGCTTTCATTCGATAACTTCGCCTCGAGGGAAGAGCACGCGATAGAACAAAAAGGCCATCCCGAATATCCAAAGCAACAGGACGACCACCCGGACGACGCGCGTCATTAATTCAACGTTCATGGGCTGGAGAAATTTGCGGCTCGATCTGTGTCATAAACATTGCTTGCGCTTCGGTAACGGACTTCAGAGATACGACTGGGCAGCAGCGCCGGCGTCACAGGCAAAATATTGGAATCGAATAGCCACAGTATGGGATGAATCGAATGGCCCGGATCCCTGGGGCTCCGCCTGGGTTTTTCGGGAATTTATGCTTAAGCCGAGGAATCAATCTGCCGATCACGTTTCGATGGGTGAGCCCAACACCTTACCCCGCCGCAGGTTTCGCCTATGGCATTGCAAGTCAAACCCCAACGCCTCCGCAGGCGGAGTCCGGGCATGAAATCTATGCCCGACCAACGCGCCCCTCTCCCACCCTTTTCCGCATCAACACCCTTGCCTACTTCCTGGCCAGAAACCGTCTTGGGCAGCCTGAAGAACGGTATTGTGGTCATTGATGCCCGTACGCCTCTCTTCACCATTGCTTATTGCAACGAGGCTTTTGCTCGCGCCAACGGAAATACGGTGGTGCGGGTTCTTTCGCAGAACACACCCGTCCTCCAATTTCTATCGGCACCCCCCAAGGAGCCCCGCAATTCCGAGTCCTTGGAAATCGTCAAACGGGCTCTCAATACCGGCACCGCGTGCACGGCTAACTTCGTGAAACGCCGCGCCGACGGTTCGGAATTGTGGGTTGAGTTCACCCTCGTTCCCCATCGGGACGCCGCTGGCCAGTTGTTGCAATTTATCGGCACCGAAACGGATATTACCGGACTCCGTCAGGCTGAAGAGGATCTACGCAAAACCCGAACCGACCTCGAACGCCGGGTCGCCGAACGGACCACTGAACTCAGCCGTAGCAACGAGTCGCTCTACGCCGAAATCCTCGACCGCCGGAATGCCGAACAAGCCGCCAAGGCAGCGGAATTGAAATTCCGGAGCATTTTCGAAAACTCGGTTGAGGGCATTTACCAAAGTACACCAGCCGGTAAATACTTGAGCGTCAATCCGGCCCTGGCGCGCATGTACGGCTACGCTACCTCCGACGAGCTTCTCAACTCGGTCCAGGACATCGCCAATCAGGTCTATGTCGATCCCCAAGTCCGGGATCGATTTTGTGACCTCATGCGTGAGCAAGGCGAGGTGCGCGGCCTGGAATACCAGGCCCGCCGACGCGATGGCTCCATCCTTTGGATCTCGGAACATGCTCGGGCAGTCCGCAATCGGGCGCACCGCATCCTTTATTACGAAGGCACGATCCAGGACATCACCGAGCGCAAGCGGGCGGAAGAAGCCCATCTCGAATCCGAGACCCGATTCCGGATCGTGGCCGAGCAAACGGGGCAACTGATCTATGATTACGATCTCTCCACGGGACGGATCGTCTGGGCGGGAGCCATTGAGTCCGTCACCGGGGAAACCCCCGCCAGCTTTCGTTCAGTGGACATGGCGGGTTGGGAAGAGCGAGTCCATCCCGATGACCGTGCCCTGGTGGTTGCCGAACGCGAGCTTCGCCGGGCCGCCTGCGAGCGATTCGACCGGGAGTATCGATTTCGCCGCAGCGATGGCACTTACGCCCGGATACGCGACAACGCCGTTTACCTGCCCGATGAAAATGGGCAACCCGCCCGGATGCTCGGGGCGATGCGGGATATCACCGCCCGGCGCAAGGCCGAGGCAGAACGGGAGCGGCTGGCCCAGCAATTGCGCCAAAGCCAGAAGATGGACGCCATCGGCACCCTGGCCGGCGGCATCGCCCATGACTTTAATAATATCCTGGGCTCGATCCTGGGTTATACCGAACTGGCCCTCGACGATATCCCACCCGATACCCTTACTTCTAGGAACCTACAGCAGGTCGTGAAGGCGGCGGGACGAGCCAAGCAACTCGTCTCCCAGATCCTTGCCTTCAGCCGCCAGGCTGAACCCGTGCGGAAGGCCGTCCGCCTGGGCGAATTGATTCGAGAAGTGCTTAGCCTGATTCGTGCCTCCCTCCCCTCCACCATCGAGATCCAAACCCACATTTCCGCCGATCCAGACTGGGTTAATGCCGACCCTACCCAGTTGCATCAGGTCATGATGAATCTCTGCGCCAACGCCGGGCACGCCATGGCGGCGCGGGGAGGGCTGCTGACGGTGACTCTGGCGGAGACCCATCCAGGCAAGAATGAGGGGATGCTCCGACTCTCCGTCAGGGACACTGGGACAGGCATGCGTCCCGAAGTCCTGGATCGCATTTTCGAACCCTTTTTTACCACCAAGCAGGCTGGCGAAGGCACGGGATTGGGACTGTCCGTGGTGCACGGCATAGTCAAAAGCCATGGCGGCGAAATTCATGCGTCCAGCGAACTAGGTGAAGGCAGCGTTTTTGAAATACTGCTACCCAAATCCGTGCCAGACGGCAGTCCCATCTTACCTGCCAAGAGTTCTCCAGCCCACGGACGCGGAAAACTCCTGGTGGTCGACGACGAGGAAGCGCTGTTAGGAGCCATGTCCCAACGCCTCACTCGCATGGGCTACGAGGTCGTCACCGAGGCTGACAGCGCTAGGGCACTCGATCTGGTGGCTCTAAAACCGTACGAATTCGACTTGGTAATCACCGACGTCACGATGCCCAAACTAACCGGCATTAAGCTCGCCCAATTCCTCCGCTCCATCCGGGCGGATTTGCCCGTGATCATGTGCTCCGGGAATCCCGGCAATGTGGAAGCCGAAGCCGCCACCCTTTCCAACGTGCGGACAGTTTTGCGCAAGCCTCTCGATATCGCGCAATTGTCCACTCTCATCCGGGAATGCCTCGGACCTACCGCCGACCCGGCGAGACAACCTTAACCTCCCCCCTTCATGCCACGAATCCTACTAATAGACGACGATGACGCCCTGCGCGCCATGGCCGCCCAGATGCTGACACGAGCCGGCTATGAAGTGGTCGAAGCGGCCAATGGTCGCGAAGGCGTCCGCCGGTTCGGCGAGCAACCTTACGACCTGGTCATCACAGACCTCATCATGCCCGATCAGGAAGGCTTGGAAACAATCATCCAATTACGCCAGAAAGGCAGCGTGACCCCGGTGCTGGCCATTTCTGGTGGTGGCCGGGCCAGCAACATCGACTACCTGCCGCTTGCCCGCCAACTGGGTGCGAGAAACACCCTGGGCAAACCCTTCACGAGGGAGGAGCTCTTGGCCGCCGTGCGCAATACCATGGCAGGGTGACTAGTTGGTTTGAACTATGACCGGCTGCGGCTGGGACAATGCCAGATCGACAGAGCGGCCTGGTCGACAAATGGCTTGCTCAGAACGGTACTAACCCGTGCCCGTTCAAACCAAATCCGGGATAGCCATGTCTGGAATGATTTGGCCTGGTGCGATTCCGGATCTAGTCTTTGATATAGAATCTATTCGTCTGTGCCGAGAGTAGGATCGGCACAAAGCCGTCAATTCTCTTTTTTGCCAGGATTAGTTCCGCCGAATTCAACTGTCGCAGGATCTGGTCCCTACGCTGTTTTACTTCTTCAATCATCGCATCAGGCGCATCGCCACGTGCGGCCAGGCTAAGCCAGACAAATGCCTGCAGTAAATCCCTGGGGCCATGTTCGCCGTCGGAAAGGAAAACACCCAATTGCCCTTGCGCCAGTGGGAAGCCTGTCTCTGCCGATTTGCGTATATACGACAATCCTTCATTTGGATTCGGCACACCACCCTTCCCGGTCACCAGCATCATGCCGAACCCATACATTCCCAATGGATTTCCCTGACCGGCCGACAGGCGAAGCCATTTTAGAATCTCCCTCAAATCCTCTGATCCCCCCGTGCCACTGGCCAGGCAAAAGGCGTAAGCCGCTTGTGATTCTGCCACCCCTTGTAGTGCCGCCTCCCGGAACCAGCGTGCCGCTTCCCTTTGGTCCGGCGGCACTCCCCGCCCATGCGCAAGGGCATTCGCCAGGTTGTGCTGGGCCTCTGCGTATCCCTGCTCTGCAGCCAAACGGTACCACTTGGCCGCTTCAGTCAAATCCTGCGCTACACCATCGCCACGCCCGAAAGTCACCCCTATATTGTGCTCTGCCATGGGATAACCCTGCGCCGCCGCCAATCGGTAAAGGCGAAGCGCTTAGGCATGGTCCATGGTCACCCCCAAACCTTGGTCATACAACATACCAAGATTGCATTGAGCCGGGGCGAAACTCTGGCCACTCGCCTTACGATACCATTCCAGAGCAAGATCGTTATTGTTCGTTGTCCCTTGGCCGAATTGATAAAACACAGCCAGGCTACATTGGGCAACTGCCAAGCCTTGTTTCGCGGATTCCAAGCACCAATGGAACTCCTCTGCCGGGTCCTTTGCGACCCCGGACCCGGCATGATACATTTTGGCAAGTTCCCATTGGGCCTTGGCATCTCCTTCACTCGCTGACTTTCGAAGCTTCTGCATCAGCGCCGCCAATTCAATCGAACCATTGGTGTTCGTCTCAGGCTTCGCACCCAGTTGTTTCGATTGCCAGCTCTCAATCGCTTGCATCATGTCAACGTAACTGGGAGATCTTTCCCGTTGGGGTAGATTCGCCAGCGCCTTGGCAGATAGGCCCAACGCAACCAAAATAGCGGCCAAGAACAATTCGAAAAGAGGCCCAAAGGCCGCACGTCCACGCATCGGCGGTGACGTTATCTCAACCTCGATTCACTTGTCCAACCAGGCGTATCGTTTCAGCCCGTTCGTACCCCACCACGCGGAAATAACGATGGCCATTTCGGTAAATGGGTCACAGATAGTGAGCTGGACTACTGCTTGCGCATCAAATTCTCAAGAAAATCCACGTGCGCGTTGCCGCCATTGACGTTGAATGGCATCGGACCCCAAGCCTTGGGACAAATATCGACGTCGCCTCTAAAGTCGGCAAACGATTCGTTGAAATCCCTGGCACTTGTACCTGATGATACCTCCCCGATTGGATTACTGCTCATGAGACATTGGCTTACCTTGGCAGGGTTGGTTTCCTGCGTCGCATTTAGTCACGCGGAAGAAAATCAGCCGGTCGACACGGTGCTCTCAAGCACGACGCTTTCGGGCGGTGTGGGGGTCACCGTCGTCTGGTATTACGACCTGATTGATCTTAATCCCGTTATTCCGGCCTACCACCACTTGGTTCATCCGATGACGTCGCCCTACAGGTTTTCGGGGGCGGGCCTCGGCTACGTCGCCGATGTAGGCGTCAACACCCCACCGAATACCTCCTGGCCCAGCGGTGGAGTCATCATTCCGAGTGGTGGCGGCGGTGTTGGTGTACCCGGCCTGCCCGGGTATCACCATGGTCCGAACCCCATGCCACCACCCCCTGTACCTGAAGGTCCTGGCTCATCCGTCAGTATCGACTTCTCCGCACCCGGGGCCGCCACGGTCCCCGAACCGTCCACAGTGGGGATGTTGCTGATGGGTATGAGCGTGGCGACGGTTTTAGCGGTTCGCTCCCGGAAGAGCTCCCATCGGTAGCGCGGGCGCTTGGGATTGCTTTCAGGCTCCGGACCCATAGAGTCGCGCCGAATTGAGTGGTTTGGAGGCTTCAGGAGGGGTTTCCAACGCCCGATAGGGAAATGGAAGAATGAACCCGCGCGTCACGATCATACTGACGATCTACAATCGCACCGATTTTTTGCCAGGCGCCCTGGAAAGCGCATTGCGGCAAACGATGACCGATTTTGAGATCATCGTGGCGGACGACTCCGGCCAGGGGATTGCCGGCCCGATTTGCGATTCGTTCCACCTGCCGGAAAAGATCCGCCATCAGGCCAACCCCAAGAACATAGGCATCGCCCTCAGCCTTCAGATGGCGCTCAAGTCGGCACGGGGTGACTATTTCGCCATCCTGAATGACGACGATCTGTGGGACCCGGATTTTCTCGCCAGCCTGGTCCCACCGTTGGACCAAAACCCTTCGGCAGTGGTGGCGTTCTGCGACCACTGGATTGTTGGACCGGACGCCCAAAGGGATCTGGCCGCCACCGAAGACAACACCCGGCGCTTTGGCCGGGCCGGTCTCCGCGAAGGCTTGGTGAGCCATCCCGCAGCTTTCGTCATTGAAAAAAACGGAGTTCCCCTGGCGATGGCGGCCTTGATCCGGCGAAAAGCCGTGGATCCAGCCGTGATCGTCCCGGAGGTGACCGGCGCGTACGATTTCTGGATCTCCTGCCAACTTGCGGCGGCGGGCGGCGGATTCTACTACGTGCCCAAGCGGCTGACTTTATATCGCGTTCATCCAGCCATGGAAACCGCCCGGCGGCGGCCCAACGGGTTCGCCAACCACTTCTATATATATTCGCAATTGCTGGACTCGAAGCGTTTCCCGGCCCCGGAATCGTGCCTGAAACGCCGTCTTGGAGAGTCCCTGCTGCTGTTGGGGCGTGACCACTTATACTACAATCTGTTACCGGACGCGCGGGGATTCCTGCGCCGCTCCTTGGCCCAGGCGCCCACGCTGCGCGCCCTGGCTGGGTGGGTAATATCGTATTTTCCGAAGTCCTTGCGCATCCGCTTGGGGCTCTCGGTGGCTTAGCCGCCGGTCACAAGCCGCCGAATCATCTTGAAAGTGCCGCCAAAAGGCGCCGTTTTTCGGCCTTGTTCTGGCGCCCACACCTTCCAAAGCGACGCGCGGATGTCAATTATGACAAAATCGTCAGAAATACCTTCGTGACGAGGGAATGGAGCCTCGAAACACTCCGGCAGGGAAAACGGTGTGGGTAAGGTATCGGGTCATCGAATCAAAAGATTCCACCCGGGTGCCGAGTGGCCAATGAATCCAATTCGATGAATCTTGTTCAAATCGCCCTGCGGCGTCCGCTCACTGTCATCGTGCTGGTTGTGGCACTGGCGCTTGGCGCCTGGGTCTCCATCCAACGCATGACGCGGGACATTTTCCCGCCCTTGGGCGTTCCGACCATCTACGTTGCCCAACCCTTCGGCGGCATGGACCCGGCCCAGATGGAGGGATACCTCACCTATCGGTATGAGTATCACTTCCTGTATATCAGCGGAATCGAACACGTCGAATCGAAGTCCATCCAGGGGGCTTCGATCATGAAGCTCCAGTTCCATCCGGGTACTGACATGAGCCAGGCGATGTCGGAAACCGTGAGCTACGTAAATCGCGCCCGGGCCTTCATGCCCTTGGGAACGCCTGCCCCGTTCATCATGCGTTTCGATGCGGGCAGTGTGGCGGTGGGTTACCTCGTCTTTTCCACGGAAGATCCGAACATCACCCTGAGCCAGATGCAGGATCAGGCGCTCAACCGGGTACGACCGGCATTTGCCACGTTGCCCGGCGTCTCCGCGCCACCACCGTTTGGCGGGAGTTCGCGCGGAATCATCATCAACGTTAATCCCGACCGGATGCGTTCCTACGGATTATCTCCGGACGCCATCGTGCAAGCCCTCTCTCACGGCAACACCATCAGCCCTTCGGGCAACATGAACCTCGGGGACAAGTACCCCATCGTTCCGGTGAACGCCATCGTTTCCAACATCAAGGACTTGGAGTCCGTTGCCCTCAAACGTGGCCCGAACGGCCCGGTTTTCGTGCGCGACGTCGCCACGGTGGAAGACGGGGCGGACGTCGTCACCTCTTACGCGCTGGCGAACGGGCGACGCACGGTTTACCTGCCGGTCACGAAACGCGGTGACGCTTCCACCTTGGCGGTCGTTGATCTCGTCAAAAAGAACCTGCCGGAGTTCCAAAAACTGCTACCTGACGGCATCAAGGTCAGCTACGAGTTCGATCAATCGCCGGTCGTGAAACGGTCCATCCGCGATCTCCTTAAGGAAGGCGGACTGGGCGCGATCCTCACCGGCTTAATGGTGCTGCTCTTCCTGCGAGATTGGCGCAGCGCCTTCATCGTCATCGTCAACATCCCGCTATCGTTGTGCGCCGCTGCCTTCGGCCTTTGGGCTGCCGGACAAAACGTCAACTTGATGACGCTCGGTGGCATGGCCCTTGCCGTCGGTATCCTGGTAGACGAAGCCACTGTGACGATGGAGAACATCCATACCCATCTGGCGCGCGGAGGAGGGGTGGCGAGGGCGGCGCGGGACGCCACGGAGGAAACCACCCTGCCCCGCTTGCTCGCCATGTTGTGTATCCTGGCGGTCTTCATCCCGGCGTTCTTCATGGTTGGCGCGGCCAAGGCGCTTTTTGTCCCCATGGCACTGTCGGTCGGCTTCTCGATGATCGCCTCCTATTTCCTGTCCAGCACGCTGGTACCGGTGCTCACCGTGTGGTTGGTGAAAGCGCATCCTACTGCAGCTCCCAAGGCGTCGAGCGTACTTGACCGAGCGGCCAAGGGCTTCGGATCATTCGTACGCGGCTCCCTGGGGCTCCGATGGCTGGTCACCGCCGTCTACGCCGTGACCGCGGGCCTGATAATCTGGCTTTGCGGTAATCGCTTGGGCATCGAAATCTTCCCCAAGACCGATACCGGCCAATTTGCTGTCCGATTCCGCGCGCCAAGCGGAACCCAAGTCGGGCTGACTGAGCAAATCGCCCAGAAAATTCTCGCCAGCGTTGCCCGCGAAGCGGGAGGAACCAATCAAATCGAGGTCAGCATTGGACTGGTGGGGGTGCATAATTCGAGTTTCCCTGTGAACCTCGTCCATCTATGGAACGGCGGACCCGAGGAAGGCTGGCTGGCCGTGCAGCTCAAACCCGAATCAGGCATAAGGATTGAAGCTTTCAAAGAACGTCTCCGCGCCACGCTAGCCAGGGAACTACCCGAGGTACGCCTGTCATTCGAGCCACAGGATATTGTCACGCGCGTCATGAGCTTCGGTTCGACGACGCCGATCGAGGTGGCCATCAGCGGCCCGAACATCGGCGTGAGCAAGGGATACGCGGAGAAAATCCTCGAACGCATGAAGAAGATACCGTTCCTGCGCGATGTGCAGATCGCCCAAACACTGGACTCTCCGTCAATCAATGTGGACGTCGACCGGGAGCGTGCCGGTGTCTTGGGCGTAAAGGTCGATGACGTGACCAAATCGCTCGTTGCCGCCACCACTTCGAGCCGATTTACGGTGGCCAATTTTTGGGCCGATTCAGCTTCCGGAATTAGTTATAACCTGCAGGTCCAGATTCCCGAATCCAGGACCCAAACCATCGAGGATCTAAGGAACATTCCCGTCGCGACGGAAAACGACCGGACGGTACTGTTGCGCAATGTCGCCAGCTTCACCCCCGGCACCGTGGTCGGCACTTACGAACGCTATAACATGGCGCGGGTGGTAAGTGTGACGGCCAATATTCAAGGCACGGATTTGGGCCACGCGGTGAGTGAGCTCCGGCGGGCCCTGGCGGAGGTGGGCGGGCCGCCCGACGCCAAAACCAAGCTTGATGTCCGCGGCCAGATTGTGCCCTTGAACCAGTTGCTCGACGGTTTTCGCAGCGGGCTGATCATCACGGTCGTGGTGATCTTCCTCCTGCTCACGGCCAATTTCCAATCACTGCAACTCTCCTTGGTGGTCGTGTCCACGGTGCCAGCCGTCCTCGCGGGTACCGTGCTGGCGCTATGGCTGACTGGCACGACCTTGAACATTCAATCCGCCATGGGAGCAATCATGTCGATTGGTGTCGCCGTAGCCAACGCGATCCTGCTCGTCACTTTTGCCGAACGGGCGCGCCTGCTCGGCAAAACCCCGAAGGATGCGGCCGTTGATGGCGCGCAAAGCCGTCTACGCCCCATTTTGATGACCAGCCTGGCCATGATCGCGGGCATGATGCCGATGGCCCTGGGCTGGGGGGACGGCGGTGACCAGACAGCTCCCTTGGGGCGCGCAGTAGTGGGAGGTTTGGCCCTCGCGACCGTCGCCACACTTTTTGTGTTGCCCTCGGTTTTTGTCATCCTGCGCGGACAGGCGAACACGAAATCACGCTCCCTTGATCCAGACGACCCGCTGAGCCGGAATTTCACCCGGCCCTCCGGACATAATTAATTTCACTCAAGGGAGACACCTCACACCATGAACTCCATCCTCTTACGCCTTCACCTCCTCGTTGCGGCGCTGGCCAGTTGCGGTGCCACAGGCGAGTTGCTCGCCGCCGATCCGC
>DATJII010000345.1:0-64231 GCA_035493435.1 Candidatus Limnocylindria bacterium | reverse complement strand
CGCCTATTGTGCGGCAAGGAAGCAGGCGAAATACTCTAAAAGTCGGGGACGTTGGTTAAGGGTTGAGAAATCCCGGGTGGCGAAGGTCTTCGCCACCCGTTTCCTTTTCTCCCCCAAGCGGTTCAAAGGCAAGCACAGTTGACAAGGACTCGCAGATATCGAAGCGGCGACCTCCAATGCACAACTCCGATATCGCCTCCCCTCTTCTCCGGCGTCCAAATTCTTCGTCGCCCTTGTCCCGGGGCCCACATCTCGCCGAAGTATAGAAAGCAAAAAGCCGGGTTTTTAGCCCGGCTTTGCGAATCGATCTCGAAATTGTCCTAACGTCCTTCAGTAAGGGCCGAAGGCAACCCGGTTTCCCACGATTTAGGGGTATTCCACGGACGACCACTTAACTCGTCCTCCGTACGGCAGCCTGACAAAAGCAGAACTGCACCGATCCCCAGTATTGCCAATACCCGCCGTGCTACTGTCATAGACACGGAACTAATAGAGGACCGCGTCACCGGGCGCAACCGCAACATTTCCCTGTTTCCATTCGGGCAAAATGTTCGCTTCGCTGCGGTTCTCATCCACTTTGATGAGTTTGACCTTGCCGACGAGTTTATCGCCACGTCGGACCAGCAACATGCCGCGTTCCTTCGCGCCTTGATTGCTGCCCACGTCCAGAACCACAAATTCCCACTTCGGATCTACGGCGAGGACGGAACCCTTCAAGCCGGGCATCTCGATGGCGACATCGTCACCTTCATACTTCGAGAGACGGGATTCCAAAATACCGATCTTTTTGGCTTGGGCTTTGGCCGTGAGATCCAGAGCGTCGCGGGCGTCGCCGACGTTCTTGATGTCGACCTTGAGCTTCATCACCTGATCAGGGGTGACGTTGAGAACGTTCCATTGGGCCAGACGTTCCTGAGCCTCGTTCTTGTCCTTGGTCGTCTTGCTCAGCTCCGTGGCCAACTTGTCAGCGCGGGTGCGCTGCATGGTGGAGTCGTTCTGAGCCGTCTCGAGATCGGTCTTGGTTTGAGCCAATTCCTTGTTTGCCTTGGCGGCATCCGCTTTGGCTTCCTTGGCGTCTTTCTTGGCGGCCGTCGCCTCCGCCTGCGAAGCAGCAAGCTCGGAAGTGCGCGTGGCCAAGTTGGTCACCAAGTCGTCGACGCGAGGTTTAACGACTGTGAAACTGATGGCGACACTCGCAATCGAGGCCACCAAAGCAAGAATGAGAGCGATCCGTAGCATGTTGAACGTGCGATTCGCGACTAGGTTGTGATGGAGGCCCGCAACTGTCAACGAAAGCTTGCCGAATCAAGCACTTTGCGACGCCGCTTTCGCTCCACCGTCCGCCAGCGAATGACAGCTCACGACATTGCAATAAACAGGCCATATTCCGGTAATTTTAACCCAAAACAGGCGAAAAAATGCCTTTCCATTGACAAACTCTTTACCGAAACGGGCACCGCCAAAAAAAAGAACGCCCCAGCCGAACGGCCGGGGCGTTTTAAATTCCAGCGTTAGCAGAACAGCGGACTACTTCTTTTTCTTCGTCGGCTTGGCAGCTTTCGCAGCTGGCTTGGCGGTCGGCTTCGTAGCCGGCTTGGCTGCCGTCTTCGCAGCGGCCTTGCGCTTCTCAGAGATCGCCGCCTGGGCCGCCGCGAGGCGGGCCACAGGAACGCGGAACGGCGAGCAACTCACATAGGTCAGCCCGAGCTGATTGCAGAACTTCACGGAATCAGGGTCGCCGCCGTGTTCGCCGCAGATGCCCAGCTTAATGCCAGGGCGGGTCTTCTGACCCTTGGAAATCGCGATCTCCATGAGTTGGCCGACACCGGTCTGGTCAATCGACGCAAAGGGATTCTTCTTCACGATTTCAGACTCTTGGTACGGCGGCAGGAAGCTGCCGGAATCGTCTCGGCTCATGCCGAGCGTGGTCTGGGTAAGATCGTTGGTGCCGAAGCTGAAAAACTCGGCGGTTTCGGCGATCTCGTCCGCGGTGAGCGCACCGCGAGGAATTTCGATCATGGTGCCGATGGAGTAGCTCAACTTGACCTTCTTTTCGGCTTCCACCTGCTTCGCCACTTCCTTGACCACGGCGGCCTGCAAATCGAACTCCTTCTTGAAGCCGACCAACGGGATCATGATCTCGGGGTTGGCCTTGACCTTGAGCTTCTGGGCGGCAGCGGCGGCTTCAAATACCGCGCGGCTCTGCATCGCCGTAATCTCAGGGAACTTGATGCCCAAACGGCAGCCACGGAAACCGAGCATCGGATTGAACTCATGCAACTCGTGCACCCGGGCGATGATCTTCTCGACCGGAATGTTGAGCTTGCGGGCGAGATCCATCTGCTGCTCCTTCGCGTGGGGAAGGAACTCGTGCAAGGGCGGGTCGAGGAAACGGATCGTGGCCGGCAGCCCCTTCAGTTCCTTGAACATCCCGAGGAAGTCTTCGCGTTGGTACGGCAGGATCTTGGCCAGTGCCTTTTCGCGGTCTTCCTTGTTCTCGGCGAGAATCATTTCGCGCATCGCGTCGATGCGGTCGCCTTCAAAGAACATGTGTTCGGTTCGGCAGAGACCGATACCCGACGCACCGAAGGACACCGCGTTGCGGGTCTGTTCCGGATTGTCAGCATTGGTGCGGACCGACATGCGCGTCGAATCGGCGCACCAGTCCATGATCTGCTTGAAGTTCTTGTAGGTACCGGATTTCTTGGCTTCGGCACTGCCTTCGATCAGGCCCTGGATAACCTCGGAAGCGGCAGTCTTGACCTCGCCGACATAAACAGTACCGGAAGTACCGTCGATTGAGAGGTAATCCCCTTCCTTGAAGGTTTGGGAACCCACTTTGAGCGTGCGGGAATCATAGTCCACATGCAGCGCCGCGGCACCGCAAACACAGACTTTACCCATCTGGCGGGCTACGAGTGCTGCATGGGAGCTGACGCCACCGCGAGCTGTCAAAATGCCTTCGGCGGCGATCATGCCGCGCAAATCTTCGGGCGAGGTTTCCACGCGAACGAGGAGCACCTTTTCGCCACGAGCGGCAGCTTCGACCGAACGGTCAGCGTTGAAATAGATCTTGCCCGAAGCGGCGCCAGGTCCGGCCGGGAGACCGGTGGCGATGTTCTCGGCCTTCTCAATCGCGGCGCGATCGAAAATGGGAGCGAGCACCTGGTCGAGCTGGTCGGCCGGAACGCGGAGCACCGCAGTTTCCCAGTCGATCAACTTTTCCTTCACCATTTCGCAGGCGATACGAACCGCCGCCACACCCGTGCGTTTGCCGTTACGGGTCTGGAGCATGTACACCGTCCGGTCCTGGATGGTGAACTCAAAATCCTGCATGTCCTTGAAGTGCTTCTCCAAGTTGCCGCGAATGACTTCCAGTTCCTTATAGGCGACCGGCATGACACCCTTCAGTTCGGCGACCGGCTGCGGCGTGCGAACGCCCGCCACCACGTCTTCGCCCTGGGCGTTCATGAGGAATTCCCCGTAGAACACTTTTTCGCCCGTAGCCGGATCGCGGGTGAAAGCCACACCGGAACCGGAGGTTTCGCCGGTGTTGCCGAACACCATGGCCTGGACGTTGACGGCGGTTCCCCATTCCTGGGGGATGTTGTACTTGCGGCGATAAACGATCGCGCGGTCGTTCATCCAGGAACCGAACACGGCACCCACGGCACCCTTGAGCTGATCCCACGGGCTGGCCGGAAATTCCTTCTTGGTGCGTTCTTTGACGAGCTTCTTAAAGCGGGCCACGAGCTCCTTGAGGTCTTCGACATTGAGCTTCGTGTCTTCGATGCCGTGATCGTGATAACGCTCTTCCTTCAGGCCTTCGATCACCGTCTCAAACGGTTCGTGATCTTCGCCCGGAGCCTTCTGCACGCCCATCACGACGTCGCCGTACATCTGGATGAAACGGCGATAGCAATCCCAAGCAAAACGGGGGTTATTGGTCGCCTTTTCCAAGGCCAGAACGGTGCTATCGTTCAAGCCCAGGTTGAGGATCGTATCCATCATGCCGGGCATCGAGTCCCGGGCACCGGAGCGGACTGCCACCAAGAGCGGGAATTTGGAAGCGTCGCCGAACTTGTAGCCCATGCTCTTTTCGAGCAATGCGATACCCGCTTCCATCTGCGAGTTCAGTTCCTTCGGGTACGTGCGGCCGTTTGCGTAGTAGTAGGTGCAAACTTCCGTGGTGATGGTGAATCCGGCAGGAACCGGAAGACCGATACGCGCCATCTCCGCGAGATTCGCGCCTTTGCCGCCCAAGAGATTCTTCATGGAAGAATCGCCGTCGGCCTTCTTGTTCCCGAATGAGTAAACGTACTTCGGTGCTTTGGACATATATGCAGTCAATAAGTTGTCAGGAAGTCGCCTGTGACCCTGAAAGAATGAACGGTTAGCATACCTAGATCGCGCAACGCGTCAATGCCAGAGCGGCAACGATGCGTGCGGCACACGCTACCGATGCGCTTTATCGACCGGGAGAACGGAACAACGACGGCGAGTTTCCGTCACGGACTCGCTTCCCTGCAGGAACCGAATCACCCAGCGACGCGCGTCGACGAGCATCCCGCGAAAGCGTTGGCTGCGTGGAGTATGCCGAGGGCGTTTTAGGCGTGCCAGCCGTGGTTTTCACGCACTTGCAGCATAGCGGAAAGTATGTTGTTCCACGTCTCCTGCTTCATGAGCATCTCGTTCGGGAACATGCATCCATCCCAACAGATGTGCTTGCACTTGCGAGTCACCTTGCCGGTTTCGTCGCGCAGCCAGTAGCCCGCGTCGCGAGGCACGTTGAGCTTGCCGACGGGGTCGTTCACCGGGCAGTGGCGGCCGGTCTTGTCGTGTCCACCGGAGCCCTTGACCGTGGCGTCGTTTTGGGCGACGTGGAAATCGATGGTCCACGGACGCAAGGCCGCCGTCATCTTCTTCATGGCCTTGTGGAATTGCTCGGGCTCCCAATGAAATTTCTCAGGTACGATCCGATGCTCGGGGGCGTTGTATCCCAGCACGTACAACAGCGTATGCGCCATGTCTGCCTGGAAACCCACATACTTGGGCTGTCCCACTTCCTCCAGCAAGCGGACCATCCATTTCCAGGAATGCATGCCGGCCCAGCAAATCTCGCCTTCGGCAGCGAGCTTCTCGCCATGGTCCTTGGCCACTTTGGCGCCTTCTTTGAAGGTCTTCGCAATGATCTTGGTGTTGCCCTTGGGATCGGCAGACCAATCGTGAACCGACGCAGCCGAATCAATGCGCACGACACCGTGGGGTCGGATGCCGAGGTCTCGCAATTGCTCGGCGATGCCGCAGGCCTTGCGAACGGCGGTTACCCAATTGGCCCGCTTGGTGGCGTCGCCCATCGCGGAACCATCGAACCACACCGGCGCCACTACAGAACCTACTTCGAAGCCCTTGGCTTGGATCTTTTCCGCCAGACGCTTGATGCCGTCCTTATCGATGTCGATGGAGACGTGGGGATCGTAAAGGAACAGATCGACGCCATCGAAGCGGGCGCCATTGACCTCCGCCTTGGCGGTCAGGTCGAGCATCGTGTCAAAGTCGATGAACGGCTCGGCACCGGGGCTGCCTTTGCCAACCAACCCTGGCCACATGGCGTTATGAAGCTTTGGAAAATTATTCGCGGCGGATTTTGTCATAGCGGGGCAATGCGAAAAATTAACTGCCGTAAACGCGCCGACACCGCAAGCAAGGAATGCTCGCGATGTGTGTTTTGCAGCCAAAAGGCTGGACCAGCTGTTCGTCTGCGGCGGCTAGTCGCGAAAATTGACGAAGGAAAGAGCGACGGGAAAATCCTCCCCACGCACGGCGGCAATGGCTTCCTGAAGATCATCGCGGTTCTTGCCACTGACCCGCAGTTCATCGCCTTGGATGGCGGCGGTCACCTTGATACCGGTTCCGCGAATGAACTGGGAAATCGTTTTGGCGGTAGCCCCATCAATCCCCTGCTTGATTTTGATGACTTGGCGAGCGTGCCCGAGGGGCGACAATTCCGCTTCACCCATATCCACGCTCTTTAAGCTGATGTTTCGTTTGGCCAGTTTGCTGGTCACCATTTCCACGAGTGCGGTCATCTTGAAAGCATCGGGAGCGCGGAGTTTGATCTCGGCTTTCTCGAGGACGATTTCCGCCCCGCTGCCTTTGAAATCGAAACGGGTGGCCAGCTCTTTCTGGGCCTGATGGACGGCGTTCTCGATTTCCATCGAGTTCACCTTGGACACGATGTCAAAACTTGGCATGGACGAATCATACGATGCTTTCGACCAAAGGGGAAGATTTGGGTCTGGTGGTCAACGATACCAGCACCAGACCCTGCCTTCGCGCGACCCTTAAACTAATTTGGCCAGCACTGGGTCGGCACCCATTTTCTTGACCAGATCCTTGATCTTCTGTGCCTCGTTCTTGGATGCCACCAAGGTGGCGTCGTCGGTCAGGACGATGATCGCATCCTTGATCCCAACGAGCGTGATGGGTGTTTGCTTCTTCGTACGAGCGTCATATACGACGTTTCGTTCCGAATCGACGTGGACCAACGTTCCCACGGCGGAATTGCCGTTGGCGTCGGGTTTGATATGCCGCGCCAAGGCTGGCCAGGCCCCGAGGTCGTCCCACTCGAAGGCACCATCGGCGACGACCACGTTGTTCGCCTTTTCCATCAAGGCAAAGTCGATGCTGATCTTGCGGATCTCGGGATACTGTTTCTTGAGAATGGCGGTCAGCTTTTCCGGTCCCTTCGCCGCCGCTGCCAGCCAACGCTCACAGGCAATGGCCATGTCGGGCTGATGCTGTTTGAGTCCGGCCAGGATAGTGGGATAAGACCAAACGAACATACCGGCGTTCCAACGGTAGTTCCCCGCCGCCAGATACTCCACCGCCTTTTCGTACGGCGGCTTCTCCACGAACTGTTCTGCCACGAAGAAAGCGGTTTTGTACGGCTCAGCCCCTTCAGGAGTCGGTAATGCCGCGCCCGACCGGATATAGCCGTAACCGGTCGCCGGTTCATTCGGTTTTATGCCGATGGTAACGATCGTGGCGTCTTTGGCCGCGACTGCAAAAGCATCGTTGAGCACTTGCTGGAACTTCTCGGGCTCCGGGATCACATGGTCGGCTGGCAGAACAGCCATCACGCCGTTGGGGTTCTTCGCCCCCACCAGGGCGGCTCCCAGGGTCACAGCGGCGCAGGTATCCCGGCCCACAGGTTCCGCCACCACATTCGCGGCGGGAAGCTGGGGCAACTGTTTGCGGACCGTCGGGGCCTGAACCTTGTTGGTAATGATCAGGATGTTCTCGGGCGGAACGACTGCCGCCACGCGATCCACCGCTTGCTGGAGAAATGAGCGTCCGCCGAGAAGGGTGATTAACTGCTTGGGTGTTTTCTCCCTGCTCACCGGCCAGAAACGTTCGCCACGGCCGCCGGCCATGATGATTACAAACCGATCGCTGCCGGAAATTGGGAGGGGACTTTGTTCGCTCGTCATCAGGCGCCTTGTGGAACACGAAAGCGTCCCAGCGTGCAATCATTCTTTTTGAGCGAAGCGACGGCGGCACCCGGTTGAAACGAGAGACAAGGTGTTCCCGGTCAAACCCTCCCTCCTTCTGGACAATCACCTATCTGGTAAATGGGTATTTCTGTCGTGAGACGCGACAAATCGCCCAAGACCGTCCCTCAGAAACTTACTCGAATACAACACATCTATTTGATACGTAGCATATTACAACTCATTTTGAGTATCAGATCAAAGCCCGTCGAAAAATCTCAGAATTAATGGATTAATGTCTATTGACATACTTGGTATTCATCAGGCATGTTGTGCGCACGATTTGGGCTGACACGTTCTGAAAGCCCAAGGAGCTGACCGGTCTACTGGAGGTTCTTCTGTGAACGAAGGAGCACTCTATGACCGTATCGCGACAGCACCATCATCGTCCGGAAGGCCTTCTCCCGGAATCCAGCGAACTTTCGTCCAAGGTTCGCAGCGAGGCTCACTTCGACACACAGCGGAACCTCGTCGTCGTCCCCTTCCGCTCCCATGAATCCGCTTACCCGGCACGACGGGCAGCACTGCATCCATAAACATACTGTTCATCCAACCACCATGACGATGAAACCCATCCCTGCCACCCCTTCCCTGGCTGCCTTGCTTGCGCTCGGCATCACGTCGAACGCCATCGCATTTACCTACACGCCCGGCGACGTGCTCCTCGTTTTCCGGAAGGACGGGCTAAGCGCCAACGACGTCGAGTTCAACCTGGGTAGCATCGACCAATTTCTTCAAGCGACCAACGGGGCCACCCTGAACATCACAAACTGGGACAAGGGTCTGGTGACCGACGCATACTCCTTCACTGACGACGGGATTGGATTCGCCCTGGTGGCCGCCACCACGGTGAATGCGACCAACCGCAGCGTCTGGCTCACGAGTGCGGAACCGAACACGGTTCCCCTGGATCGGACCCCGTCGCAGTGGCAGCAGTTGTGGTCGAAGGTCGATGCCGTGGGCAACAAGCCGGCAGAATACACCCTGACCAACTCCGCCCCGTCGATCTCAGTCGCACCGACACTCTATCCTTCTTATACCTATATCGCCTCGAACGGCAACACCGCCCTGGGGTTGATCAGCAAGATTGGCGGGGCTTCCACGTTCAATGTCCAGGCGGACACCGCCAAGACCGCCGGAGAGCCCGCGTCGCTCAAGTTTTATCAAATCCGCCCGAGCACAGCGTCCACCAAGCCCCAGTCGGCCCTTCTCGGGACCTTCAAGCTAACCGCGGCCGGAGAGCTGACTTATACCGCGGGGGGAGCCGTGGTAAACCCACCCACCGTCACCCAGATCGTTTCGACAGCCGCCACCGGAGGCACCATTACCGTGGCCTTCAAAACGGTCGCCGGGACCCAGTACCGCCTCCGCTATAATACCAGCCTGCAAGGCAGCCCCGGGTCCTGGACCGCCGGCGCTGACACCGTGGCGGGCACGGGAGCGAACGCCACACTCACCGATGCCGCACCCGCTGGCACGGAACGGTTCTACGTTGTGGAATCGTTCCAATAACCCCGGACGAATGCCCTTTTCAAGGGCGGACCGGCACGTCGCCGGGCCGCACACGAACAGCAAAAGCAACCAGACACTCGCAGAAAATGAAACCCATCCACGCACACACCGCCCCTGTCATGGCCCGTTGGGCCACGGCGGGGCTTCTCCTGGCGACGGCCTCGGCCAGCGCCCAGGTATTCCAATATAGCAGCCGCGACCTCGTCGCGGAATTCCGCCGGAGCGGAAGCTCCGACCTGTCGATCAACCTCGGTTCGATCGACACGTTCACCGGCCTTGGGGCCGGCCAAACCATCGACCTGAGCAATCGATATAGCGTCAATGACCAACTATTATCGACCTTCGGTACGACCGATTCCCTCAGCTTCTCAGTGATCGGCACCCACAAATTCGGCTTGTCCAACCCGACCGAGCCGCAATACACGAGCTGGTTGACCAC
The DNA here is from genome assembly GCA_035493435.1 of Candidatus Limnocylindria bacterium. GTDB lineage: Bacteria > Verrucomicrobiota > Verrucomicrobiia > Limisphaerales > UBA9464 > DATJII01. The sequence continues at coordinate 54,727 of DATJII010000345.1, read as the reverse complement.
TGCGCGCACCGACCTCGACAACGCCACCTCCGCACCCAATCGCTATACCACCTCCAAGACGCAGAGCATCCAGGCCGCCATCGGTGGCATCCTGGGCGATGGAGCAGCCAAGGGCGCGCTGGTTTACGGCCCCAACGCCAGCTATCCGCCGAGTTCTTCGACCGCCCTGGTGATCCCGACCTCCGGAGTCGACGCAGTCCATTCCTATACTTCGCTATACACCGGTACCGGCGGCCTCAAGTCACTGATTTCCTCGCCGGGAATCGAGAATACCACCGGAACGGATTTCAGCAGCTCCGGCGGAGTCGCCCGTTCCGACCTCTATGAATATAAACCCGGTTCCCCCACGCTGAAGGCGGACTACCTGGGAGTCTTCAGCCTGGATAATTTCGGCCATTTGAGTTTCACCGCCGTGCCCGAGCCTTCCGAATACGGGGCCGTCGCCACCGCCGCCCTACTTGCCGGTGCGGCCTGGCACCGCCGCAACCGCGCCGCCAAGTCCTGATTTTCCGCCTGACCCAACACACACAGACAATCACCAACAACACAGTAATTACCCTTTGATCATGAATCTTCCATCCGCAGTCAAAACCGCATCCGCCTTCCTGTTGTCCAGCGCCGTGCTCTCGCAGGCCCTGGGCGACGTCACCGTCGTCATCGTCGGAGGCAACGCCTCCCGCAACGTGGCTTACGAACGGGCTGAATCGATCCTCACCGGCGCCACCAAGCAAACCAGCTCGAACGCCAACCTGCGTTCGTATGTGAATGGCACCCTGGTGGGGCACCCTGCCCTCGGCAAGGTGAACATCCACTTCGCCCTCATTGGCGCCGCCCAAGGCTTGATTGACATCAAGGCCCAGAACTCGGTATCCACCCTCGGCGGCAATTTCACGCCTAATCTGGTGATCTCGGGCACCTTCCCGGAAACGATCGGCATTGACAGTTCGATCTTTACCGCCCAGCGGACCCTGGTGGTGCCCTTTGTTTATATCAAGAATCCAGCCCTGCCCAACACCATTCATGGCGTCACCAATCTCACCCAGCGCCAAGCCTCCTATCTTCAGGCCTCGTCGGGATCGTTGCCCACGGCCTTCTTTGGTGGCGAGAGCAACACCGATCCTCTATACTTGATCGGGCGCAATACGGGCGCCGCCGTCCGCCAGGTGTTTGACGCGAACATCTACTTTACTGGAACACCTTCGTTTTGGACCACCAACGTCTCCCCCAATCCAGCACTTCCGCCCATTCCTCATCCCGCGGGCGGTCACTCGGGCGGAGCCTTGGTAACCGCAGACCTCGCCGTCATTCCGAACGCCATTGGCACGGTGGCTTCCGGCGACATCGGCACCTTCACAACGCTGGCCTATGAAGGCGTCCCCTTCACCCCGGCCAACGTGGCAAATGGAACTTATCCGATCTGGGGCTATGAAGCCTGGTATTTCAAGAACTCCGGAGCGGGACAACCTAGCGCGAACCAATTGACGGTCCTCAACGCCCTTATTGCGGCCGTCACCGATACCACCTATCAGCACACCGCCGGCAACGCTTTTGCCACGGGCAAATACGTTCCGCTGGATGACTTGCAAGTGGAACGTAGCGCCGACGGCGGCCCGATCACCTCCACAATTTACTGATAGGCTGCCATTACAGTCCTATCGCGGGTGCCCGGTCCGGATTCTCCAGTTCTCTCCGGATCGCGGCACCCAACTTACTTTATCCCAACTGGCGGCCCGATCCCAGAGGGTCGCCATCATCCACCCTGCCACGCGGAGATGATTTACTTGCACCACACACCAACTCGCCGTCCCTATCGCCACTTTTCCCGCCGCCCAGACAGTTCACTAACAGGCCCCGCCTCCCGCGGGGGTGAATGGGCCGCACTGCTCGCTTGTTGCGCCCTCCCGGCGACGGCCCAAGAAAGCGCCACCAACCGTCCGGCGCCAACCACCTTTACCGTCCGCACCTACCAGGTCGACGGCAACACGGCCCTTCCCAAAGAACGGGTGGACAAGGTGTTTACTCCTTATACCGGGACGAATATCTCCATCGACCAGGTTCTGCAGGCGGTCAAGGACTTCCAGTTGGAATACCGTGACCTGGGCTACGCCACGGTCGGAGTCACTCTGCCCCGCCAAAAGATCACCAACGAAACGGTACGCGTCCAAGTAACCGAAGGACGCTTGGCGGACATCGTGGTATTAGGTAACACCCATTTCTCGTCCAACAACGTTCGGCGGGCATTGCCCAGCCTGAACACCAACGTTCTCCTTAACAGTAAGTGGTTCCAGGCAGAACTTGACCAAGCCAACCTGAACCAGGATCGCCAGATCTATCCGGTCATTTCCCCCGGTCCCGACCCCGGAACATCGGCACTCCAACTCAAGGTCAAGGATCGGCTTCCGCTGCATGGGCATCTGGAATTGAACAACCGGGCCACTCCGGGAACCCCTCCCCTGCGGATCGACAGCAATCTTCAGTATAATAACCTCTGGCAGCGGGACCATCAGGTGGGTGTCCAGTACACGACGGCCGTTCCCGACCTGAAGGAAGAGAATCAATCGCCCCGTTTTTTCGACCAGCCGCAGGTGGCCAGCTATAGCGGGTTTTATCGGATTCCCATTTCTCGCGGACAATCCCTCCGGGAAAAGTACGAGCAACTGCCGGTGGATTTCGGCTACGATCCCGTCAGCCATTCGTTTCGGTTACCGGCGCCGACTGGCGGGCTGGAGTGGATTGCTTATGCGTCCCGCTCCACTTCCGAGACTCCAGTCCGGTTGGGACCCGAAACGATCATTACTTCCCAGCAACTGGCGGAGGTCAGCGCCCAGTCCGCCCAACGCGATCTTACCGTCAACGAAAACCTGGGAACCAAGCTCACCGTTCCCTTGCCAACCCTCCTGGGTTTCAAACCCGCCTTCCAGTTCGGTATTGATTACAAGGGATTCCGGATGGATAGCTTCAGCACCAACCTGACCCGTTTCTCACTCTACTCGGTGGACGATAGCGGGACCAACCGGACGCTCTTGACCAACTCCGTCGTTCCGCTGGCCAATTCGTCTATTGCATCCGTATATTATTTACCCTTGTCCATCGGGTTTTCCGCAATCCGGCCCGATAAGCGGGGCACCACCGCCTTCAATCTCAGCCAGAACATCTTCCTGTCGCCGCTGGATTCGGATCGCTCGCGTTTTCAATCCCTCACCGGATCGAAGGACGCGGGAGGAAACTTTACCACCGTCTCGGCGGGACTGACTCGCGACCAGGTCCTGGGAGGCGGCTGGTCGGCTTTGTTCCGGGCCAATGGACAATGGGCCAGTGCGCCATTGATCAGCAACGAACAGTTCGGCCTGGGTGGCACCGCCGGGGTTCGCGGGTACCAAGAAGGCGAGGAGTATGGCGATTCCGGGTGGCGCAGCCTGTTCGATCTTAGAGCACCACCCCTCAGCGTCGGTTTTCTGCCTCTTTCGGAGGGCGACATCCCCGTCAATCTGCGCTGCTCGGCATTCATCGACTGCGGCGAGCGCTATTTACTTAATGCTTCCAGCGTGCGGCATGGCCGCGAATCGATGTTGGGAACCGGGCTCAGCGTCTATGCCACCATCGGCCAAAAAGTGGACGCACGCCTGACGCTGGGATTCCCCCTGCTCGACACCCCGGGTTCCTCCGCTGGAACCACGCGGGTTTACTTCAGCCTAGGCGCCCAGTTCTAACCCCCAAATTCCAACGTCATGCAGACCAAGTATCGCACCGCGTTTCCCAGCGCCTATTTAACTCGCCCCGCGCCTTCCGACGCCTGGTTCATACCCGGCCTCATCGCTTGTTCGTCCGTGCTGGCGAATCCCCAGGGGTTGACCGTGGTCCAAGGCTCCGCCGCGACCCAGACTCAAGGCTCGCAGCTCAATGTCACTGTGGGCCAAGCCGCTTTTCTCGACTGGCGCAGTTTTAATATTCTGCCGGGGGAAACCACGCGTTTCATCCAACCGTCCGCCGGGTCCATTGTCCTGAATCGTATTGGCGACACCGCGCCGTCGCAAATCTGGGGTAATCTGACCGCCAACGGCAGCGTGATCCTAGCCAATGCCCATGGATTCTATTTCGGTCCCAACTCCATGATCCAGGTGGGTGGCAACTTTGTCGCCACCACCGCCCCGCTCCTGCCGGATATGGGAGGCGCGGGAGGATGGCAATTCACCGGCCCACCGCCGCTCGCCAGCATCGTTAACTATGGGCAGATCGAAACCGGCAGCGGACATTCGCTGTTCCTGATCGCGGAGCACATCGAGAACCACGGAGAACTGCACGCCCCAGGCGGAACGGTCGGACTCCACGCTGGTTCCGAGGTTCTGCTCGCTGAACGACCCGACGGGCGGGGATTGAGCGCCACCGTCAAACTGCCGCACGGTTCGGTCGATAATTCTGGCCGCATTACTGCGGATGCCGGCACGATCGCCATCCACGCCCAAGTGGTGAATCAAGACGGAATCCTCCAGGCAAATTCGGTGCGCCAGCAAAACGGCGTCATTGAATTGGTAGGCAGCGAGAGCATTTCGCTGGGCCAGAACTCCGTTCTGGAAGCCCATGGCGACGAGGCGGGAACCAGTTCCGGCGGCCAGATCGTCATCCGTTCCGAAGGAAGCTATAAGGACGAGTCCTCCACCACGCTGGACGTACGAGGTGGAACCCAAGGTGGCAACGGCGGCCAGGTGGAAATTTCTGCGGTCAAACTCCCCGCGATACAGGCGGCGCTCCGAGGCACTGCTTCCGCCGGTTATACGGGAGGAAGCCTGCTCATTGATCCGGAAAATATCATCATTGGTTCGAGCGGTTCGGGAACGGCTCCGGGAGCGGTCGTCAACCCAAGCGATCCGGGGGACAACGGCGGCTCCACTTTGACCCTCGACATCAATTCCGCCTTCGTGGGCTTTGCGAATATCACCTTGCAGACCACAGGCAACATCACCCTGGCCCAGGGCACGAAATGGAATCTCAGTGATAGTACCGGCATCAGCACGGGCAATTCGCTCCTCAAACTACAGGCGGGCCACGACATTATCTTTGCCGACAGCGCGCGGATTTCCGATGGCAACAACTGGTCGGTTAGCTTGCAAGCGGGAGTCAACTTCACCACCGGGCAAGTCATAGCGGGAACGGGAAATCTATTTTTGAATGGCGGCCGAAACCAAACAGGAACCGGCGCCATCGAGACGGCGTCGGGAACCATCAGCCTGGCCGCTGGCCAGGATATCCTGGTGGGGGGCGGGTTCATCCGTACTACCAAGGGCGGAAGCATTGCCGCTCACGCCCTGGCGGGAGATATCAACGCCGGCACCAAGAATGAAGGATACGAATTCCTCAGCACCGGTTACCGGCCCAGCACAGACCTGGGTGGAATCGCCACCGCCGCGGGTGGAAATGTGACCCTGGAGGCGGGGGGCAGCGTCATCAGTGTGCCTACCACACCTGGCGGTCAAACCCCGGGCGCGTCGGGAGCCTATGGTGCGGCCCCAGGGAATGTAACGGTGCGGGCGGGGAAAGCCATCCTGGGTAACTATACCGTGCGGAACGGCACGGGCACCCTGCTCGCGGGCGTTGGCAACGTTGATCCGGGCTCGGTGGAAGTCATTAATCCCGAAGCCGGCATTGGCGCTTCAACCAAGCCGGTCAGCCTCAGCCTGGTCGCGGGCACGTGGAACCTGTGGTCCGGCGGGGACATCTATTTAAGTGAGATCCGCAACCCCAACGGCACCTTCAACCGCAACCGGGTAACGGTTCCCGCAGGAACCTTCCCGGGAAATGATACGGACGGCACCATTACGAGCGCCCCGACGCGATCCGCCTTCCTTTTTGACTACGATTCCCAGGCGGCGGCAAATCTCTGGGCTCATGACGCGGTCAACCTGCTGGGGGCCAACCTGCCCCGCATCACCGGGCAAAACCAAAAGATGCCCGCCATTTATCCCCCAAAGCTCAGCGTCGATGCCGGAGCCGGGGGTATCTTCGTTCAAAACAACCTGATCCTCTACCCCTCGACCGAGGGTTCACTTCAACTCACCACCCGGGACGGGGGGGATCTTAGCGGCGCGGTCCTCACTGTCGGGCTCGTCGGCATCACGATGTCGGATAGCGGCCTGCCGGATTACAACGCCTTCGCCAAGGGACACGCGGTTACACCCCTCCACTGGAACGATCCCAATCCGGTACGGCTGGATATATCCGGCAGCATTCGGAGCCTGAACCTGTCCGTGCCGACGGCAGCGTTGATCGATGTCGACCAGGACACCTATAATTTCGGATTCCTGGGACAGAACCTGCCAGTGGCTCCCTTGACCCGGATCGATGTCAAGGGTCACTTGGGCTATCGTGGAAACCTCACGGACGTGCCGCTCTCAGAGCCGCTGCCGCCCGAGGTACTAGACCCCTTGTTGAGTGGCAATCCCCTCGTTTCGCTCAAACTGAGATATGACGCCAAAACGGGCAAACTGACATTCATCGGTCAAATGACAGAGAACGAGTTGGCCATTCTGCTGAATCCCACCGCCGTTCAATTCGACCCCTACGGCGAGCCGCTACTGGACGAAGCCGGAAACACCGTTACCCGTCCCGTGACACTCTCCGGGGTGCAGAAACAGGCATTCGAACAACTATTCACTGACAGCCAAAGCGCCTCGCTGGGCGACAATGGACTAGCCGTAAGTGGCCCCGGGCAATTTATCATCCACGCGCACGATATTGACTTGGGAATCTCCGGTGGGATCTCGGCCGGAATCGCCAATCACCCACTCCTGGCGCGGACATCCGCCGGAACCTCCATACAGGTCACGACGGAGGGTGATATAGCCATGACTGCCACCCGCATTTCCAATGAGTCGCTGCTGGGTGGAATTAGTCTGGAGGTGGGAGGAAAACTGGATGTCGGGGGACAGTTCAGTACCTTTGGCGACGCAGCCAGTCCCAAAGGTATTTTCACCGCCAGTGGCGGCGATATTTCGGTAGTCGCCCAGCACGACGTCAACGTCAACGGATCCCGTATCGCCACGTATAATGGCGGCAACATCACGGTGACCTCGTTGCACGGCGATGTCTATGCCGGGTCAGGCGGCTCCGGCAAGGTGAGTTTCCGCTGGCTCGACGCCTCAGGCCCCGATGGAGCAGTCGTTTCCCGATCCGGTGAAGGGTTCGGTAGTGGCATCCAGGCCAGCGCCACTTTTGGGTCTCAGTCGCCGGTCGGCAATATCACGGTCAAAACCCCTGAAGGCAGCATCCTCGCCAATGCGGGTGGCATTCTCCAATTAGCTTTCAACGGCATCCCGAATCCCGACGCCGCCATCAATCTAACCGCAGGTATCGATATCCAAGGGGGCGACTCCGGAGTCATCGGCAACAACCTCAACATCAAGGCCGGCCGCAATGTGGATGGCCTGCTGGTGGGCACCGGAGAGACCACCGTAGCCGGGAAGAACGTGAACGTGGTGGCGATCGGCGGAACCGGCGTCAGCATTTCCGCCGAGGGTTCGATCAAAGGTACGGTCATCAGCGGTGGGGCTCTCAACGTGAGCGGCGAGAGCATCTCGGCCGCACTGGTAGGCAACAGCGTCAACGCCCAGGGCGATACTTCATCAGCGGCCGTAGGCGTGCCGAAATCCAACGTAGCCTCCGTAGACACCAAGGTGGCCGACGACGCTTCCACCAGCACGGCAAAGAAGAGTGATGATTCCGCGGACGAAGAAGAGAAACGCCGCCGTTCAAAATTTCCGGTGATCGTGAGGACGATTGGCCGAGTGAGGGTGTTCTTGCAGGGGGAACCGGGGCGGTGATTGTTTTGGTAGCACGGGCGCGGACTCATCCAACTGCGCCCACCCGCCACATCGACCGAAATTGCCCCCTCGACAGGAGCGTCTCGGATGGTAATTTTGGACCTGTGAGTCGCAGTTACCTTCAAATTGCCGAAGAAGCACTAGCGCTGCCTCAAGGAGAACAGCTTAGGCTGGCACGCACGCTTTTGGAAAAGGCGGTGTCTTTCGGCGAAATTGGGGTGGAAGCCGCGTGGGAACAGGAGATTGAGGATCGCATCCAAAAAATCGATGCCGGTTTAGCCAAGGGAAGACCTTTCGCCGACGTGCACCGAGATATCGACCAAAGTCTTGAACAATGACGCTGCTGACGCTGGAGGCGGCGGAGCGGGAGTTCGCGGAATCTGTCGCTTACTATGAATCCCGAGATTCAGGATAGGGACGGCGCTTTCGGGATGAAGTAGCGGCCACCGTGGCTTGGATACTGCAAAACCCGGAGATTCCGAGACTGCGGCGAAAAAGCTATCGACGAGTCAATCTCCGGGCTTTTCCCCACTATGTTGCTTACGTCATAAGAGGAAACACCCTCTGGATTGTGGCCATTGCACATGGACACCGCAGACCCGAATTCTGGATCGAGAGATTATAAAAAACACGCCGGCGGTTTTGCCCGCCGGCGTGGAAGTGAATCCGTGGAACTGTCTGCGTGGAAGTCTTCTTAGAGATTCGCGCCGTAGCTGATTACCCGGCGGTACTCATTGAGGATGGAGAGCAGGGCCAGGGAACTGGCATCGACCTGCTGGTGCAACGGGGCGGTCTGCGGCGTCTCCAGGACAATCTCAAAGGGCTTGGGCCGGATCTTCGGAGGGCTGGTCAGGATCCCCTGATAGCCGTCGCGAATGATGCCTTCCCGAGCATTGAATCCGTCAATAATCCCTTCCCGATTGACTGGCAACACCACGGAAGCCGCCTTCAAGGCCGGCTCCATGATATGCGTGGTCAAGGTGGCTCCTTTGACGAAACCGTAGAGGCCGGTGCTGGTATCGTCGCTGTGAAGCGACAGGATGCCGTGGAAGTTCTGTAAATAGAGCTCCTGTTCCAGCAACTGGACCTCGGGCTCGGAGGAGCGGTTCCAGAATTCCCGGTTCAAATCCCGGCCGCGCCGTGAGCAACGAGTGGCGTCTTCATATCCCGAGGGATTGCACAAGGGATAGATAAAGAGGGCATAGCCCTGCGCCAGCGAAGGTGAGGCCTCCAGGCGGCGGATGAAATCGATCAACGCGTAGGCCCCCTCCGGTTCGTCACCATGGATGGTGGCAAACAGTCCCAAACGAATAGGTTCAGCACCACCGCTCGGTCCCAGGAACAGATAGCGGGCCAGCGAATAGGTCTCGTCTTCGACCTGGAAGTTGGCGCCGTGGTTGGCGATCAGGTAAGAGCTCCACTTTGCCAATCCATCGAACGGGTCGAGGATGTCGCGGACATTCCGCTTCCGACGGACCACACTACGGACACGAGCCGCGGGGGCCTGGATGTTTTTTTCGATGATGCTCGCCATAACGTTTGAACTATGAATTGTCTATAACCTGCGGGGGGAAATCAGTTGCCCTTGTCCTGGATGATTTGGTCAAACAGGGCGCCTTCCTTGAAGTGAGTTTCGTGGGCCTTCTTCCAGCCGCCGAAAACGTCATCGATGGTGAAGAGTTCCACCTTGGCAAACTCACTCTCGTGCTGTTTGCGGACGGATTCCAACCGGGGACGATAGTGATGCTTGGCGGCCAGGGCCTGTCCTTCTTCCGAATAGAGGTATTGGAGATAGGCCTGGGCCACGGCCGTGGTGCCATGCTTCTTGGCTACCCGGTCCACCAACGCGACACTGGGTTCGGCGAGGATGCTGACCGAGGGGGCAACCAGTTCGTATCCGTCGTTGGGATATTCTTTCAGGACCAACGCAGCTTCGTTTTCCCAAGTCAGGAAGACGTCACCCACACCACGTGTGACAAATGTGGTGGTAGATCCACGCGCCCCGGAATCCAAGACCGGCACCTGCCGATAGAGCTTGGTGATGAATTGCTTGGCAGCCTGCTCGCTGCCGAGCTTCTTCAGTGCATAACCGTAGGCAGCCAGATAATTCCAGCGGGCACCGCCCCCAGTTTTGGGATTGGCTGTCACGATGCCGACGCCTGGCTTGACGATGTCATCCCAATCCTTGATCTGCTTGGGATTTCCCTTGCGGACAAGGAACACGATGGTCGAGGTATAAGGCGAACTATTGTTCGGCAGCTTGGTTTGCCAGTCCACCGGCAGCGCCCGGCTTTTTTCGGCGATGGCGTCGATGTCAAACGCCAAGGCGAGAGTGACGACGTCGGCCTCGAGTCCGTCAATGACAGCCCGGGCCTGCTTCCCGGATCCACCGTGCGATTGACTGACCTTGACGGCCACGTTGTTCTTTTGTTCCCAGTACTTGGAGAACGCCACGTTGTATTCCGTGTAGAACTCGCGGGTGGGATCGTAACTGACATTCAGCAGTTTGACATCGGAGGCGGCCACTGCCCGATGCGCGAGCGTGACGGCGGTCGCGAGCGCGACGATCCATTTGGAAAGTGATGAGAGGTACTTCATGAGAGTGCGGTGACTTTAGGAGTTAAAACGCGAGTTGGAAACGGGTCATTACCACTTGCTCGGTGGGCGACAACAGCGTCGTTTTTGCCCCTGATAGATCGGTCGATTCGAAATCGATGTCGAATTTGAAGTTGTTGTTCAAATACCAGTTCAAACCGACACTCCAGGAACTGGCCTTGGTGTAGGACGACGCGGCGGTGATCGGGAGAGGGAAATTCCCACGATCCAAGGAGAGACTTCCGTAGCGCGCGGCAATTTCAAACGCACCCCAATGATTTTCCGAGGGCTTGAAGGGATTCTTGACGCTGATGCCCTTGAAAGACTGTTGCTCCCCGGTGAGTATGTACGATCCAGCGATTTGCCAGGCCGTATTGCGCACGTCGCCCGCACCTACGAATACTGGCGTTGCGCCACCTTTGTCTTCACGTAGACGCGCTTCAGATATCGCGTACTCGGCATAGAGGCCAAACGGCCCCCAGTAGTAATAGGCCTGCGGGACCAAACGCCAACGATCGCCATCGGCGGTTACGTTCACGGTCGGCGATACCGTCGTGTCGCCGTAGCTGAAAAAGCGCTGCTGGCCGGTGGTGGAGTAACTCGACAAGGCACCGTCCTGACGTCCATAACTGCCACCTAGACCCACGCCGAGTCCGCGGAGAGGTTCAAAACTCAGAGTCTTCAAGGGTTGGAAGAAAATTCGGCCTTCCAATTCCTTGCCGGTATCGTTGACCTCCTGGTCTTCGCTACCACCGTCGCCTGCACCATTAAAAATGCCGACCTCGTAAGTGAAGAAGCCGTTGCTGATGTCACCCTTCAATTCCGCACCGACTTCCCGGTTCGGGACCAACTGAGTGGGGTAACTGCGCTCAGTGAAGAGGAGCTTCGAGTCCGACTGCGCCCGTTCCAAGCCGATGGGGGCCTTAAACTTGCCAACCTGGAGATTAATCTCGGGAAGGAAACGAGCGGTGACCGAGGCATCCTGCAAAAAGCCGACGTTGCCAGTCGTGCTGGTCAGGCCAGAGCCGAAATCCATCATGACGTGAAAGTCGTATTTCTCGTACATCGTGGCGTCGATGATAGGACGTGCCCGGCGAATCAGAAACGTGTCACCGGCCGAAGCTCCCGACCGGGAGTTCATGTAAAATCGAGCGTCGGCCTGCAAGACTCCGTGGAGGGAGACAATGAAATTGGTGTCCGCAGAACGAACCTGGAGCCCGTTTTGGCCAATCGTGACGACTGGCGTGGTCTTTTTGGTTTCTTCGGCCGCCTCGTCCTTGACCTCCAGTTTGCGCTTCAAGATGCGCAACTCCTGGTCCAGGCGTTCAATCTGTTCCTTCAATTCGGCGTTGGATTGGGCACGCACTTGAAGGGGAAGTTGGCCGGCGATAACGGCGACTCCGAGCAAGGTTGCGGTAACGGTGACGGACAATGGATTTTTAAGTATAAGGATGCGATTACTCACGGTTTCCCTCCATGGGTATGGTTGAGATCACCACGCTGACTTGGCCTGCCTCCGGTGGTGTCGGTCGGTTTCTTGCCGTGGTCACCCGCATCATGTTCAAACCGTAGTTTCTCGGTCCGTTCGACTTGGACGACGCGCCCATCGTGAACGGTGACTACCACGGTTCCAAAGCGAAGGCTCTGTACGTGGTCACGTACAACCCGCAACCACTTCGGTCCGGGAACGGTTTCATCTCGTTCCCCCAGCGCTTCATTGATCGGTTCTTCCGGCATCGGCGGGACGAAATTGCCATAAATGCCTATCGAGTCAACAGACATTTTGTCGATTGAGACTCAATTTCTATGTAACATGTTTATTATCAGATACATTTAAATGTCATGTGAATCGATAGATTTTAATCCAAATCGATGCACATAAAACAAGAATGCGCCCTCCAAAATCGGAAAATGGCGAATATCCTATCGGGTGAGTAGGAGTTTCATCGACGACGATTGGCCACACTGGCAATGCCGGGACGTAACCCTTCGGCGTCGTCTGGACGTCTGATGATGTGTAACGGACGGGTGATAGAATAGGGCTGTCCCCGTCAGCGTATTCCGAATCATGTCCGTCGTTTCTTACCGGCAGGGAGGCACCTCCTCACCTCCCCAAGTGCCCCTGATCCACCTTTTTATCAGCACCGTGGCTGTGATATGGGCCATTGGCGCCTGTCTATGCTCCCAAGCCATGGCCGAAGAACCCGCTAGCGCCGCTGTCCTAGCTGTTCCCACCGCAAATTCCTTTCACCAGCCTCCGTTGGCTCCGTATCAAACCACCGCCCACGCGGGAGCTGTGACGAACTTCTGGTGCTTTGCACCGGTGACAAAGGTGGCGGCTCCAGCAGTGAAAGACGCGGTTTGGGCTCGCACCGACGTGGATCATTTCATCCTGGGCCGTCTTGAAGCTCAAGGGCTTCATCCTGTGGCAGATGCGGATCGACGCACGTTGATTCGACGCCTCTATTTCGACCTCTTGGGTTTGCCTCCGTCACCCGCACAAGTGGAGGCTTTCGTCGCCGATCGTTCCGACAAGGCGTGGGAAACACTGGTGGACGAACTTCTGGCCTCTCCCCATTTTGGCGAACGCTGGGGACGCCATTGGTTGGACGTGGCTCGGTATGCGGAAAGCACGGGAAAGGAACGGAATCACACCTACCCGGAGGCTTGGCGTTACCGAAACTACGTCATCGACGCACTGAACGCGGATGTGCCTTACGATCAATTCATTCGCGAACAGATTGCGGGAGATCTCCTCCCCTCCGCCTCGCCAGCCGAACGTGATCGATTGACAGTCGCCACGGGTTTTCTGGCCATCGGTCCCAAGAGCATCAACTCACCGCGCAAAGAACCGTTTCTGATGGACGTCGTCGATGAACAGATCGATGTGACGACCCGCTCCATACTCGGGCTGACAGTGGCTTGCGCGCGCTGTCACGATCACAAATTCGATCCGATCAGCCAAAAGGACTATTACGCGTTAGCGGGCATTTTTCGGAGCACCGAAACCCACTATGGCATCTCTGAAGAAATCCAGGCTAACCGGCAGCCATCCACCTTGATCCCGCTGGCGGCATCCCCATTAGCCGCACCGACTAGTGCTCGCCTAGCCGATGCGGGAAATGCCACCCGGAGAATCCGGCGGGGTATGGCGGCCAACGCCGCCAGCAAACGGCTCGCTGTGCTCAGGGCCAACCGTGAGCGGGAACTCGCTGCCTTGGCTGGAGAAACCAACACTCCCTCTGCCACGTCCTCCCCAACCGACGCCGCGCCAGTGGCGAGCGCCATGGGCGTAAGCGAAGGCCGAGCAGTCGATTACCCGGTGCTGATCCGGGGTGAGGTCGGCAATCGCGGCCCGAAGATCCCTCGCGGTTTCGTCGCGGTGGTAGGGGCAACTGACGGCCTTCGAATCCCGCGTAATGAAAGCGGGCGACTTCAACTCGCCGCTTGGCTCGGCTCCAAGACCAATCCTCTCACCGCCCGCGTGGCCGTCAACCGCATCTGGGGACACCTGTTCGGTAAGGGGCTGGTTCGTACCCCGGACGATTTTGGCGCCGCTGGCGCAACCCCGAGCCATGCAGAATTGCTGGATTATCTGGCGCAGCGATTCATGGACCAAGGTTGGTCCGTAAAATCGTTGGTCAAGGAACTGGTCCTCAGCCATGCCTATGCGCTGGCGTCCACCCAAGACAGTGCCGCTTATGCTGCGGACCCGGATAATATTCTCCTATGGCGTATGAGCCCCCGTCGGCTGGACGCCGAGTCCATTCGGGACGCCATGCTGGCAGTGAGCGGCACGCTGGATTCGTCGGTGGTGGGTGGCTCTGTCGTAGCCGACGTGGGGGACGCCTTCATCGGGGCCGGAGTTCGTCCGGAACGTTTCAACGTCCTGATGAACACGCGCAGCATCTATTTACCTATCGTGCGCGATTGCGTCTCGGAGGCGTTGGACCTTTTTGACTTTGCCGAGCCAAGCCTGGTGGTGGCAAGCCGGGACACGACCACCGTTCCAGCGCAGGCGCTCTATATGATGAACAGCCAGTTCGTGCGGGAACAAGCTCGCGCGTTTGCCCTCGGGCTTCAACGACAGGCGCAGGATGCCCACCAACGAATCCAGCTGGCCTATCAAATAGCCCTGGCACGCCCGCCATCCCCTGCTGAACTCAACCTCTGTCTGGCCTATGTGAAGGCCGATGCACCCGACTTCACGCCCATTTCGACCGCCGCCCTGCGTCCAGCCTCCTCGGGCAACGCCTGGATTTCCCTGGCGCAGGCGCTGCTTTCGTCGGCGGAATTCCGTTACCTGAAGTGAACCGAATTCGTCTTAAATATTAGAGAGGCACGGAATGGGCCGTGTGGCCCTGAAAGGAATACGCCTTAAGCCGTCGTGCCGTCTGAAAAAGAATTTATTTATGCCTCCGATTCCCAACACCTGCGGCAATGTGATTCCCCGGGCCATGAGCCGCCGCGATCTGCTCAAGACTGTCGCCGGGGGATTCGGATGGCTGGCCTTTGCCGGGTTAAACGCCCAAGCTAGCCCCGCACTGGCGTCCGCTTCACTCGCTCCGCGGGAGCCCCACTTTCTGCCACGGGCACGGCGGGTCATTTTCCTATGCATGCAAGGCGGACCGTCTCATCTGGACACGTTTGACTATAAGCCCCAATTGTCGCGGGACACTGGCAAGCCGGGCGTGGCCAAAGGCGGTGGTTCAGCCTTGTTCGCCTCCCCTTTTGAATTCCGTCAGCACGGCGAAAGCGGCCTCTGGATCTCGGAGCTATACCCCGAGGTGGCCCGGCAGGCCGATAAATTGTGCGTCATCAACTCGATGAAGACGGACATCCCAAGCCATCCGCAGGCATTTACCCAATTGCACACCGGCAGCGCACGCTTTGTGCGTCCCTCATTGGGGTCCTGGGTTCTCTATGGGTTGGGCACGCCCAACCAGAATCTTCCCGGCTTCATTTCCATCAGCCCGCCTCTGCAATTCGGCGCAGGAAATTTCGGGAGCGCCTTTCTTCCAGCTATGTTTCAAGGCACCCGGCTGGGGGCCCAGCGTGAGAATCTGTCGGTCGCCAGCATGGGCAACCTGGAGAACGTGGATCGCACGCCCGCCGAGCAACGGCGTCACCTCGATCTGGTGCAGGCGATGAATCGGCAGTTCCTGGAAGCAGATCCAGCCAATTCCGAAGTGGAGGGAGTCATCCACTCTTACGAACTCGCGTTCCGGATGCAAAGCGAAGTGCCCCACTTGCTGGATATCAGCGGCGAGACCGAGGCCACGCGGAAACTATACGGCATTGGCGATTCCGTGACGGACGATTTCGGGCGCCAATGCCTGCTGGCGCGCCGTTTTGCGGAGGCGGGTGTGCGATTCATTGAAGTCTGCCACGCGGGTTGGGATCAGCACCAGAACCTGACCGCGGCCATCCGTAAAAACACTTCCTCGACCGATCGCCCTATCGCCGCGCTGCTTCGCGACCTGGAAGCGAGAGGACTGCTGGACGACACCCTGGTCCTCTGGGGCGGCGAATTCGGCCGCACCCCGGACAGCCGCAAACCCGACGGTCGCGACCACAATGCCAAGGGTTTTTCCATGTGGCTCGCGGGCGGTGGCACCCGAGGTGGAATGAACTACGGGGCGACCGATCAATACGGCTGGGAGGCCGTGGACCGGCCCATGCACGTACACGATCTCCATGCGACCCTCTTGCACGCGCTGGGTTTGGATCACGAACGCCTCACCTATCATTATGGCGGACGCGACTATCGGCTGACGGATGTCTATGGCGATGTGGCAACCGGAGTGCTGGGGTAGCTGATTTGCCGGGCAATAGGCGAAGGGAGAATTGTCGCACGCGGAGGCGCGGAGACGCCGGGAAGAAGAGGATTTTGAACCACGAAAGGCACGAAAAACACGAAAGGATTTCTCGTCGGGTAGTGTGGGTGCTCTCGGTCCATTTCGAGTCATTTGTGTACTTCGTGGTTCCCCTTGTCTTTTCCCCCTCCTCGGTCTCCGCGCCTCCGCGTGCGATAATTTTCCCAGTGGATTCACTGACTCATATGAGTTGCCAGAAACAGCGGATCCCCGCGGAATCGACCTGTTGCGCGGCGTCGTTACCAGAGGTCTTTGAGGCTCCAGTTACCCCCTGGCACCCCAAGGGGTGTAAAGTGCATGGATTCCATCCGGTTCCAAAGTAGATTATTCATTCACAGGTCTTCCGGCGGGATCCACTATGCGGGGGGTGACGAAGGCCACGATGCGGTTCTTCGACAGGATCTTATTGGTGGTGCGAAACAGTCGCCCGAGCAGCGGGATATCCTCCAGTATCGGCACGGCGGAAGTCGTCACTGTGCCCGCCTGCCCCAGCACCAGAACCACCGTTTGACCGTCCCGCAGGATGGCATCCGCAGATTGTTCCCAGTGTTGGACCATGTCGGTTGTTTGGGGAATCTCAGGCGAATCGTTTAATGCGTCGTACATGGCTTTGACCCTCAGATGAATGCTCCCACCGTCGGCGGAGACTTCGGGATGCAGTTCCACGGTATTCCCCAACGTCGTCGCCTGGATCTCCTTGCGCACTGGGTTCACCAATTGCGCCACCTGGGTTGCGCTGACGCTGGCCGCATTGCCCCCGGAAGTGAGGACCCTGGGCGTGGACAAGATATCCACACCATCCGTCTGTTCCAACGTGGACAACACGGTCTTCAGGGTGGCCGAACTAATAATAGCATTCGAAGTTCCGGGCAGGAGTATTTCCACACCACCTTCGGTGAAATGAAGCTCCGCAGCGCCAGCCTGTTTCTTGAGTTCCACGATTTTAACGTCGATTTGCACCTGCACCGGCGCAATGGCAAAAGCCTGCAACAGTTTCTCGACGACTGCCTGTTCTTCTTCAGTCGCGCGGACAAACATTTTTCCGGTGCGGTCATTATAAAAAACAGACCTGCGCTCCTGGTCTTGATTCGTTACGACCGTGGCAAATGGGACGCCCGCTTCAATAAGCAGCTGTCTCAAGCGAAAATTGATTAGGCGGGCGGCATTGGTTTCTCCGGCGGGAGTGACGATTTGCAAAGGCCCCATCACCGCCTCCAAACCGGCGATAAAGCTGCGGGGTTCGGTCGAATAGATTCGTGTCAGCAAGTTTGTGACCTCGTCCCCGCCAGGCAGAGGACGCATCAGTTTCTTCACTCCCACCAAACGTTGGTCCTGGAAATCGCCTGAGTTGTCGGCGACTTCGCGTTGGAGGTTGATGGCGGTGGCCTCTTTCTTAGACCCGCAACCCATAGGCAAGAGAAATAATCCCAGCATTCCGACAGACAAAAAGAGAGACCATCGCCGAGCAGGCACCCAATCACCCGAAGCTGAAAGCAATCGACGGACGCGTCCCTGCAAGGTGGAGCGACGGCCGAGAATGCCCACGAACGCCAAGCCAAAGGCCTCGCGCGCCAGCCCTAGTCTGGCGACTGTGACCAACGCCGAGGGATACGCGGTCGGATCCACTTGCTTGCGGGTCAATTCGTACATGACCCGCTCATCGACCGCTTCTTCACGCACCGCACGGAAACGCGCGTTTGCCAACCAGAGGATCGGATTGAACCACCAGACGACTTGGAGCACGGCTTGCAAGCAGTTCAACCCGACATCGCCACGCTTCACGTGCACGAGTTCGTGCAACAGCACGGCGCGTAATCCATCTTCCGACAGCCGTTCCAAAGCGGCCTGTGGCACGAGAATGAAGGGCTGAAGACAGCCACAGACCAACGGTGATTGAAACTCGGTTGTAATCAACACCGGGACCTGACGACGGAGGCCAATCATGGCCGCCAAATCATTGGCGTACCCTTGTACCTGGGGCGAAGCAGGGTCGGCTTGAAGCCGCCATTTTCGAACCCAACGACCGCGATGGAGTATCCAGCAAGCCAATAGAACAGCCCCAGATAACCAAAGGAACAGTAACAGGGCGAAGACCCATTGTTTATACGAAAATGTCGCCGCCGCCAGTTGGCCGCTGCCGGAATCTGGGTTCGCTGCCGATAAGGTGTCCGCCGTTTCTCCCTGAACCAGCGGCGCGCCAGATGAAACGGCATTGGCGGACGCCGCAGGAAGAGACCGCTGGGGCCACCACCAGGCAAGACCCGTGGGAAATGCCAGCGACGGTGGAAGCAGGAGCTTGACCAACACCAGTATCCAAAGCGCATGGCGCGCTGTTGCGCTGACCTTCCGGCGCAAGGCGGCATCGATCATCGCCACCACCACGATCAGCAATGTCGATTGCCAAAGCATGGGCCAGGCGAACTCGGCCAAGGCCCGGTCGCCAAGATAAGACATGGAGCTTAGGATATTCATATGCGGGCTAGCGTTTTTGCTTCTTGGCCTTGATGAGCGCTTCCAACTCTTCGATATCGCCCGGAGACAATTTCTGTGATTCCAAGAGACACTGCATCATGGGGGTGAGGGCACCGTCAAAGGCGTGCTTCAGGGTGTGGAGAAGGTCACCTCGCTGGGCGTCTTCACGGGTCACCACGGAGCGATACAAGGTCAGGTTGCGAATCTTCTCACTCCGTAAAAAGCCTTTGGTCACCATGCGGTCCATAAGTGTGCGGACCGTGCTGTAAGCCCAACCTTGCGTCGGTGCCAACAGCTCTTGAATCGTCGGAGCGGCACACGGCTCGCAAGACCAAACAGCCTTGATGATGACCCATTCAGCCTCGGTAAGTTCAGGAGCGGATTTCGACATTGGAATGACAGGCGTCGTTCTATCTCTACAACTGTAGAGATGTCAAGTGGGGAAATTTCATTCCCTGTGACCTGTGCGCATCTCAGCACCGCACCGGTGCGATGCCGAATCTGGGGGCAATCAAGAAATGCACCGGTGACGGGTACACCAAGAAGAACGCAGTCCCTGGCAGTCGGAACCGGCTTTGGGGCCTGGAAGGATAAAAAAAAAGGCACCGGATTACTCCGGTGCCCGACCAACACTGCGCTTGTTGGATACTTGGTTAGGGTCGGCAAGGTCGGGCGCAGGGCCAGCCGCCGATTGTACGCCTTATGGAGCACCCATCCGCCAAGGGGCGGAGGTCGCGCAGATCTTCCTGAGAACTCGTATGCGTTGCTCCCACTTCCACTCGATTAGCTGTCCGAAAACGGTCGGACAAACGAATCCAGGCCGCGCAAGGCCTTCTCCCACATCACCGAGTGTCATTCGAGTTTCCAGGGATCTAACCGCCCGTCAAACGAACGGGCGCTCCAAGGCGTTTCGGCTAGTCTGGTTTCACTAGCTTAAAGTAACCGCTGTTCGCAGCAGGAACCGAGGCGGGAATGATGATTCCCATCTGCTTGTAAATCTGCGCCGGGGGCGAAAGGCTGAAGGTGCTGACCACGTCCACCCAGGTCTTGCCCACCAAGGCGTCGGAAGTCTGCAAAGCGAAGCCCGTGGCGGGGGCATCCCAATTCACCCAAAAGGCCGACCCTGCCGGAACCTGAACCACCCCGGCGGCATTTTCAGCCACCACGGTCCAGGTATTGGTGGTGTCGATGCCCGCGTCCATTGCGAAATTATCAGCGAGCACGACATTGGCTCCGTCGGTAATGCGGAAATCGGTTAGCAATACCGATTGCCCAATATTGTCGATCTTATTGGGCTGGGCACCGAGGTGCACGTACATCGGATCGTTGAACAGCGCAGCGGCCTCCGCGGGCAGCGCGAAATTGGTGCTCGATCCATTCGGAGCGGTCATGGTCACGCTGGTATCCCCCTCAAAGGTGAGGCTCCACTTTCCTACTGCCGTCGGGTTGGAAATATTGGCAAGTGTTCCCGCGCCGTAGACCATGGAGTTTCCACCGGGCTGGTTGGTCTTGTAACGGAACGAAGCCGAGGCCGAACCATCCGCGTTGTTCTGGAGATCCAGGAAAACCAGGTTCGGTTCGTTGTAGTCGGGCGAGGTCTCGTAAGTCGGCAGGTTCTCACCGGGCACCAGGAATAGATGGGTCTGAAATCCCGTGTGATTCTGGTCGGGGTAGGCCCCGACGGTGAAGGAGTAAGTAACTGGTTGGGATTTGCCCACCCAGGAAAGTCCCGTCGTGGCGATACTGCGCAAATTCTGGCGTTGATACTGGGAACCCGGATTGCTGGCGAAGATCTGCAAACCAGCGGAGGCGGGATGAATGGACAGGGTCGGAGGCGCCGGGGGGAGAGTATTGGTGTTGGCGTGCAAGGTAATATCGTCCACCCAGAAAATACTATTGCCGGTCAGCGTATTCTGCGACCCGGCCGCCGTGTCACCCGCCCAGCTCTTGAAAACAAAACCCCTGATATCGGTAAGCTTTGGTGCGGACGGATCAATGGTGCCCGCCACTTCATGCCAGTCATTGTCGGTCAAACTGACCGCGCCGAGCCAAATCTGCGAATAGTCGCCGGCAATGAAGCCATACTCAAAATAGCCGTAGTCGCCATATCCCCGCATGGGCGAGCTCGCGTCGAACTTCAGGTGAAACACCATGTTGGTGTATTGGGAGGCGTCAATTTGTGCGGGCAAATAATATTGGGTGGCAAACTGATTGTCGCCGCCGTAAGCCGCTATGTCGTATGAAATGGTCGCCTTGAGGGAACCCGAACTGGAACTACCAGCCACGTCCACCGAACTGTCCCATGAATAGTCTTGGACGGCGGCACCCCACCAACGCGTCCAGCCATCGGCATCGGCGTCGAAACTGAGGACAACGTCTGTAGCCTGCGCGTGAGCCACCTGCGCTGCCCCAGTGAGGAGGAGGGCGGCGGTGGCAGCCAGCCAACCGTAAGGTTTTGAATTCTGTTTCATTTTTGCAATTTGTCTTCCAAGAACCTCCCACGCCCCTTGCAACCAGCAGGTGACGAGGTGGAGCCCCGGGAAAAACCTTTCTCTCGCGATGGCTAGCGACGATTGAGCGCAACGGAGCGGTCGAGGTCCAGTAGGGTTAGGGCTGCCACAGGATCTTTTCCGCGCGTCAACGACGCTGATGCCACCGCAGGGTTTGACCCAAAGGATTACCGGGGAACGAAGGACGGCACATGTCGTCAAAACACACGACAAATCCAATTTGACAGCGGTCCCCGAGGTGGCGGCGACCATACTATCGCCGCGCGGGCAGGTTCGTGAACCGCGCCACCGCCTGGGCGCGGGAGTGTACGTGCAACTTCTCGTAGATCCGCCGGATGTAGGTGTTTACGGTGGGCAGGCTGATGCCGATGGATTCGGCGATTTCCTTGTAGAGATAACCGCGCGCCAGCAAATCCAGCACTTCATGCTCACGAGGCGACAGGTCCTCGGCGTCGGACGACTGCGCCAATCGGCGTTGCTCGAAGGACTGGACCACCTTGCGGGCAATATTGCTGCTCATTGGGGAACCTCCTCCATCCACCTCCTTCAACGCTTCAAGTAACTCCAGCAGGGGTGTTTGCTTAAGGAGATAACCGGTCGCACCAGCGGCGAGGGCGTCGAAGATGTGATCCGCGTCTTCGTAAACGGTGAGCATCACAAACTGGGTGTTCGGGAGCATGGGCTTCAACTTCCTCACCCCTTCGATGCCACTCATCCCGGGCAAATTGATATCCATCAGGACCACGCGCGGTTGGACTGCGGGTAGAAGTTCGACGGCGTTTTCCACGCTGCCGTGCTGGCTCAGGCAAGTGAAACCTTCGGCACGGGCCAGCCAACCAGCAAGGATTTGCCGGGCGGGGGCATCGTCTTCGACGATGGACACAGCGATTTTCAGGATGGTCCGTTTATACATGCTGGAGGGTTGGTGGAATCGTCGTCAATTTTGATGACAGGGGCATTATTGAAGTTCGGGAATCACAGTTACCACAAACCGCACCCGCGTGCCTTCTCCCGCAATGGATTCAAAGTAAAATCGCCCCCCTATTTCCTCCAGGCGGCGACGCATGTTATCCAAGCCGTTGCCTTGGGACACTCGATCGACGGCGGAGTCGGCCGGATCTGAACCAGGCGTTGCCGCTCCCTTGCCATTATCCTCCACCGTGAGGGTAAAGCCATCGGCTGCCATCACCAGCGCGACCCGGACTTCCGTGGCGCCAGCATGGCGCATGGCATTATTCAACGCCTCCTTGAAGGCCAGGAACAAATTATGGCGTATTTCGGCCCTCATGGGCCAAGGCGGCAGGCTCACCGGCACATCGAGCCGGCAACGCACACCCCCTGCCCTGACGAAATCCTGCGCGAACTTCCCCAGGTAGGTCGCCAGGCTGTCGAGCGTGTCGTGGCGGGGATTCACGGCCCAGACGATTTCGTCCATCGCCCGGGTCAACTCCCGGGCGGTCTTATATATGCGGTCGATGTCTTCCTCGGCCTGCGCCCGATCATCGAGGTCCGCCCGGGCGGATTGGCTGAGCAAGGTGATGCGCGTGAGACTCGCACCCAGGTCGTCGTGGATATCCTGGGCGATACGGGAACGCTCGCGTTCGATCGCGTTTTTGCGTTCCGCAATCTCCATTTGCGCCCGCAGGCGACGGCGGGCCCGCAGTTGTACAATTAAAACCGACATGGAAAGAACCGACACCACGGCCACGCTGCTGAACCACCATGTCTGCCAAAAATACGGGCGCACTGTGAAAGCCACCGACACCGGCGCAACACTCCATACTCCATCATTATTACAGGCGGCCACATGGAAGGTATAGTGGCCCGGCGGCAGGTAACCATAAAAAGCGGATCGCTTCGTCCCTGCCGGGATCCAAGTCGATTCGAGCCCCTCCAATCGGTAACGGAAGAGCACCCTTTCTGGCGCGGCAAAACTCAACCCGGCATAACGAAATTCGAACCGATGACGTCCTGGATCAACGGTCAACGGCCGGCCCAGCTCGGCCCGCCCGGCGAGGAGGTCGCGGTCGTCGACGCGCATTTCCTCAAGAACTACTGGCGGCGGCAGGAGATTAATGGAGATGCTGGCGGGATCGACGTTCACCAGGCCCCGGGGCGTGTTGAACCATAACCGCCCGTCCCGCGTACGGCATCCGGACGATTGCAATCCACCGGCACATTCGACCGCCGGCATGCCGTCGCTTCGATTGAAGGCCAGGAAGGGAACCTCCGCCAAACGACCCTCAGCGCAAAGATTGAGATCCGCCTTGGAGCAGCGGAGGATGCCGCCATGCGTGCCCAGCCATAAATAGCCAAGCCCATCGTCGGCAATATGGCAGATCACATTGTTCGGCAAGCCCTGGGCCGCACCTATGGTCGCGAACCTGCCATCCTTCATCCGGTTGAGGCCGGCGTCGGAAGTGCCAATCCACAAGACACCATTGGTATCCGGGAGGAGGCATTGGACGAAATCGCTGGAAAGCCCGTCCGAGGCCCGGAACTGGCGCAGTTCACCATGATTATACCTGCCCAATCCCCCTCCCAACATCCCGACCCACAGGGTACCGTTCCGATCCTCCGCCAGGGCGCGAATATCGGGATTGACCCACTGGTTCGGGCGCCCGATCCATTCCACCTGCGAATTCCGGTAGCGGATCAAGCCCGTGCCTGTTCCGACCCAGACGGTATCGCCGGAGGAGGAATTGAGCATTGCCGGCATGGGAACCGTGACAGCCTCCAGCCCGGCCGGGTATTCGAACTTCCCATTTTGGTGGACGAAGCAGCCACCCCCCCAGGTTCCCGTCCATATCCGGCCCCGACTATCTTCCGCCAGTGACCAGATAAAAAGGTTGGCGATGCCATCCTGGTCGGTATAGCGGTTCCAGTTGCCTTCATAAAGGCGGTACAGCCCGGCACCTTCGGTCCCCACCCATAGAGCCCCGTCCGTGGCGGCATGCACCGACAGGATGGGCCGAGCCTGCCAACGATCTGGTGCATTCACTGTTGAGATACGGGCTGGCCGAAGTGAAGCGAGCCCGTCGCTGCCCATTCCCACCCAGAGCGTTCCTTCGTGATCCTCACACAGGCAACGAATCCAATCCTGCTGCAGTCCACTGGAATGATCGAAATGCAGGCTCTTATGGTCGGGTTGGAGCAGATAGAGACCTTTCGCCAGGGTCCCGACGGCGAGAGTTCCATTTTCAAGTTCCACCAGGGTTGTGAGTGCCGTTTCGTTCCAGGGACAGTTTCCCCATTCTTCGGCCCACTGCCGTCCGCGCCATTTTCGCACCTTTCCATTGGCCACCACCCATAATCCCCCGTCCCGACTCACCGCGACCCCGGACGAATAACCTGCCGTCAGGTTGTCGAATGACTGTTTCTCCATTCGGTCGGCCTGCAACCACCCCACCTCACCTGCCCGGGCCACCCAGAGTCCACCTAGCGAACCGCGAGCCAAAACGGCGAACCCGCCTGCCTGCCCGGCGGGAGATTCGGGAGCAAACAATTGTCCATCCGACTGACGCTCGAGGAGGCCGGACTGGTCCATGAGCCACAAGTACCCCTGCCCATCCGTGTTAAGTCCCACCACCTTTTCTCGGTGGCGGCCACCCGGGACGGGTATCCGTTCAAATCGTCCGCCGGCCAAACGCGATAAATCACCGGTCTCATGACCGATCCACAGGACTCCCATGGGATCTTCATAAAGGTAGCTAATGCGGCTATTTTGCAATTCCGGCGTATTGCCGCTGTTAAAGATGGTGAACCGGCTGCCATCGAAACGCGCCAAGCCGTCATACGTGCCCAGCCACAGATAACCATCCGCCGTTTGGGTAATGGCCGTGACCGTGTTCTGTGGGAGTCCATCTTCGGACTGCCAGACACGGATGGTGTAAGTGGTGCCGTCAGCGCAGGGAACCGAGAGAATACGCCCACTCGTGCGTAAATCCGGCGGTTGATAGCCGCCACTGGTAAATCTGGCTGGAGGTGCCGCCGGAGCGGCGGATGCCGGAAATGGGAGCGTGCAAAGCACCAAGACAAACGCACAAAGCGTCCGTGTGAGTGCCGCGTGGAGTCCCATGGCCTTCCGTGTAGACGATCCAGAGTACGCTGGCGAACCGATATTTGAGGATAAATCGAGTTACCCAAAAGCCCGGAACAAGGACTGCAACTCGTCATCCACGTTCGCCGGGTCTGAAAGCGTTTCCTGGATTTCCTGACGCAAGGCGCGGCGATACCGTTGTCGCAACCGATGCACAGCCACTCGCGCGGTATTCTCATCGATTTCCAACCTTGCCGCAGCTTCCGCATACGGAACCGCCGCCCGGTCCGCCATAAGATACGGTTTGAGGACTTGGAACTCGTGGCTCTCGTGGGCTGCCAAGAATTCGGCTTCGAGTTGAACGATCACCCGCTCCAAGACGGCCAAAGCCCAAGTTCGGTCATACATCCGGTCGGGTGACTCTTCGTGGATCGGTTCACTCCGATACCGGCCTTCGGCGGTATCCCAGTCCAAAGACAGGAGCGGCACCCCACCGCCACGTTTTTGACGGCTGGCTCGTTGGAATTCGGTGGTGTCATAATGTTTGAAAGCCGCGAGCAGGAACGCCCGGAATCGGCCGCGCTCGGCCTTTAATCCTTCCAAATAATTCTTACCCAGAAAGCGGGCGAAGAAGCCCTGAACCAAATCCTGGGCATCCTCATGGGTATTCCCCCGGCGGCGGGCGTGCACATAGAGTGGATACCAATAGGCACGGCACAGATCGTCCAACGCACGTCCCGCCAGCGGAGAGGATTCCGGACTTCCCGCCGCCACCACGAGAGACCAACGGGTCGTGGCGAAGATATCGCGCCGATACGGGCGGTTCGTAGATTCATCGGAGGCAGGCGAGTCCGTCATGATATAATTAAAAACGGCGATTGAGCGCGGAAGAATCCCCATTGGGAGTTGGCCATAGCGAAATTCTTTCGGCAGAAGGCGGGGCCGGATGTACAACCCCCTGGCTTGGTACCAGAACAAGTTCGAAATTTGCGGTTTGGCGTGGCCGCGTTCGCACCTGGAAGTCGTTAATGTCTCCGAGTCCCTCGGTAAAATTAAACCTGTATATCTGCGTCGCCCCACGTACGGAGACGTTCGAAGACGCAGCCTCCAAGCGCCTCCCATCCATGGATTGTGCGATGACGCCATAGTATGGCGCAACATCAGTCGGCCCATTGATGACTAGGCTGGCAAAGGCTTTTCCGGATGCCGATTGACCCGCCGCAAACTGCCCCTGGTTACCCAGGGCCGCCACCCCCTCAATACTAGCCTTAACCGTGTCGGTTTCCTTCCACGGTCCAATCCCATATTCCAGCACCACGTTTAAAGGAAAACTCTGCAGGCGGTCAGGGTAGGAATCTCGGAAATTGACTGAATAAATTAAGCAGCCGCTACCGAATCGTGGACTCGCAGCCGAGATAATCTGACCCTCTTGAGTTACGCTGGAGTCCCAGTCGCGAATTGACAACATACTCGAAGTTTCATGGACGAACTCCGGGTGGAAAAAATAGAGTATCAGCCGGCGAGATCCCGAGCCGCGCACGGTTTCCGATCCTTCCATCTCCCACTTTGGAAGTGTGGAACCGATAAACCGCAATTCCGCCTTGGCCTGGATTTCCTCACCAATTGATGTAGTTGCGGAAAAACCGCTTTGGGGAGTTTTTCCATCCTGCCAGACTACGTACCCCAGGACGGGAGAATACTGAAGGGGAGCCTGAGTTGCGGTTGCTCCGCCCGCCTGGCCCGAGAAATAAGGATCAAAGTCCGGCATGACAGCCACTGGCGGAGACGGACGCACCTCCCATATCCCCCACCATACGAATGGAAAGAAACCAAGCAGGAGAATCCAGAGGGACACCCGTAAAGGACGGTGGGAAATGAAACCGCGTCGAAACGAGAAAAGCGGCACTGGCCAACGCATGCTATATCGTGATTGAGCCCGTTCCGTCCGCTTCAAAAGACGCAAATAATACCGCCTCCAAATAGGCATAGCAGCCAGATGAACCAGGAAAACCAACAGCCCCCTAGCCATACCTGCTCCACGGTAATGGGAGGAAAGGAGCGCAACGGATACGAGAAATCCACCCAAAACAATCCACGCCCACTGGAGCAGGAAGTGGAACAACACCTGTCGTCGTTCATTTCCGCCAAGATGAGTGCATATATCCTCCACCTCCCTCGACTGAAACGGATACCACGCGTACCAGGGAGGATTGGTCTCAACGGAGGCAAAGTGGGAACGGGAGTCCGGACGCGCGGCCGACCGTGCGACAACCGTCTCCACTTCCTCTTTCACCAGGCCAGCCTGCTGATACCGGCGTTCGGGCGCCTTTTCGAGCGTGCGCAGGACGATATCATCCAGCCGGACGTCGATTTCCACCCGCCGCGACGGGGCTTCGAACTTGCCCAGCGGCAGTTCACCGGTGAGAAGCTCGTAGAAAACGACACCCATGGAATAAATATCGGCGCGATGGTCGACGGCGGAGGGGCACTCCACCTGCTCGGGCGCCATATAATGAGGAGTACCCATCCGCTCGTCCGCGAGGGTCAAATGGCTGGCCACGACGTCGGGTGAAAAAATCTTGGCCAGTCCGAAATCCGCGATCTTGAGGCACCCTTTGCGATCGATCAAAACGTTCTCGGGCTTGATGTCGCGGTGCACAACGCCCTGGTCGTGGGCATATTGGAGGGCGTCGCAAAGTTGGGGAATGATTCGCAGAGCCTCCCGAGGCGACAAGGGTTGCGCGCGTTGCAACTGCCTCAGATTGAGTCCATCCACGTATTCCATCACGAAATACAACAGTTCGCCCGCCTGTCCGGATTCATAAACAGAAACGATATTCGGATGGGTCAACCGCGCCAGGGCTCGGGCTTCCCGGCTGAATCGCTCGGCAAAGGCGGCACCACCGCGAGAGCTGGACGACAATATTTTCAAGGCCACCAACCGATCCAACTCCCGCTGACGCGCCTTGTAGACAGCTCCCATGCCTCCCCGTCCGATTAATTCCAGGACCTCCAATTGAGGAAACAGGCGGGCGACCTCTGCCACGGCCATGGGCTCAAAGGGAACACTATTGGCCGTCTGTGACCCCGGTCCGCCTGCCGCACGAAGCAAGCACGCCGGGCATAGCCCAGCCAAGGCTCCGTGAGCCAGCGAGACGCCGCACTGCGGGCAGGTTAAAGGTGTCGACATGGTGGGCCGTGGTTCTGTCATACACCCCTCTCAGAAAGGAATCGGGGAAAATGTTACAATAAATCCCACGCCCATTCTGCAAGGCGACAAGAGGGGCCTAGGCGAACTGGAATCAGGCAACGACAAACTCCGTATTACTCGGGTGAAGAAGCCGCCCAAAATCCCGTTCCAACTGTTTTCAATCAAGACAGTTACGTCGATACCTTCGGACTCGGTTACAATTGAACAACTGGAATCACGACAGAGACTACGTAGGTCCACGTAGGTGTTACCACGGACCCCTTTCTGCGTATTCACACGGATACCCCAGAACCCGGACAGTGCCCAAACTGCACCCATCACGAAATCGGCATGAAACTCTTGATCGTGGACGATCACTCCTTAATTCGCCGGACGGTTCGCGAACTCCTCGCGACCTCGCATGACGACGTCCAGGAAGCGTCGAATGGCGCCGAGGCGGTGACGCTCTACGAGCGACAGTTGCCGGACTGGGTCATCATGGATCTCCAGATGAAACCAGTCGGAGGATTAGCCGCCACCCGGCGGATCATTGCTCGTCATCCCGAGGCCCGCATCATCATTTTCAGCCAGTACGACGAGGCTGACCTGCGAATCAGCGCCCAGGAGGCTGGCGCAACCGCTTATGTGACCAAGGATAACCTCTTTGCGTTGCCCGATTTCATCCACTCCACCTCCGCCTGACATGAGAACCCGAAACTCATCCCTTTGGGTCTGCCTGACCTTGGCTCTGGCTTCCTGTCGCGACGAAGTTGCCAAAAAGCGCGAGACGGTCCCTCCCGAGGTCGTGGCAGTAGTAGGTACCCGTTCGATAACCAAGGCCGCCCTGGAACGTGAACTACAGCGTCGGGGTCCTGAGGCGTCGAAAGACAAGACACTGGAGGAACTCGTCCAATTTGAAGCCACCCTCGCCAAGGTCCGGACGGCGGGCTTCGATCGGGATCCAGAAATAGTGGCAGCGGTGGAACGAATGCTGGTTGCCCGCTTCCAGGAACGTGAATTGGCAACGGCCGAATCCCCCGTCGTCACCGAGGATGAGATTCGTGCGAGCTACGCCGCCAGCGCCAAACGTTTTGCTGTGCCCGCCAAGGTCCGGGGCGGTGTCTTATATCTTCGTTCTCCCCAAAAAGCTGACTCCAGCCGGCGCGCGGAGGTTGCGGAACAGGCGGAAAAGCTGCGCGCGCAGGCGCAGTCCACCAACGCCACAGCCTTCGCGCGTTTGGTCCGGGAGCACTCGGACGACCAGACAACACGGTATCGTGGCGGAGATACCGGCTGGTTAAGCGCGGGCCAGCCGCAGAGCTGGGACCCGGTCGTGGCCGAGACGCTCCTCACGCTGAAGCAACCCGGGGAATGCGCCAGCGTGGTAGAGACCCAGCAGGGATTTTATATCATTCGCCTCGCCGAAAGCCAGCCCGCCTCCGTCCGTCCGCTGGCCGAAGTATGCGATCTCCTTCGGCATGAACTCCAGCAGGCAAAACGTGCCCGAATGAACGCCGATTTCCAAACTCGGATGCGGGTCGGCCTCGATATTCAGATCAACCCATCCGCCCTGAACCAAATCATGGTCACGACACAGTCCCAAACTCCGCCCCCCTTCTCTTCCCTGATTCGCACCCACTCCTCCAACCCATGAAGAACCTGATCCACTCCACCAACCTCGGTGCGCGCCTTTTCTCAGCCGTGCTGATCATTTTTGCGAGTCTGGTGGCCCGCGCCACGCCGGTCACCACCCAGAATATTGTCCTCAGACCCGGCTGGAATGCGGTGGCCATACGAGTGCTGCCCGCCAATACGGATTTGAACAGCGTGTTCAATGGGGTCGCCATCGACAGCTTGTGGGCCTATGAGAACAACCTAATCAGCCCCGATTTCATTCAGGATGTATCGGAGCAGACGCTGGCCAAGTCGGGGTGGGTTTCGTGGGTTCCCACCAACCGTGTGGATGCCTTCCAGAACGACCTCTCGGATATCCAGGTTAACCGGTCCTATCTCATCAAATACAGCGGAACCAATGCATTCACTCTGACCTTGACCGGCCGTCCTTCCTTGCGTTCGCCGAAGTGGACACCCAATGCTTATAATTTTCTTGGCTTCCCGGTCGATCCCGGGCTCCCGCCGACTTTCCTGAACTTCTTCCAGCCTTCCTCCGCCCATTATACCGCTTCCACTGGCCTCCAGCCCATATACCGGCTGAACGCCTCCGGTGCCTGGCAACGGGTGGCGCCTTCAGACCTGATGGCGGCTGGCGAGGCCCTGTGGGTATTTTGCAAAGGGGCTTCCGACTACCTCGCTCCCCTGAAGGCTTCTGTGTTGCCGGGAGACGGGATGACCTTTAGTGCCGCCACCGAAAAGGTGGATTTGGAGCTGTCCAACCTGACAACCTCCTCCGCCAATGTCTCCTTCCGGGACCTTGGAGCCCCAGCACCCAATCCCCTGTCGTACCAATCACGCGAGGTAGCCACTTTGCTCGCGTGGACGGCCCTGCCCGAACCCTATGTTAGTCCTCTGGAGGCGGGAGCCACTAATACTCATCGTTTCGGATTGCGCCGCGTCGACATGGCCGCGGACCTTTTTGAGACCGTCCTGGAAATTACCGATGGATTGGGAACCCGGCTGCTTCTTCCCGTGACCGGGGAAAGGCCCGCGAGCCCTGCCTTCTCGGCTTCGAGTTCCAGTTCATCCTCAGCCCGCACGCAGAAAAAAGGAGCCACCGTCCAATCGTCCCTGACCGAAGTGGTTTCGCACGCGGGGTTATGGGTGGGCGATGCCATCCTCAATGCGGTGAGCGAAGCGCATTCGGGCGGACTGAGCACCAATTTTTTGCAGGGCTTCACCATCTCGGTGGAAACAAATTTCGTGACCATGGCCGTCACTACCAATTATGTACCCAACTCCGTTTCCCGCACCAACGTTTCGATGGCCACGACACCGACTGGCGGCGATTTCCACCTGCGACTCCTGCTCCACGTGGACAGCACCGGGCAGACCCGGCTGCTCAAGGAAGTCATCCAGATGTGGAAAGAAGCCGTCACCAGCAACGACGCCAGCGGGGTGACCACGGTCACCCAACCCGGAAGGATCGTGCTGCTGACCGATGATTCCCTCGTGGGCCAATTCAGCGGACTCGCCACACGTGACGGAACCTCCGTCGGACGCCGCATCAGCACGGCGGGCTTCGATTTTCCGGACAATGAACTGCCGCTGGCAGGCAACTTTGCCCTGGGGTCTTCGGTCATCGGCACCAATTCGATTCTGGCCGATTTCGCACGCAATCCTTTCAAGCATAAATACCACCCGGATCACACGACCGGATTCAACATCCAGCGCGTGATCGAACTGCAACTCGTGCCGCCACCCACCAACGCCCCGCCAGGCTATGGAAGCAGCGTGTTGAATGGCATCTACCGAGAAACGGTCAGCGGCCTGCATCGCACCAATATCGTAGTCAACGGGACATTCCAGCTTACGCGCATCGCGACCGCCGCCGTACTCAATCAGTAACACCGTCGCGATATGAACCTTGCCTTGACCCAACCTCGCTTGCCCACCATGAGCCTTTCGTCGAAATATTTCTCACTTTTCCGGCTGATCCTTTTTCTGGGACTGGTTGCCTGCCTGCTTCCGGGGTTGGCGTCCGCATCGGTCCCGACGTTGAACGCCATATCCGACGTGGCGGTGGACGAAGACGAGAGTGTGCAGGTCAATCTGTCGGGCATCGGCACCGGTGAGAGTGGACTGTCCACCTCCCTATCCGTCAGCGTGAGCGAAAACGGGGTGTTGCTGATGAGCACCAAGGTAAGTTATGCCAGCCCGGCATCCACTGGCAGCGTACTGCTCATTCCGCGTGGTAACGAATACGGCACCTCCACCGTCACAGTGACCGTCACGCGAGGGGATGGCGCCACGGCCTCCCGTTCGTTCAACCTGACAGTACGCGCCGTGAACGATGCACCGGTGGTGGGACCAGCCAATGCCCTCAATCTCAATGGCATCAATCAATTTGTTTCACCATACAGTACCCCGACGGCAACCACTGGCAGCTTTACCGTGGAGGCGTGGATCAGACCGGAAAACAACGGCACCGGCACCGCCACCGTTTTCGACTCTTCCTCACCTTCAGACTTCGGTTTCAAGCTGACGCTGGAGGCGGCCTATACGCAGGTCAAGGCATCCATCGGGAACGGTTCGAGCGTCCTCGGCGCCAAATCAACGTATTTACCCATGGTTTTCAACCAGTGGTATCACTTCGCCTGCGTCGTGACACCAAATGGTTATACCCTGTATGTCAATGGGCAGCAGTCGGACACCGCAACCTTTAGTGGCACACCCACCCTGGTTGACGCCAACCATCGCCTGCGGATAGGGGTCTCAGGAGCCGGCACCCAGTATTTCAAAGGCGGACTGGCCGACGTCCGCATCTGGAATATCGCGCGAACCGCCGATGAAATCACCCGCAATTTTCGGGCGCCCGTGTCGCCCGCCACGGCCGGCCTGCAGATCAACTATCCTTTCAACCAGACTGGCGGATATGCCATTCTGGATGCTGCGTCGTCCAGCTCCCTTCCCCTCCAGGGGGGCGGCAACTATGCGTTTCTTTTCACTTCTCCGGCCTATTCCAGCGTCACCAATGCCAGTTTCAAATTCGACGATCTGCTCATTTCCCAACAGTACTGGTCGACTCCCCGTGAAACCACCCTCCTGGTTTATCTGCCCGCCCGGGACACCGAAAGCAACATAACTTATACAAGCGTGGCCGCCGACCACGGCACACTGAAGCCGGTGGCCACCAGCGGCCCCGCTTACGGCACCTATTACTACACTCCAGAGCCCGGTTTTACCGGCGACGATTATATCCGGTACACGGTTTCCGACGGCACCGCCAGCAACAATACATTCATTGCGGTCAAGGTAACCGCCATCAACACCCCTCCGGTCGCGGGACCGGGCACCTCCCTGGCCTTCGACGGCGTGAACGACTATGTGCAAGTCTCCACTCCGGAAGTGGTGAGTGGAACCTTCACCGTGGAAGCCTGGGTCCGGCCTGATGACACCACGAGGACCATGACGATCATCGGCACCCGGGCTCCCTCCGACTACGGTTTCGACATCAAGTTCCAGGGCGGCAACAAGATCCATGCGGACATCGGGGACGGCGCCAGGTGGCTCACCACCGCGGCCGACGTTACTTATACCTACACGGCCGGCCAGTGGTACCATGTGGCGATGACCGTGACCCCGACCACCTACCGGATTTTCGTGAACGGGACGGAGGCCAAGAATGGAGTCCTTTCCGGCACGCCGTTGCTCAGCAATCCCACCCATTACATCCTGCTGGGCAGTGCGCACGGCAATGATGAGTTCTGGAAAGGCCGACTCTCCAACGTGCGGGTGTGGAACACCGAGCGCACCGCGCAACAGGTCGAAGGGAACCGCCATACCGGCGTCCCGGACAACGCCGACGGTCTCGTCGCCTATTACCGCCTGAATGAGAACTCCGGCCAGGCGGCGCATACTTACCGCTCCGGGCTCGCCGGCAACCTGGTCAATGGGCCGGTATGGCAGCCTTCCGATGGCCCTGCGAAATATATGTATTTCAACGGGACGACCACCTACGGGCAGGTGCTCGACCAGGGGGCCCTGGACGTGACCGGACCGATCACGGTGGAAGCCTGGGTCAGGCCGGCCGCCCTGGGGAACATGATGGGCATCGTGGAAAAGTACGATGACAACAACGGCGGATACCTCCTGCGCCTCCAGCCCAACGGCCAGGTTTCCTTCTTCACCGCCGACAATACCACCGGAACCAATGGCGTTCAAAGTGCCACGTCGGTACTGCCCTCGACTTGGACGCACGTTGCGGCCGTGTGGGACGGCGTGGCGGCGCGGATTTATATCAATGGCGTGCTTGACGCCCTGGCACAGGTCGGCCGCAACCCCAAGGCGGGAGCCACGCCCCTGTACCTGGGCGCGGTGGGCAAGGACCAAAGCTACAAGTTCTCCGGACTTATCGGCGATGTCCGCCTCTGGAAAGTCGCCCGGACGGATTTTGAAATCGCGGCCTGGCGCGGGGGCGTTGCCTCCAATGCCACTGGCCTCGTGGCAAACTACGTCTTCTCAGACCCTTCCGCGACCACGGCGCCTGACGTCGCAACCGCCGACGGGGCGCAGAACGCGAGCATCTACAACTGGCAGTTCTTTCTTCCTTCCGATCTGACCCTCGGATTCGTCGGGGAAGTCGTGCCTTTCACCGAGGACACCTCCCTCAACCTGGTATTGCCCGCGTATGACGCGGAAACCACGCCTTTGACCTATACGGGCGTGTCGGCTCAATATGGGCAGCTCACACAGGTTTCCGGCTCGGTGTACACCTATACACCACCGGCGAATTACAATGGCCCCGACGTCATCACCTATACCGTCAGCGATGGAAGCCTGTCTTCGGTCGGTCGGGTTTATCTGCAAGGCAAGGCGGTGGAGGACCTGCCGACGCTGGCCTTTATTCCCGACCAAAGCGTGGGCGAGGGTGCGACTACGACCTATCTTCCGCTTTCGCTCACAGATGGCGATCCCGAGCTGACACAAAGCCTCAGCATCACGGCCGTTTCCAGCAACACCGGCTTGATGCGCAATCCCGGCATTATCTACACCAGCCCGGCCGAGACCGCCCAGCTTACGTTCAAGCCCCGCCCGGGCATGAGCGGGACCAACACCATCACGGTGACGGTCACCGAACCCGCCTCGGGATTGTCCACTTCCCGTTCATTTAAAGTAGTGGTCTCCGCCGTCGATGACTCGCCCAACACCGGTCCTGCCACGGCCCTGCAATTCAACGGCACCAACTACGTACGGGTCGGGGGTTTTGGTTCGGTGGTTCCAACCGATGAAATCACCGTGGAATTCTGGCAGTACGTGAACGGTGCGGCCCAGCAAACCAGTTTTATCATCATGTCCGACACGGGAAACAATCGGATGCTGGCACACGTGCCGTGGGAAGATGGGAATGTGGTATGGGATTTCGGCAATTGGCAGACCGCCGGACGCCTCCTCTATAAACCCCCCGTCTCGATCATGGGTTCCTGGCAGCATTTCGCCTTCGTCGCGAGCAAAACCGGAAATTACATGAAGATCTTCCGGAACGGCATCGAAGAGGCCAGCAAACCTGGCATGACCTCCTTTCTGCCGGTGGACGCGGAACTGCGATTGGGCAATGCGGCCGGACAGCTTTCGGAATTTCGGGTCTGGAATGTGGCCCGCACCGGCGACCAGATTCTCGCGGGGATGCATGGCGCGTTATTGCACACCGACACGAACCTCGTGGCTTATTATCGCTTCAATCAGAAGCCCACTTCCTCCCTCAAGGATTTCGCTTCCCTCGTCACCCAGGCTGGAGCCCAGGACGGTGAACTGGTGGCTGATGCGGCCGACAACGATCCCCTCTGGAAGACCTCGACCGTAGCCCAGCCCTGGCAGGCATCTGACGCCAGCCTGCTCGCGCTCCAGGTCATCAAGGTCACGGACGACAGCACCAATTCGTTCTTCCTGCCCGCTTGGGATGCGGAGGATGGGTTGAACCTCACTTGGCAAAGTGCCTCTGCCACCACGGGAACGGTTTCGCAGGTTTCCGGCGGGATTTATACCTACAGGGCTCCCGCGGGCTATGATGGGCTCGTGACACTGAATTATAGCGCGAAGGATTCCGCCAGCCATGTCACGAGCGGCAAGCTCAATATCCGGGTGCAAAGCGCCCAGAACGCCGTCCCGACGATTTCTTCCATCGCCAACGTCACCGTCGAGGAAGATTCACCGGTGGTCGAAATCCCCTTCAGCGTTAGCGACGATCAGGACGTCTCGGCCCTCGTGCTAACGCCACAGGTTACCGCCAATCCAAATTTCATTTCGAGCATCAAGGTGCTTCCGGGTGGGAATTTCCGGACTTTGAGCATCGTGCCGCAGCCCGGTGAAATCGGCACGGTGCACATCAAGCTGGTGGCTATGGACGCCGGTGGAAAATCCGCCCAATCCGAATTCGACCTGCGCATTGAGCCCAAGCCGGCTTATACGGTGTTTGACCTTGGGGTGCTGCCAGGCAAGAACGCCAGCTTCGGCACGGCCATCAACGACCGCGGCGCAGTGGGAGCCTATTCCACGGAGACCTACGATACTGAAGGCAACCCGGCAGGCTTCACCTTCAGTGGCATCGACAACAGCGGGCTGGTGCCACCGATCCAGCTCTCACAGGTCAGCGCGGGCACCCTCAATGGCGTCCGGATATGGGCCATGAACAATAGTTATACCATTGCGGGTTCCGCCCGCAACGGTGGCGCCACCGTCCCCTGGCAGAAGACCCTGGAAGGCGACGTGGAGAATCTCTTCGGGTTGCCTTCCAACACCGCCGCCGAAGTCCGCGCTCTGAACGACGCCGGGACGGTTGCGGGATTTGGCAATGTGGGAACCAACCGACACGCGTTCATGCGTCCCGCCGGGGCGGCCGGTCTCACCGACCTTGGATTGTCTCCCGCCCCTTTCAACGCACAATCCGAAGCCTGGGCCATCAACCCCAGCGGTCACCTGGCGGGCGCCATTTATAGCGACCTCGGAACAGCGGGTCTTTCCGGGGCCCGGCGGGCGATGATCTATCAAAACGGCGTCATGGCCCCGATGTTGAACGTGCCGGACGACACGAACAGTATTGCCTATGGCATCAATTCTTTCGACCAGGCGGTGGGCAGCACCACTTCCTTCATGGCAGGCGACAGTGCGCTCAGTTTCGATGGAAACGACGATTACGTACTGCAAACCAATCTTCTGGTGAATCCCTCCGGCACTTCCGCGGTGGCAGGGGCAGCCGCCCATACGGTGGAAGCCTGGATCAAGACCAGCGAACTGCCCGCGGGACGCTCCTGGCCCTTGCTGATGGGTCAGGCGGCTGCGGGCGCGCTTCACTGGATCATCAACCACGACGACAGCTCCGGCGGAAATCTCCAGATCGGTTATTACAACGGCTCGTCCGTCTACGTCCCGATAAAACTGGGCGCCTGGACGCATGTGGCCTCGGCCTTCGATCCCAGCTCCTCCACGTTCAATGTGTACGTCAACGGACAACTGATCAGATCCAACACCTCCGGCGCAGGAGTCAACCTGCAGGGAATTCCCCTCAGCCTGGGCAAGCCGGTCGGATCGGATAATTGGTTCAAAGGGGCGCTGGATGAAGTTCGCGTCTGGCGGACCACCCGTACCGCGGCGGAAATCGCCGCCAACTATAACCGGCGCCTGTCCGGCGGCGTGGCCGGCCTGGTCGCCGCCTTCTCTTTCGACGAAGGCAGTGGCACCACCAGTACCACGAGCATCGCCAGCGGAAACCTGGTGGCCAACCTCGACGGCAGCCCTCAGTGGACCGTTCGCGCTGGCCTACCCGCACCGGATATCACGGTCAGTGATCCGATCCTGCAACTGGACGGCGTGAGCAGCTATGCGGCTGGTCCCACGCTGCCCCTCGCCAATAGCTCGTTCACCATCGAGTTTCGCGCCAAACGGGCCGCCACCGGCTCTTTTGACATGGCGGCTTCCATGGGCCAAAACCAGAGTGACAAGGGGCTCCAGATCGGCTTCCGGCCTGAAAACGGTTTCACCTTTGGCTTCTGGGCTGACGACCTGAATGCCAGCACGAACTATTCGGATCTCAACTGGCATCACTGGGCCGTGGTGTACAACACCACCAATCGGACCCAGCGGATCTATCGCGACGGCATCGAAGTGGCCTCGCGGGTATCCAGTGCCAACTTCCAGGGCACCGGCCCGCTGTTGATAGGCAAATCCGCCGTCGGCACCGCCTTCTTCAAGGGAGGACTCGATGACGTCCGGGTCTGGAGCTACAGCCGCACCGCCGCCCAGATTCTCGCCTCCAAGGACACCCGACTGCCGGGAGACACCGCCGGCCTGATCACCTCCTATACCTTCGACGAAGGAAGCGGCAATATCTCGGCCAACAACGTGCCAGGAGTGGCAGACGCCAGTTTGCAGGGCGCAATCGTTTGGGCTGGCCGCGACAACGGCAGCCGGCGCGCCTTCCTGTATGACCCCAGTTCTTCCCGGTTGCAGTCACTCGGAACGCTGCCTGACGGAGGGGCAAGTGAGGCCCGAGCCATCAACGACTTTGGCCAGGTGGTCGGCAGCGCCATCACCCCCGAGGGCGAACGCGCGTTTCTTTACACCGCCGGCCAGATGCATGACCTCAACAACCTGCTGCCGGAAGCGGACCTTCTGGACGGCTGGGTGCTCCAGAAGGCCAATAGTCTCAATCGAATTGGCGCCATTGCCGGAACCGCCCTGCACAACGGTCTTACCCGCGCGTTTTTGGGGATGCCTGCCACGGTCATCGGCCGTCCGGCCATACGCCCGCAGGGCGCCGTTGGCCGCCGACCGATCATCACCCTGCTCAAGAAACACCAGGACGACGACACCGACCTGAATTCGTTCTACTGGAGCGAGATCGACAGCAAACTTTACGCCATCCGGCCGGTCATAGCGCGGCTTTCCTGGTACACGACCTCTAAGGACGTCGTGGACAGTCCCACCGGACCCATCGAGGTCACCAACCGCATCGTGACGGTGACCGCCAACGTCTGGCCCAGGACCCCGGTCATCCACATCGCAGGAGCCCCGGTGGACATCCAACCGGCCTATACCGCGGCGACTTATACCTATAATTCGCTGATCTATAACACGAACGGCGCCACTGTCGAGCCCAGCTCGCGGGTGTTTAACAGCGCCAATCCGGGTTACACGGTGATTCACTACCTGAAGACGCAGGGGGCGCAGATCAGCCCCGCCACCCAGGCCTCCTATTTCGAGGTTGTCCGCACCGTGGTGGAAGACGATTCCCATGCCGGCCTGACCACGGTTGCATCTGCCATTGGCGACGAAGTCACCGACCCCGCCCATACGGAATACAATGACAAGAATGGGTTTGTCCTTCATGAAAAGGCGGCCTACGACGGCAGCGGACAGGACCGCGCTTACGATCGAGGAAACCGGCTCGGCCCCATCATCCCGGTGAACGTGGAAAGGCCCCACGAAAACACCAACGCCAATCCCGACTCGCTGGTGGTGGTCTGGTACCGCACCAATACCATCGGTGTGGCCTGGGCCAGCGTCCCGGTCAAATACAGCCTGGCATGGCCTGATGACAGCGTGGTCGACAAGATCGTCATCGCCAGCCAGCAGGGCTCGGGGATGCTGGACGCGGCACAGTATCCCGCCAAGACCATCTATAACCAGCCGGACATAAGCCTCCCGGGATTCAACCCCAACGAGGAGCACGCCTACATGCCCGTGGACACCCTGTATGCGCTGCGTTATGACCTCAATGCCGTCAGGGGATATTCCGATCCTTATGCCCTCCTGAAGTATCGCGATCCGCTGACCGATCGCTGGCGCATCAAAGTCTATAAGGTCGTTGCCGAGCAGGCGCCTTACTTCTTTACCTATTCGGGCACTGCCGGAAAGGAAATCCAGCCACCCCTGCCACTGAGCCTGATGCCCTTGTGTGGCAACTCGTATGTCGTCCCGAATGATTCGCTGGTGGGCTGGCAGGACTATAAGGGAAAGGTTTACGCACGGATGGCCGGCCCGGACGGCAGCAATACCAACCTGGTGGTGCGCTGGTTTTATCCCATGCAGGCTGGTTTCTATCACCCCGACAGCAATGTTGCTGTTGGCGATTGCCTGGCATGGCTGGATCACCACGGTTCCAATGACTTGTCCACTCCCAACCGAGGCCCCGCCATCACGGGCGTGCCCATCTACGTCACCTACGACATTCGCTGGGACGATCCGAACGTGCTGCAAATTGGCGAAACCCTGGTCCACGCCAAGCACGGCCTGCCGGACGTGTATAATATGGCGAATGCCCAGGTGATCTTCGATTCGCTTTCGGCGGCCAATCCGGGTTCCAGCACCATTTCCTCGGAAAACCCCCTGGGACTGGAAACGCTCACCCGTTTCTACGATCCCCTCAGTGCCCGTACCATCAAGGCCGACGTCAGCATTCCGTCTTCCATCAAGCGGCAAAGCATCGACGGCAAGGACTATTTCCCCGACCTGCCCTGGATGCTCAAGGTGCGGCTCTATTACGATCCCATCAACAACTCGCTTTCGTTCCGTGGTTACCTGGACGAGAACTTCGGCGTGGGAGAACCCCTGCTCCTGCCGAATGTGCTCAGCGACCGGGAACGGCAGCGGCTGGTGCAATTGGGTGGAGGCGACAGCGGGTGGAGCGACTTGATCAACCGTCTCTATAACTTGACCCGCAATCCGAACGGCGTGGACCTTTCGCCGAAAGACGGTGTGGCCGACCAGGCCCTGCGGCTGGGCCTGACCACCAGCAGTTCCGGCAAAGTGATCCCGGAACAACTCGAGTCCGGCCCCAAAGTGCTGACCGCCGGGCTGGGCGGCGTCGCACCAGCCCAACCCGCGCCCGGTAATGCCCTGGCCTTTTCGGGAGCCACCAATTCCCTGGTCATCATCGGCACCAATAATGACCAGGCATTATCCCTCGCGGGGACGCCCTTCACCATTGAATTTTGGGCCAAGGTGCCATCCCCCGGCACGGAACAATATCTTCTGGGCCAGCCCTCCGGCGCGTCGGACCGGGGCCAACTCCGGATTGGTTTCCGGGACGGCGGCAAATTCGCCTTTGACCTGGGCTCCCTCGCGGCCTCGGCCGGCATCTTCAACACGACCGACACTTATACCGACACCAACTGGCACCACTGGGCCTGCACGTTCAATCCTGAAACCGGTGCCCAATTGATCTACCGTGATGGACTGGTGGCTGCCTCGCGAACCAACAACGCGCTCGCCTACTCCGGCTTTGGCATGGTGGAGCTGGGGCGATTCGGTTCCAAGTATTTCTCCGGAAGCCTGGATGAGATTCGCGTGTGGAAGACCGTCCGTTCAGGCGCGGATATCCGCGCCCGCATGAACAAACGACTGTCGGGCGTCCAGACGGCCTATCCTGCCGGGGCGGGATCGGAGATCG
The DNA here is from genome assembly GCA_035493435.1 of Candidatus Limnocylindria bacterium. Lineage (GTDB taxonomy): Bacteria > Verrucomicrobiota > Verrucomicrobiia > Limisphaerales > UBA9464 > DATJII01. The sequence continues at coordinate 13,171 of DATJII010000345.1, read as the reverse complement.
GTCTGGAAATCCTCTACCGCTGCGACGATTCCTCCAGCATGCTGGTGAACTCCTCCCTCTCCACCAAGGACCGCTACCAAGGCCTGATTGACGCCGGGGTCAGTATCACTGCTTCCGACGCCTTCACCGGCATTCCCCCGCGCTATATCACCCTCGCTGAGAACAATGACGCGTCCCTGGCGGGCCTGCCCGTGGTCTTGCATATCATTCGTGTGGACGATGGTCCCTTCCTGGGGGATCTGAAGGTCCTGCCGGGTGACAATGTCTTTGATGAACGGCTCACCCTTCGCCATAGCAGCGATTTCGGAGGAGACCCCGGTCCGCTCACCTTTCAGTGGTTTTACAAGCCCATCGGCGCGGACTTCAATCCTACCGACTTGCCTGTCGTAAGCGATGCCACCGCCAGCTCGCCCTCGGATATGAGGGGCTGGACGGAATATAAAAACTACCCTGCGCCTATCGACGGGCGGGGCGTCAACTTCGTTACCATTGGAGAAGGCGGTGAATCAGGGCTGTTGACCCTTTCCGACAACGCCTTCATCTGCCGTTATCGCGGCTATGCTGTCAATCTCGCCAACGCGACCGCGTGGAGCGGCTGGGTCGGCGATCCGGCGGGAACGGAAGATCAGCCGCGTGCCGCGCTGGCGGAAGGCTGGGTCAAACGGGTGATTCGCGGCCTGAACCCCTTCGATGCCCGCACCACCGACTTCCATTCGTCGCCAGCCGTCACGTTCTCGTCCATGCTGATCCAGGCGGGTGAACGTTATGAAGGGCCCATCGCCTTCAATCCCAGCGCCGACGCCATCAACCAGGTGGGCCTGATCGAGGCTTATACCACGGTAATGGAACGGGCCAAGTCGCTGAGCATCGAAGGCGTGCCACAGGTGGACTTCAATCCCGCGAACAACGCCCTGCTGCTCGCCTCCACCAAGCTGAGCGACCTCTATATGGTACTGGGCAACGAAGCCTATGCCGACGCCAGCGACCCCACGATTGGCTTCGGGTCGGGAAGCCAGGAATATGGGTCCCTGGCGTCCAGCATCTTCGCCTTCCAGAACCAATTGGATTCCATGCTGGAAGAGGAACTAACGCTCCTGCGCGGACGTGACGACAGCGCGGCAGGGGTTGGCGCTTCGCCAGTCTACAACCGCCTATACTGGAACTTCACCCTGGGCGAAGGCGAGGTTGCCTACCAACAGAACTATAACATCAGCGACATGAACAAGGACGGGTTCATCGATGAAAAGGACGCTCGCCTGTTGTATCCGCAGGGCCACGGCGATGCCTGGGGCCATTACCTCACCGCGCTGGGCGAGCAATATGCCCTGTTGCGCCATCCCTTCTTTACCTGGGTGCCCCGCACCGAACTGGTCAGCGTCGCCGGCACCGCCATCAAGGTGGACTATCTCGATGAACGCAAGTTCGCGATCTCCGCCGCCGCCAAGGCCAAGGTGGGGGCGGAAATCGTGGATCTCACCTACCGTCTGAACTACGTGGACGATCCTTCCGGGCAATGGCAGGGATATAAGGACACCAATCCCGACCGCGCCTGGGGAGTGACTGAATGGGCCCGGAGGGCGGGAACCGGCGCGTACTTCGACTGGCTGGTGGGCAACACGATCCTGCCCAGCGTCGATCCCAACCCCGCCCACGTCAGCATCGACAAGATCGACCGGCAGACGGTGCGGGAGTTGCAGGAAATTCCCTCGCACTATGACGAAATCCAAACCCGCCTGGATCAGGCGGATGGAGGTCTCAATCCCCTCGGCCTTGCGAAAGGAGTGGTTCCCTTCGACATCGATCCCTCGCTGGTCACCACCTCGGTGGCGGGCCCCGGCAAAACGCACTATGAGCAAATCCAGGAACGTGCCCTCAAGGCGATGAACAATGCCATGTCCGTCTGGGACGAGGTCAACAAGGCCACCCAAGCTCTCCGGAAGAACCAGGACACCGTCGAGGAATTCACGACCCACGTGGACAACCAGGAGCGGGATTATAAAAACCGTCTTATCGAAACCTTCGGTTATCCCTACGCGGGCGACATCGGTGCGGGAAAGACCTATCCCAGTGGTTATGATGGCCCGGATATCTACCATTACCAGTATATCAACAGCACGGAACTCAACGGCGACACGGCCCCGATGAGCGAGATTACCGGATATTACACCGCCTTACCCGCATCTACAGCCACCAATGTGACCTCGGGCGTCGTGCGCGGCAGTGTCTATTTCCCGAATGACACGACCCGCCCCGACGAGGGTCTTATCGACCCGAGCGGCATTTTCGCCGTAAGGTATCCTTACTCCCCGAGTGGCTGGGCTTTCCGGGCTCCCGCAGCATGGGGGCAGCGCCGTTCCGCCGGAGAAATCCAATTGGCTCTCGCGGATTGCATCCAGGCCGATGCCCGTATGAAACAGGGCATGATAGCCTACGAAAATCTGATGAGGGACATTGAAGACGGTGTCACCCATCTCAAAGCCCGTTATCAGATCCAGGCGGACAAGGTGACCATTCGGGCCGATCTCAAGGATGCGATCACCAAACTGGACTATGAGCTGGCAGGCGCGAAGGTTCTCGAACGCGGTTTGAACGACCAGATGCAGGTCATGAAAGGGGCTGTTGACGCCACCATTACCGCCCTGCCGACCGTGGTCGGATTGGCCGTGGACGCCTTCTCGGGTGTCAGGGCTTCCGCCAAAACCGTCGAGACCGTGGGAAAAGTATCATACTATTTAGCCCTTGCCGGTGTCACGGTCTGGGAGGGCAGCATCGAAACCAGGAAAACGGACGCCCAATACGACGCCCAGGTCCAGATCGACAAGGAGGACTTCGCGCTTGAGGCGCAGCAGGCGTTGTTTGAACTGGAAAAACTGATACGGCAGGAACTTGTCCAGCGGACCGAGCTGTTCAACCTGCAGGAGGCCATGAAGCAGAGCTATGAACGCTATCTGGCAGCCATGTCGAAAGGCCAGCGCGTGATGGCCGAGCGGGTCACGTTCCGCCAGCAGGTCTCGGCGCGCACCACCGAAAATCGCTATACGGACATGACCTTCCGCATCTTCCGCAACGACGCGCTGCAAAAGTATCGCGCCACCTTTGACCTGGCCCAGCGTTATGTCTTCCTGGCGGCGACTGCCTATGATTATGATTCCAACCTGCTGGGAACGGATACCCGGGGTGGACGGAACTTCCTCACCGACATCATCCGGCAGCGCTCGCTGGGACAGATGATCGACGGCGTGCCAGTTATTGGCCGCGCCGGTCTCGCCGATCCGCTGGCCCGTATGAACAGCAACTTCGACGTGCTGAAAACGCAGCTCGGCTTCAACAATCCGCAGACCGAGACCGGGCGCTTCTCGCTGCGCAATGAACTCTTCCGGCTACGCGATGCCTCCAACGAAGCCTGGAGGGCTCAATTGCGGACCAAGAAAGTGGCCAACCTTTGGGATATTCCTGATTTCCGCCGCTATTGCCGCTCCTTCGCTCCGGAATCCGCCGGTGCCCAGCCAGGCCTGGTGATCCGGTTTCCCACCACGGTGGTGTCCGGCAGGAACTTCTTCGACTGGCCGCTGGGTGGAGGTGATAGCGCCTATGATTCCAGCCGTTTCGCCACCAGGATTCGCAGCGTGGGCGTATGGTTCAGCGGCTATAATGGCTTGGGCCTCTCGCAAACGCCGCGCATCTATCTGGTGCCTGTCGGCGCGGACGTCCTCACTCCGCCGACGCCGAACGATTTCTCAACGCGCGGCTGGCGGGTTGTTGATCAGGCCCTGCCAGTACCCTTCCCCATCGGCGCCAATCGCCTGAGTGATCCCAAATGGATCCCGATCAACGACTCGCTCGGTGGCAGCTTCGCCGAGGTGCGCCGGTTCTCCAGCTTCCGCGCTTATCATGACAGCGGCGACTTCAACCCGAATGAAGTCATCAGTGACTCGCGACTCGTGGGACGCAGCGTATGGAACACGGAATGGATGATAGTCATCCCCGGCCAGACCTTCCTCGCCAATGCCGACAATGGACTTGAAACGTTCATCAACTCGGTCACGGACATCAAACTGTTCTTCCAAACCTATTCCTATTCCGGGAACTAAAAAGACCAAGGATTCCAACCCAACAAGGTTATGCACCCAAAGACTTCCCCGGCAATCAGCCTCCACACTGCATCGAGTTCTTTAGTCCACCGCGCCAGACTCCTGCGCCGCATCGCCAGCCTCGCGGTCTTCGCTATCGCAAGCGGGGCCGCCCAGGCAGGACTTCCTGAACCCGGCGTCCGTCTCTATGGAACGGTCGCGCTGGACGGAGTCATAGTCACCGCGGCCAACACAGACGTCACGATTGAAGTCCGAAGAACAGCCACCGGAGCTGCCATCGCCAGCTACCAAATGGGGTCGCTGGCCGTCGTCGGCAATTTCTATTCTCTCAAGGTCCATGGTGAAAACCAGGCTCCTTTGGCGAACGCCGACAACGTGCTGCTTGGATCCACGCTCTATGTCGCGGTCAAGGACGCCAGCGGAGATCGCGACCTCAAGCCACTTGTTCTCACCGAAAGAGGCCTGAGCACCCGGATCGACTTCGGCTCGGTGGACACCGACGCCGACGGCATGAGCGACGAGTTTGAATTGGCCAACTTTGGCAGTGCGACAGGAGGCGATCCCAACGCCGATCCCGATCACGATGGCCGCCCCAACTTCCGGGAATTCCTCCAGGGAACCAATCCCAACCAGGCGGATGGCCGCCATCCTGCGGACGTCTCACCCGCCGACAACCGCCTCAGCCTCGCAGAGGTCACGGATTATATCCTGGCCTGGAAGACGGGCCGCACCTGGCCGGTGGAGCCCGCGCTGAATTCAGACAAAATTGAGGATTACATCACCCGTGCGGGAGCCATTTGGAAGGGCGGCGAGTTGTATGTCTTTGACAACAGCCCCGCGACCAACGCCCCCATGTGGTGGGTAAATCCCCCGTCCGAGAGCGGCGGCTCAGCCAGCGGAAAGTCCGTCAAAACCGTTCCCACCTCGCTTGCCGTCTCACGTACCCTGCCCAACAACTATAGCCCCAACCAAGCCTTGCCCGTGACCCTCGCGGCGGCTCCCGGGGACCACACCAAGGCGTACGCCGTGGTGGAAGCCCCGCCACGAGGCTGGGCGGTTCGGAATATCAGCCACGAAGGACGGTGGGACGCCGTCAATCGCAAGATCAAATGGGGTCCGTTCTTCGACCAGACACCGCGGACCCTTGCTTATGAGGCGATTCCGGCTCCCGGGTCGGTCGGCGCAGGAGAATTCACGGGGCGCGGAAGCTTCGATGGGTATGGCTTTGCTGCGGCTGGTCCAACCCGGGTCTGGCCTCCGGGTGAGTCCCCGGCGCCGCAGCTTATCGTGACTGGCAATCTGGAATCGGAAATCAGCGTCATCTTACACGGCGAAGCCGGCCGCACCTACGAGCTGCAGTCCTCCGATGACTTAGCCTCCTGGCACCCGGGGCCTTCCGTCACCTTGGATGCGCAAGGCCACGCCACAGTTGCGCCAACCGGTGGCGCCAACGCCCGCTTTTTCCGGCTGACCGCACTCTAGTAAGATTCCGTGCCCGATATAATGTACCTCACACCCGGAAATACCCACTCGACACTGGTTCCCCTTTGGGCCAACAGGTGGGTGACGGCATTCCTGGCGGTCTGGGCCATCGGTCATGCTTTGGCTGGGGTAGTAATCAGCACCCTGCCCGACAATTTCACGCCAGGCACGCCATTCAGCATTTCCCTGGCCGCTGCCCCGGACTCGGGCACGCATGTTTATGGTGTGGAGGAGACACCTCCAACCGGTTGGAGGGTAGGTCTCATTTCTCATGGTGGCGTCTTCGATGCCGGAACTGGAAAGATCAAGTGGGGCCCCTTCACGGACGCCCTGTCGAGGGTACTATCCTATGACTTGATTCCCCCCGCGAATGCCTCTGGCACTCATACCTTCTCGGGTCTCGCAGTTTTTGATGTTTCATCCGCGGTCATCAGTGGCCAGAGGCAGACCGTTAGATTTCCAGGAACACTCGTTCGAACGATTCCCCTCCATTACCTTCCAGGGACCAGTCTACCCGTGGCGTTGGCTGCCGCTCCAGCAGGTGACGTGGGAGTGTGGGCCGTCGAAGAGGTGGTTCCCGAAGGTTGGAACGTGACGTCAATTTCCGAGGGTGGAGGCTTTGACGCCCTCAAAAAAAAGGTGAAATGGGGACCGTATTTCGACGCTTCACCCCGAAATCTCACTTATATCGTCACCCCTCCCGGCTCCGCCCGCAGTTCCGGAACGTTTGCCGCCCTTACCCGATTCGATGCCTCGACAAGGGTCGACAGCGCGTCGGTTCCGATCCAGCCTAGTTTGATATCGCGAAACAGCCCGGCGACCTATCTACCTGGGGCTCCTTTCACCGTAGCCTTGAACGTGACCCCAGCCCTCTATGTCCAAGCAGTCGCGCTCGAAGAATCGTTACCAGATGGTTGGATTCCATCGAATATCAACGGCGCGGGCGTCTGGGACCAAGTCCACCAGAAGATCAAGTGGGGACCTTATATCGGCTCGCCGATCGGCGCCAAGGCGCTCAGCTACCAACTCACACCTGCCCCGGGATCTGCTGTCGCGCTCGCCCTCCTGGGATCCGCCCGGTTTGATGACTTGGAGATCTCCACGACCAATGTCATTAGCCGATTACTCGTCCATAGCGAAAATACCGTGGTCCGCAGCCTGCCGGCGACCTATCAACCTGGACTACCCCTTACCGTGACTGTGGTTGCCACGCCCATCGATACGGGCTTGATTTATGCCATCGAGGAGGCGGTTCCCTCCGGATGGGCGATCAATTCAGCGAGCCACGGGGGGACCTTCGATAGCGTGAACCATCTGGTGAAATGGGGCCCATTCTTCGACGGAACCGCCACGGTAAGATCCCTCACCTACCAAGCCACCCCTCCCACCAACGCCTTCGGCACGGCCACCTTTCATGGCACCGCGCGATTTGATCAGGTCGCCCTTCCGATCTCGGGTTCCACGGAGCTGGCCAACGCGCCAGGCACGGTGACTCGCGCCCTGCCTGCCCGCTATAATCCTGGATCCCCCTTCATAGTCACGCTCACGGCCTCGCCAGTTCCGGGCGTGGAAACATACGCTGTCGAGGAACAGGTTCCCGCAGGCTGGACCATCAGTGGAATCAGCGATGGCGGTGCCTTCGACGCGATCAACCAAAAACTGAAGTGGGGTCCCTTCCTGGATCGAAATCGCCGGCCGCTCACCTATACCGTCACGCCTACGGTCGGCGCCACGGGTACCAACCGGTTCAGCGGCCAAGGCTGGTTCAATCGGGAAGCGTCCCCCGTTGACGGTTCCTTCGAACTAGGCCCGAATCGTGTTCCTGTCGCAACCCCGGATTCGTTCGATCGTCCGTTGTCCGCATTCTTTAAGGTGTCTGTATTTGCCGTACTCGCCAACGACACGGACGCTGACTCGGACTTTCTCAACCTGATTTCGGTAAGCGCCACCAGCGGTCACGGCGGCGAAGTGAAATTGGACTGGCCATGGATTTATTATACGCCACCCACCGGATTCTCCGGGATAGACACCTTTACTTATATTATCGGCGACGGCCACGGCGGCACCGCGACCGCGACCGTGACACTGAATCCCATCGCGCCACCGGGGGCATCCCAGAATATTGTCTCCCTGATCACCCTTCCCGGCGGAACCGTGCGGGTGCGTTTCACCGGCGTGCCGGGATTTACCTACCACGTTCAAACTTCCTCGAATGTTTCCACATGGACACCCGCCGCCGACCGCATTGCCAACGCGGTTGGCCAATTCGAATACGACGACGCCGGAGCCATCACCACACCCATTCGCTTTTATCGCACACTTTGGCCATGAGAATCCCGCTCCGAACTAGCACCGCAATCCTGGCCGCCTGCCTGCCTGCCCTATCCCGGGCTGCGGTGGTGTCAGAGACCTACACCTTTGGCGATGCCCCACTGCCGTTGACTCCTGCGGACGGCGCTGGATCGCCCGCGAGCGACTCGCGAGCGATCGCTGGATCAGCAATCCAGTACATCACCGATATCGACGTTCACTTTTCGCTCACCAATCCGGGGCAAGCGGGAGCCTTCAATGGCGACTACTACGTCAGTCTCCAGCATGAAAGCGGTTTCACAATATTGCTGAATCGCGTCGGACGGCGCGGCACCACCGGAAGCCAGGCCCTGGGATACGGCGACAACGGCTTTGATGTCACCTTTGATGACCAGTCGTCACTCGGCGATATCCATCTCTATCGCGCCTTGGTCCCCGACGGCAGCCATACCACCCCCATCGACACTCTTTTCGTCCAACCTTTGTCCGGCACCTGGGCACCCGATGGCCGTAACACTTCGCCGCTCACAGTGCTGGGTACCGACCCGAGAAACTCCCTGCTGAGTGTTTTCAACGGTCTTCCGGCCAATGGCGTCTGGACGTTGCAAGTCATTGATTTCAATAGCGGTGGAACCGCCAATCTCACCGGTTGGGGGATAAATGTCACGGGATCCAACGTACCGGAAGCGGGTGCCAGTGAGGCTGCAGCCCTCATCCTGCTGGCCATGGCATTTTGGCGACGTGGCTTCAATCGCTAGGGACGGCTCCCATCGCTGGGGCGCCGCCTCGCAACTACCGATGTATTTGATTGCATTTTCGGTCACTTTAGGGTCCTATAAGACAGGTTTTCGCGCAGAGACCTGTTATGCGAACACGTTCAATTGCCGGAATCCCCCTGCTGCTCTTGTCGTTGGCCTCCGTCCAAGCCCAAATCAATACCTTGGATAGGCCTGTGAATAGCCTGTTCCAATTTGGAGCTGGGGCTTTTTTAGGCCTCCCATTTGAGACCGGCTCACTCAGCTACAGGCTCGAAACCATATCCGCCGAGGTGGTCGATTTTGGGGGACCCACGCCCGCTTTTACCGTACACCTTTATTTGGGCGACGCGGATTTTCGCCCGACGGGTGCTAGTCTGGCCACCTTTTCCCTGGCCGGTCCCGCTCTCCCCTCGCTCTCTGGCCCAGGGCTTCCTGACGCGGCAGTATTTACCCCCACACTGCCGATCATTTTGGCCGCCAAGACTGCGTATGTCTTCACTATCGAGCCCACCGCAGGCAACCTTGGTTGGCTGGAAACTAGTGCCGCCAATGGCTTTACCACTTCCCTCGCCGATCCCTGGCAGGCCCCTGCTGGATTGATCAATTCCGGCGATTCGGGAGCATCATGGATGAGTCTCGCGGAAGGTTCCTATCCCTTCCGGGAAATGAGCAAAATCGACGCCACCGCCGTTACCGTCCCCGAACCAGCCACAATGACGGTGATAACCGGTTCGTTGCTGGCTGGGCTCGCCGCCTGGCGACGGCGCAGCGTCAGCGTGTGATTCTCGCCCAGGCCATATCGCAGGCTGGGAATTTCGACTCTTAATATCGGCCTGACCGCGCCACTGTCCCGTGGTGTGGAGCCCACGCCCGTCTCCCCGCTTTCGGGGATACCGGCCACTTGCCGTTCTGCGTAAGGTGTTCCCATCACTGGCACAACTCTGGGCACGTCCTTCGTGTCCTTCACCATTCACGCACCTTACGTATGACCGGCAGATTATCCCTCAAAATGCAGTCGGCCACGTGGGCCATCGGCATGACCGGATTGGCCCTGACCACTCTGGCTCAATCAACCACCGTCTGGAACCCAGCCGCTAATCCCACAGGCCACGGTTACTGGAATGAAGCGGCCAATTGGACTGGAAGTGCTGTTCCGGGTAGCGGCGACAAGGCCGTATTCAACGTGCCCGACGCCTTGACTTGCACCATTAACAGTTCTGCCAATGTGGGGCAACTCGTCATGGGTGATGGCGGCCCTGGAAGCCTGGTCGTCGCCGCGGGCGGCAGTTTCGCCAGTGGCAACAACTGGACCGGAGTCGGCTATAACAATGTCGCCACTTTCGAGGTGCAGGCGGGTGCCTCCGCCATCTTCAATGACCATCTGTGGGTCGGCTTCGAAGCCACGGGTGACGGCACGTTTGTAGTCAACGGCGGAACCGCCTTTGTCCATGGCATGTTTGGCCTCGGTTGGAACGGCGGCAAAGGAACAGCCAAGATTCAAGGAGGCACGCTCAATCTCTCGCAATGGCATCCCACGGATTCCATCAAAGGCAGTTCCTCTCTTGATATCACCGCTGGCAAAGTAGTCATCACCGGCAATTTCGTGAATTCGGTGAATGACTTCGTCACCGCCGGGAAGATCACCTCCTATGGCGGCGCCGGCACGGTGGCCGATGTGTTTGATGCGGACTCAAACACCACGACCATCTCCGCTGTCAAGCCGCCCGGTTTCGGGCCCTTCGCGCCCACCAACTGGCCGGCCAGCCTCGACGCCACCAAAAAGGTTCACTATTATGTGGCTGACGGCGCCTTTGCCCCGCCCAACGACAACTGGACGGATACTCTGACACTCCCGAGCGGCGGGGACCAGATCCTGGCCGATTCCTCGGTCAAGGGATTTGCCGGCAAGCGCGCGGTTTCGAGCTTCATCAATGTCGCCGACGCGGCCTTCCAGGAATGGAACACTTCGGACCGCATAGATATACTTATGCAAGTGTACGGCGACACCGCCGTCTTACGGCCCACCGATTTGTCGCAATCCCGCCGGATCCGCTTCCTGATTGGGACGGTGCCGCAGGTGTTGGAAGTCCAAGGCGGGGACTACGCCACGAATGCCTACAACGGGCGTTGGAACTGGATCCTGTTTTCCATCGAGAACCCACTTATTAATGGGGGACCCGACCACAAAGTCGGCTCGGTGCCTGAAGGTTCCGTGGGAGACGTCACCTTCGGCGGTGTCAATGGCGGCACCATCCGCCTGCAAGGACCGGACAACGCGGTCGGCAACCTGACCGTTCACGCCATCGCCTTCGGCGAGGCAGGCGCCTTCGGCATCCCCGAGCAAGTCAATCAGTTCGACGTGCCCGACGTTTCCTGCGGCCCCGTACCGGTCTCCAACCTCGCGGAAATCGATCTCAATGCCGGGCTGACCAATCATTTGGTCGTACTCAATAACAACGATCAGACTGTCACCTTCAGTTCGGATGTCGGCCCGGCAACAGACCGCCGCAAAGCCGTCACACCGGTCGGGCAATATCTAAACTTCGGCATCACCGAGGAATATCTAGGCAAGGCTTGCCATGACAACGCGGTTATCAAGGTATGCGTCGATTTCTATGACGATCCCAGCTTTGCCGGAGCTGAAGTGAGCTTTGGCCCCGAAGCCTACGCCCTCGATTCCAACGGAACTCCCGCCATCTTTCCCGAGGATCAACGCCAGATCATGCAGGGTTCCGGCCAATGGATCCGCCGCTCTTGGTCCATCTCCAGCGTCAATCTGGTTGGGATTGGAACTTCTCCGCTTACGGGTGGTGTCCGATTCATCTCCAGCGGCGGACAAGTGGCGGTGTCCCGATTCTCACTAGGCATCATTCGCACCGGGAATCATCCCCTCGCCGGACTCGATCCCCTGGCAGACTGTTATTCCGATCCACAAATCTGCCAAAATGTGTATAAGGACTTCGCGGAATTAGATCTCGCCAAGGATATCAAGAACGGCCTCGATGTCGGTTCCAGCGGCGGCGACCAGGTCATGATCGTGGAAGAAGGCGGGCCGGTAGACGATCGCCGCATGGCCGTCCGCCCGTCGTTTGGAGATACGGGCACGGGCGAGTTCCTCAACTTCGCCATAACCGACACCATCTTTGGACCCACGTCCCAACCAAACGCGCGGCTCGCCATAGTCGTTACCTACTATGACGATCCCGCCTTGGTTGGCAAAGGCTTCCGGCCTGAAGTCTGGAAGGTCGAATCGGGCGGGCAGGAAGTTTTCAGCTTCTTTCAACCGAAGAATAACATCGTCCTGCAGGGTACAGGCAAGTGGCGCGACGCCTATTGGGAAATCCCGGCCATCAAATTCTCCGGAGTCAACCAGGGCCCGCAGGCTGCCGCCCGTTTCCGCCTGGAAGATCGAATCTATGTGACTCGCGTCCGGTACGCCGTCATTCGTCCCTGCGGAACCAACGCTGGCAAAAACCTCCTTGAGAGCGTCAAGCCTGCATTGCACATCGCCACTGAGGCGGACGGCGTCCATCTCACCTGGCCTTACCGAGCGCCACAAGGGGTCTTGGAAAGTGCCGAAACCCTAGGCGGCGGATGGACCACTTTCCCGAATGCCCCAGCGATTGAGACGCCGGAATCCTTCGGACTTCAACTTACACCTGGACCGGGTACGCAATTCTTCCGGTTAACGGTGCAGTAGTGGAAAAATGGAGCGAGCCCGCCCGGCAACAAACTGGGCGGGCTTTTGCTTTTCTGACGACAATGGCTATCCTTGCTTGAGCCTCAGCAATGACATCCTGCATCAAGATCGGCATCTACGGCTGGCTTTTGTCCCATGGCCTTATAATCGCGGCCCAAGGCCTAATACGACTCACAGCCATCGAGCCCGGCACCGAGGCCGTCCAATTAATTCCCAACGGCGATTTCCAATCAGTGGCGCCGTCCAGCGAAGGCCCCCAGGCGGCGGGCTGGACCAGGCAAGGGCAATTGGCCCCTTCTGTTGGGACCAATACTTCACGAGCCAATGAAGGCCAGGTCGCTGGTGGAAAAGTGGATCTCCACTACCCGGTTTCACTCCTGCAACGACTGGTCCATCTGGAACCCAATACCTCCTATGTTCTCAGTGCATACCTGTGGAATATGGGTGACCCCGCCAACAGTGTAAACACGGTGCTGGATTTCAATGACGCCCCGGGCGAGCCACAGTTGGTGTTGTCGTCCTCCAACTCTGGAGCCGACAGTGGATATTTTGCCTACCGAAGCTTTAACACTGGCACGACCGGCGCCAGCATAACGTTGCGACTTTTTTACGATGGTTTGACCGGCACGGGAGCTTCAGCCGGGTATTATCCCCTCGCGGCACAGTGGGACAATATCGCCATAACCAAAGCCGTCGAGTTCATTCCACCAACACCCCACGGAACGGGCGGGAATCTTCGACCGCGAGTCCGGATCGATAACCCAAACTCGGACGACAGCCTATTTTTCCCCACCCTGCCCGCCTCGGTCCCAATCGAGGCCACCGCGACC
>DATJII010000344.1:0-4968 GCA_035493435.1 Candidatus Limnocylindria bacterium | reverse complement strand
CAATTCCTATGGCCTGGTAAGGGTGATCCCGGATAACCTTGTCGGCGGCTTTCGCGGTGTCGACCGCTTTGCCTTCCAGGCGCCGACAAGCCGCCTTGGCATTTTCAATCACTTCTGCCAAGCGTTCGCGGGCTTCCGTCGCCTTTTCGCCGAGGGCTTCTGGCGTGGCTGCCAGCAATTGTTCGGCGTCTCGCACGACCGCCCGCATATCGGTGAGCAATTGTTCGGTATCCAATGAGTTGTTCATAAATCAGGTCCCGTCATTATTTGTTGTCATACCGTGCAGTTTCGCCATCGGCATCACCGATACTGTCGATCAGCCAACGGCAATTCGCTCCCCCTTTTTTGGTGCGTTATGGCTCTTGCTGGTCCTGATCGCGGATACTTGCCTCGCGGGGAACTGTCTTTCCAAGTTGTTCGGAAGCACAAACCTTCGGGCAATTCTGGCGTCAAGGCTGGCAATTTTTGGTGAGCATGTCAATCGACGCGGGCTAGTTTGGAGCAGTGCACGGGACTTGTGCGAGTCTCGAAGTCGTGCTGAATAAGGGTTTGTTTCTAGATAGAGAGGCAGACCCTTCCAGATGGAGCAAAGAACTATGAAGGCAAAACCAGCGGAACACCCTGGTGAGGTGATATTCGAACTCAACCGGACCGACGAGGCGATGATGAATGCTGCCACCGACATCGCAACCCCGGATGAATGCCAAATCCAACGCATCCTCGTTCCGCTCGATTTTTCTGCCGCATCTGGAAAAGCGCTCGATTACGCCATTTCGATGGCACGGGAACATCGGGCGGCAATCACGCTCCTGCATGTGATCCCGCCACCACCCTATGCGCCGGGCTACGGGGGGATTGAATTCGGGCCGGTTGAGGAGGGGATGCGGATTGGCGCCTCGAAGGATCTAGCCGCCTATTGTGCGGATATCCAGCGGGAGGGCATTGTCGCTGAGGGGCTGGTTCGCGTTGGATCCCCAGGGTTGGAAATCGTGGAAGCGGCACGATCCCTCAAAGTGGATCTGATAGTGATCTCGACCCACGGGCGTAGCGGGCTCAAACACTTACTGATGGGCAGTGTGGCGGAGGTGGTCGTTCGGCAAGCCCCTTGCCCTGTCTTGGTCGTGCGGGAAAAAGAGCGCGATTTTATTCGAAAGTAAGAAATTCCAGAGTGATTGGTGCTATGTTGCCAACCCTATGAAACGAGTTTTGGATACGAGTGAGATCCTCGGAATCGTAGAGTCCGGTCGCGGGCGATGCGAATTATGCGCCGAGGCGGACGCTGAATACGATGACGCGGCGAACCAATTGGTGGTTAGGCTCACCGCTTTCCTGCGGCCCGTCGATATCCTGGTTAAGGAAGTCCATACGACGACGGATTGGCTCCCGCCTGGCCAGTTGGTCCGGGAATCAGTCTCGCTCCACGAGTCCAGCGATTTGGCCAGGGACATTTTCCACCAGTGGGTGCGGAAAGTGCGCGGCTCGGCGCCGCGCCTCGACCACTGCTGACGCGTTTTCGCTATTTCCCGTTTTCTGTCACGAACAGCTTGGCCTTCGTGACGAATTCGTTCGGATCCTTGGCGAATTCCGGACTGTCGGTTTCGATGGCCAGCTTGCCCGTATAATGTTCCGCCTTCAGGGTCTCGAAGAGTCCCTTGAGATTCGCGCGCCCCTCGCCGATCTGGGTGTCGAAATAGACGTCGTCACCCTGGGTTTTCTCGATGCGCTTGTCCTTGAGGTGCAGGTCATAGACTCGGCCCTGGTAGTCCTTATAGACCTTTTGGGCATCCATTCCCGTGCTCGTGATCCAACCGATGTCCATGCATACCCCCAGGTGCGCGTCCCGGTGGAGAATGACCTGCTTCACCACCGCCGGATTTCCGTAAAGGCTCTTGATGCCGTGGTTATGGACGGCCACCTTGATATCATATTCCTTGGCCAATTCCTCCAGGTTATCCCAGATGCGGAAGTCGCCGGGTTCAACGATCAGCAGCTTGAAACCCATGTACTTGGCGAACTCGAACAACTTCCGATTCTCCTCCTTGTCCAGGGATGTGCCCGCCACGCCAAAGGTATAAGCATGCAGCCCATTGGCCTCCAGCTTGGCCTTTCGTTCCGCGAGCTGTGCCTGGGTGAGTTTCTTATAGTCGATGTGGTCCGGGATGAGTTGGAGTTCCTTGATCTCGTGTTTTTTGGCAAACTCGATCACCTGGTCGAAATTCAGGCTGCGCAAGGTCCAGGTCTGGATGGCGAGTTGCTCTTCCAGGCCGGCGGCGGAAGCGGAAAGGGCTGCACAAATCGCAGCGATGGCAACGGCGAACTTCTTCATGGGATTGGAAAGTGAATCGATGAAATGGAAGTCTGGCTCCGCCAGCCAGTCAATCGGTTTCCATGCGAAAACGCGCGTTTCCGCATCGGACCGGTTTGTGGAAGCCTCGTCCCGCGCTTTAAACGGTGCTGGAAATCGGCTTCAACCGGGCGGTTTCATCGTTGCCCAGTGACCCGCTTAGCCACTGGAAAGCCGCTACCCGCAACCCGTTGGTGGTGGCAATGCCCAGCTTCTCTTTGATGCGTGAGCGGTACGTATCGACCGTTTTCGCCTCGATACCCAAATGCTCCGCAATCTGCCGGGTGTCGTATCCTGTGCCCATCAGTTCAAAAACCTCCAACTCACGGTCGCTGAACTGTTCAACTGAGGGAAGGGCTCGGCTCGCTGGCGAGGGCTCGCCTTTTTGCTGGATCCTGGCTGCCATCGGGCCACTTAGATAGGTCTCGCCGGCCAGGATTCTCTCCAAGGCGACAATGACTTCCGCTGGCGACGCACTCTTGTTGAGATATCCCGAAGCACCCGCGTGCAGGGCTCGCTCGGCGTATGCCGTCTCGTCATGCCCGGAAAGTACCAGAATCTTGGGGGGGCGATCCAACGTCCGTAGTTCCTTGATCAGTTCCAAGCCGTGGCCAGCCCGCAGCGAAAGATCCGTCAGGACCAAGTCGGGTTTGAGGGCGAAGATTTCCTCGCGAGCGACTGCAGCGGAGTCGGAAAACCCCACCAAACGGCCCGAGAAATGCTTGGTTAACACGAGCTCCAAATAGCTCCGAATGAGTGGATGATCCTCCACGAGATAACACCGAATCTCGTTTAACTCATTGGGCTTCATGGTCTTGTTTTTGGGGTAGCGCGGGCGGGTGCGAGTGGGTGTCGCCTATCTTATTGGAGCACGAATAGACCCCTGTAATACTTTTCCTTACGTTTCTTTCAAGAAAAATCCTGTTTCGATGCGGCTGGTGATGTGGCAATTTGTCGTTGCTCCGCCGCTGCGGAGTTTGGGGGGAATAGGTATTGGCTCGACGATTCTACGCCTATAGGGGGCCTGCACTGCAGGGGGCGTAAACGGCGTCGAAGCATACCGGGGTAACGCCACGTTACCCTGAGCGGCGGCGGAGCTCGGCTTTTTTTGGAGTTAAAGAGTCAAGAGTTCAACCAGGGTTGCAGGGGCAGCCGGTCTACCGGCTGCCCTTGCTCGCTTTCAGGATCCGTTGGAGTTCTGCCTTCGGATCTTTCACCAGTGCCCCCGTGATTTCCAAGGACTTGATCCGTGTCGAAGGCAGGGCAAATTTCAGGTCTCGAAACACCCGTTCGCACACCGTCATCAGTCCGCGCGCCCCGGTTCGCTCGGTGAACGCCATTTCCGCCAGCCGACGCAGGCCGTCGTCGGTGAATTTTGCTTCGATGCCATAGGCGCCAAAGGCCCGCTCATATTGGTGGATGAGGCTGCTTTCGCTTCGCCGTAGCACTTCGAACAGGTCCGCCGTGTCCAGCGAGTGGCAGGATACGCGCACAGGCAGACGGCCGATGAATTCCGGTTCAAGTCCGTAATTGATGAGATCCTGCGTCGAAGCCAGGGCCAGCAATTGGTCGACACTCATCCGCTTGAGCTTGGCGGCCGGTTCAGTGGCTTGCAGACGCTGTTTGATGATCTGGTCGAGCCCCGAAAACGCCCCGCTGACGATAAACAGAATATGTCGCGTATTGATTGTTTCGGGCGAGCCGCCTCCGCCTCCACGCATGGCTGCCACTGCCGATTGAATCTGGCCGGTGACGTCATTCTGGGAAACCAATGGCACATCGCCGTCTTCCATCAGCTTCAGCAAGTTGGTCTGCACTCCACGCCCGGAGACGTCACGACCACCCATGTTGCCCCGGGTGGCCAGTTTGTCTGCTTCATCCAGGTAAATGATTCCATGTGCCGCCTTTCCAGCGTCGCCACCAGCTTTGCGCACGAGGTCCCGGACCAAGTCATCGACATCTGAACCGACATATCCGGTCTCACTGAACTTGGTCGCGTCCGCCTTCACGAAGGGAACCCCAATCAATTCGGCTGCCGAGCGAATCAAATGCGTTTTTCCCACGCCGGTGGGTCCCAGTAGCAGAATGTTCTGCTTTTGGTAAAAGGGTGCGCCATTTCCCTCCTGGCTGAGGCGCACGTGTTGAAAATGGTCGCAGAGTGCCACCCCCAGGACTTTCTTGGCCTCGCGTTGGCCGATCACAAAGCGATCCAAGTGTTTCGCCACCTGCTTGGGCAACAGGCTGAATGCGAAGATCTCGCTGGCCTCCGCGGTCGCAGCCACCTCGGGCTTGGTCACCACGTCGTGCTTGCGGGCACGACGTTGCTTCGCAGCCGCTTGTTTGATGGATTCTTCAGAAAGTCCGCTGGAAACGGGACCAAGCGCGGCGGGATGTCCACTGGGATGTTGGGCCATGATTTTGGATGAATGATGAAAGGGTGAAACTGGCGGTGAATCGCAGAAAGTCAAAAAAGGCGGACGGTTGCCCGTCCGCCTTTGGCTGGTCGCCGACTTGGCGGCGACGAAAGGGAACACCGCTTAGTAGCGGTAGTGTTCGGGCTTGTACGGCCCTTCGGGCGGAACGCCGAGGTATTCGGCCTGCTTCTTGGTGAGCTTGGTGAGCTT
>DATJII010000343.1:0-15785 GCA_035493435.1 Candidatus Limnocylindria bacterium | reverse complement strand
GGTCTGGGATCTCAGCTTTCGGGGACGCATCTGCCTGACTGGCGCGGATCGCGTCCGGCTGCTCAATGGACAGGTCACCAACGACGTCAAGAAACTGGAAGCCGGCCAGGGATGTTATGCCGCCCTGGTCACGGCCAAGGGGAAGATGCAGGCCGACTTGAACATCCACGCGCTCAGCGAGGAATTGTTGCTCGATTTCGAGCCGGGCCTGACCCCGGCGCTGCTGGAACGATTCGATCACTATATCGTCGCGGATGATGTCCAGGTGGTGGACGTCGCCCCTTATTACGGGTTGATATCGGTCCAGGGTCCTCTCGCTCCCGAAGTCGTCAAGGCGCTGGACCTGGGCGTCGAACTGCCGGCCAGGCGATATAGCTCGACGAAGGCACCCGTGCCGGACGTGGGAGAACTCTATATCGTCAGGAATCCCCGCCTCGGAACCGATGGGGTTGATCTTTATGTTCCCACGGATGGCCTTGGCATGGTCTTCGACAAAACCGTCGCAGCCGCACGGGCGCTTGGCGGCGGGCCTATAGGTTGGACAGCGGCGGAAGTGATGCGGATCGAGGCGGGCATTCCCCGGTTCGGGGCCGACATGGACGAGACCAACCTGCCGCCGGAAGCGGGCCTGGAAGGCAGCGCCATCAGCTATTCGAAGGGATGTTATATCGGGCAGGAAGTCATCGCACGCATCAAGACCTACGGGCAGGTCGCCAAGGCCCTGCGCGGACTTTGGCTGCCTGCGGGATGCCAGGTGCTTCCCGCCAAGGGCGACAAATTGACGCTGGAAGGCAAAGAGATTGGCTACGTGACAGGTGCCACGACTTCTCCCAAATGGAAACGGCCGTTGGCCCTCGGCTATATACGACGTGAGTGCAACCAAGCCGGTACGAAACTGATCCTGCGAAGCGGTGGGCAGGAAATACCGGTGACAGTGGCCCTGCTTCCTTGGAAAGAAGCCCCATCCGACGGCTAAACGGTGGCCAGCCGCCTTGCTAGTCCAGCGGTTGATTCCAAACCGCCGACGCTGGCCCGAGCCAGCGGGTCGGGTCTTCCGCAAAATCGCGGAAGAGCTTGGCGCTCTGGGCGTCGGGGATCGGGAGGAACTTCCCGTTCGCCTCAGCGTGCAACTCCCCCTCCTCCGACAGCAGGCTGGCCTTGACCAGAAACAACCGGCCTCTCTTGTTTTCCAGTAGTTCACCCCGCGCAATCACCGGAATTCCGGGATTTGCGGTCTTGAGGAAGCGCACGTTTAATTCCGCGCAGTAGGCGAACCGTTGGGCGTTGACACCGATCACCCACGCCATGACTTCATCCAACACCGTGGAGATGAGCCCGCCGTGAATCACACCGCGAAACCCGGCGTGTTCCTCGCGAAAGGCAAAACGGGTCTCCACGATCTTGCTGTCGCTCACCATATCGAGTTGGAAACCAATCGGATTGTGGAGCCCGCAAACGAAACAACCTCGCGTGTGAGGCAGCGATTCCATGCGCCGGACGGTATACCGTGAAATCGCGAGGGCAATAATGATTCAGTGCCGACGCCAGATCCCGGTCATCCGACAGGAAATGGAGGCGCGGTGGAGGGGGTGGAGACGTCGCTGAAACCTTCGATAAGAAAACGCTTAAAGCTCTCCAATGCAGGTGAATGAGTACCCCGTTTCCACACCGCAATCGTGGGAACCATGGGCCGATCGGGCGGCAAATCGCGCAGTACCAGTCCAGGTCGACCCGATTCCGCTACCGTGGCGGTGGTCGGCGCGATCCCAAATCCGGCGGAAATAAGCCAAAGCTTGGTGCTGACGTCATGGGTGTACTGGTAGGGGTACGGCGTGGCACCACAACGCGCACAAGCGGCGAGGAAGCCATCATAATATCCGTGCTGGACGGTCGGATGCATCATCACCAGCGGTTGCTTGTCGAAGTCCTTCCACTCCAAGCGCCTTTTGCGTGCCAGCGGATGGTCCGTGGAGGTCGCCAACACCATGGGCGACTCTTCGAGGAAAACGAAATCGAGTTCGGGAAAACCCAAGGGCGGCCGCAAGAGGCCGAGGTCCAATTCGTCCTTCCGCAAAGCCTCCAATTGTTCAGTGGAGGCCAGATCGCGGAGGATAAGCTGCACCCCTGAGAAATGATCCCGAAACCGGCGCAAAATGGCCGCCAGGCGGTCATTGGCGGCGGGCCGGATAACCCCGATTCGCAGGGTGCCGATCAGACCTAGGTCCGCCTTCCGGATGCGTTGCTCCGCCCGTTCGGCGGCTGCCAGTACGATGCGCGCCTCTTCCAACAGGACCCGGCCCGCCTGGGTCAACCGTACCGAACGCGTCGTGCGCTCGAACAGTTTGGCACCCAATTCCTCCTCCAGACCCTTGATCTGGGCGCTGAGCGGGGGTTGCGCGAGATGGAGCCGTTCCGCCGCCTTCCGGAAACTCAGCTCCTCCGCCACTGCCAGGAAATAACGCAAATGCCGCAATTCCACAGCCCTACGATTGGCGATTCGAGGCGCTTGCGCAAACAGGATGTGGTGATTGATACCTTCCGCGTATCAAACATGAAGCAAACTTGTATTTCGTTTGGACAAGAAAGGGTGTGATAAGTCATCGCATGGAAGCAGGCACGATGCTCCTCCCCGGTTTTCCCGAGCCGGACCCAAAGCATCCAAGGTCGGGCGCAGGTGTGGTTGAAGCCACGCTGGCGCGTTAGCACGCTTACGATTCCTGTTCTTCCTCCGATGTCATGTGGATTGTTGCCTTAGCTCTTCGTCGTCCCTACACGTTTGTCGTGGCGGCCCTGGTGTTGTTGTTGATGTCGCCGATCGTCCTGTTGCGGACGCCCACCGATATTTTCCCCTCCATTGACATCCCGGTCGTCAGCATCATCTGGCAGTATGCGGGCCTCAACGCGGAGGAAATTGAGAAACGGATCGTCTACAACCACGAGCGGTCCCTCAGCGCGACGGTCAATGACATCGAGCACATCGAGTCAAATTCCTACAACGGCATCGGGATCATCAAGGTCTTCTTCCATCCGGGCGCCTCGGTGGACGCCGGTGTCTCGCAGATCACGGCGGTGGCGCAGACCATCCTGCGCCAGATGCCACCCGGACAGACGCCGCCGCTGGTGATTCGTTATACCGCGTCGAACGTCCCGATCCTCCAATATAGCTTGAGCAGCGAGACACTGTCCGAGCAGGAGATCTATGACCTGGCGCAAACCCGCATGCGGGTGAGCCTGGCCACCGTGCACGGCACGAGCCTGCCCTGGCCGTATGGCGGCAAGACCCGCATCGTGAGCGTGGATCTCGATTTGCAGGCCCTGAAAGCCCACGGCCTTTCCCCGACGGACGTGGTCAATGCGATGGATTCGCAGAACCTGATCCTGCCCTCGGGAACCTCCAAGATTGGCCCCACCGAATACGACGTGGAGCTCAATGGCAGCCCCCGGGTGCTTGACGATCTAAACAACCTTCCCATCAAGATGGTAAACGGGGCGCTGATCTATGTGCGCGACGTAGCCCATGTCCGTGACGGCTACCAACCGCAGCAGAATATCGTGCGCAAGGACGGCCAACGGGGCGCACTGGTCACGGTGTTCAAGGGCGGCAAGGCGTCCACGATGGACGTGGTGAAGGGCGTTCGCGCCATTCTTCCCCGCGTGATCGCCTCCATGCCTCAGGAACTGAAGGTCGCCACCTTTTCGGACCAATCCTTGTTTGTGAAAGCTGCTATTAACGGCGTCATCCACGAGGCCATCGTGGCAGCGGCGCTGACTGCGGCGATGATCCTGCTCTTCCTCGCGAGCTGGCGGAGCACCTTGATCATAGCGTTATCCATTCCGCTTTCGGTACTTAGTTCCCTGGCGATCCTGAGTATTCTCGGGGAAACCATCAACCTGATGACCTTGGGCGGCCTGTCCCTGGCAGTCGGCATCCTGGTGGACGACGCCACGGTGGAGATCGAAAACGTCCATCGGCAAATGGCCACCGGAAAGGCCTTGAAGCGCGCCATATTGGACGGCGCCCAGGAAATTGCGCTGCCCGCGCTGGTGTCCACGCTGTGCATCTGCATCGTCTTTGTGCCAATGTTCTTCCTCACCGGCGTCGCCAAGTTCCTGTTCGTGCCCCTCGCGGAAGCGGTGGTCTTTGCGATGTTGTCCAGCTACGTGCTGTCCCGGACCTTGATTCCCACGCTGGTGCAGTACTTCTATAAGAACGTCCACGAAGACATCGCCCGTCACGAGCGTGAGGCCGAAGCAGACGCGCATCATGCGCCCGGCAACGCGCACGTCGCCGGGCACCCGGCGCCGAAGGGATTTTTCCAACGGTTGATCTCGCCCTTGGTCGCGCTCCAGGCCGCTTTCGAGCGGGGATTCCGGCATATGCGGGACGGCTATCGCAGCCTGCTGGTCCAGATCCTGGACCAAAAGTGGATTTGCGGCGGCACCTTCCTGGCCTTTTGCCTGGGGTCTTTCCTATTGGTCCTGCAATTGGGCGAGGACTTCTTCCCACAAGTGGATGCGGGCCAGTTCCGTCTCCATTTAAGAGCCCGCACCGGTACGCGTATTGAAGAAACCGCGCGGCTGGTCGACGAGGTTGAGAACGCCATCCGCCAACAACTGCCCCAGGGCGAAATCGCCGGCATCCTCGATAATATAGGCATCCCGAACAGCGGTATCAGCCTCAGCTATAGCAACAATGGGTTGATTGGCACGGGCGATGCCGACATCCTGGTGTCGCTGAAAGAGGGGCATGGGTCCACTTTCGAATATATGAGGGAACTGCGGCTCTATTTGAACCGTAATTTCCCCTCGACCACGTTCTATTTCCTGCCGGCGGATATCGTGAGCCAGACGCTCAATTTCGGCCTGCCCGCGCCGCTGGACATCCAGATCGTGGGAAACAATACCGGCAACAATCGCGTCATCGCAAATTCCCTGGCGGCCAGGATTCGGCGCATCCCCGGGGCGGTGGATATCCGGGTCCAGCAACCGGCTGATCAGCCCAAGCTGCGTTTCTATGTCGACCGGGAAAAGGCCCTGGAAATGGGGATTTCGGAACGGGATGTCGCGAACAGCATGCTGATGAGCCTGAGCGGCAGTGGACAGGTTCAACCCACCTTTTGGCTCAATACCCAGGTGGGCATCCAATACTTGATCAACGCCCGTTCACCGGAATGGGTGATGAATTCCCCACTGGAAATCGAAGACATACCCATCAGCACCGGCGGCAGTGGAATAGGGAGCGGCCAATTGCTGGCCAATGTGGCCCATATGGTCCGCACGAATGGCTCACCGGTGGTTTCCCACTATGACGTCCAGCCCGTCATCGATGTCTATGCCGGTGTGGCCGGGCGGGACCTGGGTTCCGTGCTGCGCGACGTGAAACCATTAATAACGGAAGCCGAGAAGCTGCTGACCCGCGGCAGTTTCATCGTGGTGCGCGGCCAGGCCCAGACGATGACCTCCAGCTTCATCGGCTTGGGCATCGGAGTCTGTGTGTCGATCGTGCTGGTGTACCTGCTGCTGGTGGTCAATTTCCAAAGCTGGAGCGATCCTTTTATTATTATAAGCGCCTTGCCTGGAGCCCTGGCCGGCGTCCTGTGGGCGCTCCATGTCACCCACACCACGCTCAGCGTGCCCGGACTGATGGGTGCGATCATGAGCCTGGGCGTGGCCACGGCGAACTCCATCCTGGTGGTTTCCTTTGCCCGCACCGCGCTGGCGAACGGAAAAAGCCCGATGGAAGCCGCGCTGGACGCGGGGGTCAGCCGCTTACGCCCGGTCTTGATGACGGCCCTGGCGATGGTGATTGGCATGGTGCCCCTTTCCCTGGGCCTCGGGGAAGGCGGCGAACAGAACGCCCCGCTGGGACGGGCGGTCATCGGCGGCCTGGTGCTCGCAACCTTCGCCACGCTCTTTTTTGTTCCCGTGGTTTTCAGCCTGGTGCATCGCAACACCGAGGCCGGGGCTCCCATCAACTCGCACGACAGCAACGGCGAGGACATGGTCCCACAACCCTCCTGATATTTACCTCCTCGATTTATTGCCATGGACACGATAACTATTACCAAGCCCGTTACCCGCACGACGCGGGCGATACCCGAGCCGGAAATGCAAACTCCCAAGCGTTCGAAAAGCCTGCGCGTGTTCGGCATCGTGGGCCTGCTGGTCGCGATTGCGGCGTTCATCATCGGCTATTTACCCCGGCGCACCGATCACATGATCGCCGAGCATGACAATAAGGAGCTCGCCATTGTCTCCGTCACCGTGGTGAATCCCGAGCCTGCCCCTACTACTCCCAGCCTGGGCATTTCCGCCGAATTGCGACCTTTCCTGGAGGCTCCGATCTATGCGCGGGCGAACGGGTATGTGAAACGGCGTTTTGTGGACATCGGCACGGACGTGAGGAAAGGCGATCCCTTGGTCGAGTTGGACACTCCTGAACTCGACCAGGAACTCGCCCGAGCCCAAGCTGATGCCGCCCAGTCGAAGGCGACATTGGAACTCGCACAGTCCACCGCCGTGCGCTATCGCGATCTCTTAAAGACCTCCAGCGTCAGTGAACAGGACGCGGCGGAGAAGGAAGCGGACCTGGCCAGCAAAAAGGCAACGTATGACTCGGCGCAGGCGCACACCCGCCAACTTTCGGAACTCAAGGGCTTTAGCTCCATCACTGCGCCATTTGACGGTCGTGTCACGGCGCGCAACGTGGACACAGGTGACTTGGTGACCGCCGCTTCTGGGCGGGAACTCTTCCGCGTGGCCCAAACCCACCGCCTGCGCATCTTCGCGCGGGTCCCGCAAACCCTGGCTTTCAGCGTGCGCGAGGGATCCACCGCCGAACTCTCGGTGCCGGAGAAGCCGGGCCGTCTATTTAGCGCCAAGGTCACCCGAACCGCGGGCGTCATCGATCAGGCCTCCCGCACTTTGCTGGTGGAACTGGAAGTGGACAACAAGAGCAACGACCTTTTCGCCGGAAGCTATGCGCAAGTCCGATTGGAGAACCTGCAACGGTCAGACGTCCTGACCATACCGGGCAACTCCATCCTGTTTCGCGCGGAGGGACTGCAGGTCGCCGTGGTGACGCCCGAAAAAAAGGTGGAACTGCGCAGTTTCAAGGCGGGCCGCGACCTCGGTGGCCGCGTGGAGGTCACCCAGGGATTGTCGGCCACGGATCTGATTATCCTCAATCCGCCCGATTCATTGACCGCCAATACCCAGATCCGGATCGCCCAATCCAGGGCCACTGCCAAGGAGGGCCAGTGAGACTCGGGCCGTTCATTCTAGCCCTGGCGCTAACAGGTTTCCCGGCCAGCGCCGCCTCGGTCGGTCCCGACTATAGCCGGCCCGCGCCCTCGTTGCCCTCCGCCTATGCGGAGACGTCGCCGGTGGGATGGAAACGGGCCGAACCCGGCTCGACCAAGGCTCGTGGCTTTTGGTGGCAGGTATTTGGCGACCAGTCGCTCAACCGCCTGGAAGACGGGGCGAGCCATTCCAACCTGCTGGTGAGTGCCGCCATTGCGCGGCTCGAACAAGCGCGCGCCCAAGTGGATGTCACCCGGGCGGATTTTTGGCCCTCGGTGGATTTCACCGGCGGGGCGACCCGCCAACGCGCGTCGGCTAACCAGAGCGTTTCCGGCCCCAACAGCACCGCCGGGCGAACCTATAACAATTTCTCGCTGGGCCTGAACCTGGGCTGGGAACTCGACCTCTGGGGCCGGGTTCGCCGTGGTCGCGAAGCGGCCATCGCCCAATTGCGCGGGGCGGAGGATGGGCTGGCCAGCCTGCGCCTCATGATCGAAGCGGAAACCGCTTCAGACTACTTCGCGCTCCGGGCGCTCGATTCCGATCTCTCCCTGCTCCGCAGCAACCTGGTGACCCAAACCCGCGCCCTGGAATTGGTCCAGAACCGGCGCAAAGGCGGCTTGGGCACCGACCTCGATGTGGCCGAGGCGGAGACGCGTGTGCGAACGACCGAAGCCCAGCTCCCGGCTTCGGAACTTTCGCGCACGCGGCTCCTGAACGCCCTGGCCACCCTGACGGGCACGCCCGCCGGGCAGCTCTCCTTAGATGCCCAACCCCTGGTGACGCCGCTCCCGGTCATCGGGGCCGGATTGCCCAGCGAATTGCTGGAACGCCGTCCCGACGTCGCATCGGCGGAACAGCGCGTGATTGCCGCCAACGCCCAGGTGGGCATCGCGAAAGCCGCCTATTTTCCGACCTTTCGCCTGGGTGGCCTCGCCGGGCTGGATAGTGTCAATGCCGCCACCGTCTTTGACTGGCCCAGCCGCGTCTGGTCGGTTGGGCCGAGCGTGACCTTGCCTCTATTCGAAGGCAAACGCATCAGCGGCCGGGTGCGTGGCGCACGGGCCGCGCTTGATGAGTCCATTGCCAATTATCGCCAGACGGTCCTGACGGCCATCCAGGAAGTGGAGGACAATCTAGCTGCCCAACGCCTGCTGGGCACCCAGCAGCAAAGTGAGGAACTAGCCTCCGCTTCGGCACGACGCGCTTCGGCCATCGCGCTCAATCGCTATCAAGGTGGCCTGACGACTTATCTGGATGTTTCGACAGCCATGACCGCCCAATTGGAGCGGGAACGCGCCGTCGTCGAATTGCAAGGCCAGAGATTCGTGGCCGCCGTGGCCCTGGTCAAGGCCTTGGGCGGCGGCTGGGAAAACGGACAGCCACCGGAACTGGCTCGAACTGGAGGGCAATCTCAATGACACCACGCTGTCCCCATGCCTGCCGCAAACACTGGCCCGTCAGCGCGGTGCGTTTTTCGACGGCAAGGCGAAGGCCACATAGGCATCGCCGTAAGGGGTGCCCAACTTATTCCCACCGGTCGCGGCAATGACGATATACTGCCGGCCATGGACCTCATAACTGGCGGGCGGCGCGCTGCCCGTCCACGGCAACAGTGACGACCAGAGTTCCGCGCCTGTTTCCTTGTCGAAAGCCCGGATCTTATTATCGCGGGTACCGGCGCAGAATACCAGCCCCCCTGCCGTGACGATGGCTCCGCCATAATTCTCGGTCCCGGTGTTCTTGATGCCCTGGGCGGCCAGCTTCGGATATTCGCCCAGTGGGACTCGCCAAACGAGGCGGCCCGTATTGAGATCGATGCAGTTCAGCGTGCCCCAGGGTGGCTTGTTTGCCGGGTAACCCTCGGGATCATAGAATTTCGGGTAGCCGCTCACGCTATAAACAGGCCGTTCGGGTGGCGTGGCCTTGGGCTTGACCGAGCCATCGCGAAGCAGGAGGTAATCGACCAGTGCCGTCAAATCCGCCTCACTCATGTCCGGCTGCCCGGGCATGGCGTTCTTGCCCGTCCGAATCTGCTGACGGACAGATTCCTCGTTCATCCGCAGGCGCAATCCTCGCAAGGGTGGGCAAGTACTCGCCCCGAGCCGGGTCGCCCCATGGCAGGCGAGGCAGGATTTCTCATAGACCAGCCGCCCGGGCGTTTTGGGGGCCCGGAGATCGTCAGGTGGGTCGTCTTCACGAAACGCGGAGATGATCCAACCCACACGATTCGCCGTGACGTAGAGACGGCCCGTATCGGCATCAATGCAGGCTCCTGTCCATTCGGCGCCGCCATCGATGCCAAAGAACAGGTTCGCCCGGCCTTCGGTGCAGGGCACGAAGAAGCCCTTGGTGGCGCTGGCGAACTGGCTGCGAGCCCAATCGGCGACCTCCTCGGTCCGCTCCGTGAGATCGGCAGCCGTGAATTCCATATTTAGAAAAGGCTCGGGAAGCTGCACGTCCGGCTGGTACGGCCACGTGCGCTCGCCTTTGAGAGTGCTCACGGGTGCCCGACGCAACCTGAACGGGTAAATGGGTTTGCCAGTCAGGCGGTCCAGGAGCAGCGTATTACCGATCTTGGTGCAGGCCGCCACGATATCGATGCGCCGTCCGTCGCGGGTAATGGTGGCGAGATTCGGCGGCGCGGAGACGTCAAGGTCCCATAGGTCATGGCGAATTTCCTGGAAATGCCACAGGTATTTTCCCGTGCGGGCATCAATCGCCACCACGCAATTGGCAAAGAGATTCTGTCCCAGATGACTGACGCCCACGAAGTTCGGTTTCGGTCCGCCGGTGGTGATATAGGCGATGCCCCGGGCTTCGTCCAACGCCATGCCCGCCCAGGCGTTGGCGCCGTAGGTTTCGGTCTGGTCCCAGGTGTCGTGGCCCAATTCGCCGGGCTGGGGAACGGTATGGAAAGTCCACAACTGCTTGCCAGTAACTATATCGAATCCCCATACGTCCTTCTCCCACCCGGGGACCACCAGGATATTCTCGAAGATGGCGGGACACGCCGTTGCCGCACCGAAGTCACCCTGCCAGTTGCCCGGCAACGTAACGCGGCCATGGTCACCGAATCCCGCAATGAGAGCCCCTGACTTGGGATCGACCGCATAGAGCGATTTACCGGCACAGAAGAAGATTCGTTCCCTGGCCCCGCCCTTCCCGGGCCAATGGATTAAACCGCGAAACGCCGGGCGTCCATCCGGTTTGAACCGCCATAGTTCCACCCCGGTTTCCGCGTTCACCGCGACCACCTGTTTTCCGGCGGTCGGGGCGTACATGATCCCACCGACCACGATGGGATTGCATTGGATATTATTACTCCCGTCCCGGGAATGGTAAGTCCAGGCGACCTGCAGGTTGGTCACCGTCTGGCGGTTGATCTGGTCGAGTGCGGAAAACCGGGTCCCACCACTGTCGCCATGGGACCGATGCCAGGTCCGATAGAGATCGCGCTTCGGCAGGCCGTTGGCCGGGGTCAATTCCTCGGGCTTGGCCGCGGGAATAGTCACATAAAGGGGCAATTTCTCGCGTTCGGAGGGATCTTCGACCGTCCAGTAAGGTGAGTTGGTGGAAGCCACGCCGCCGACTGGGCGCAATTGGATCAACGTCACCGCCGGATTGGTAACGGTCAAAGCGAGCGTGATTACCGGGGCGGCGGACGTCATCGTCGAAAGCAGTCCGAAATCATGTCCCTCGTCGATCCGGCGGATCTCGGCAATGGTGCCGCCCAGCCAGGGCATGTGCTGCAATTCCAGGTGAAAATCCATCCTGGCGTCGGCGAAATAACTAATCATAACCACTGCCCCGCCGGTTCCCCCCTTCAGGCCAGCGCCGATGGCGACTTTGCCCGGGACAGCGCCCTCCGTGACCACCCGCTTCCCGGTGTCACGCAACGCCTGGAAGGCCTTTAAGGCGTAGTAATTCTTTTGCGGCACGCCGAACTCGTTGAACAGGCCGAATCCACCGAGCTCCCCGTGAAACAGGTTGGCCATATCCAGCGGCACGTCCTGCAACTCCAGCAATCCAGTGGCAATGAACGCCGCGCCCGCCGCGCCGGTCATTTCGTTATAGAATTCCTGCCGGACACCGGCCGGGGCGCCGCGCGAAAGGGGACCCCAGGTGTTTCCTGGAAGATAGTTCCATTCATTCAGATGGCTTTCCGTGGCCGTGAAACCCCGTTCATCCAGCAACCGTCGAATCGCCACCGCCCGATGGGTCAATTCCTCCGACTCGGCGGCATAGCAATGCCAGGAAAAGAAATCCAGCGGCCACGATTCCGTGCGGCAGCGATCGAGAAAGTGACTGACGAAGTCGGCCGGCTGAAAGACGCCCTTCACAAACCGCCCACTGGCTCCCACTGCCGGGCCGCCCAATTTGAGGGTCGAATCATGCTGCTTCAACGTCTTGGCCGCGATGCCGTAGAGGCGGAAGTAGTCTTCGTCCGATCCACTCCACATGGCTGGACGGTTCTCGGGCTCGTTCCAGATTTCCCAATAACGAATACCGTGATGAAAGCCATTCGCCCACCCTTCATTATAGTGGCGAACAATGCCGACACAGATGGCCGCCCACTTCGCGGCGTCCGCAGGCGGATGGACATACCGCTTTATTTTCGTGTGTTCTATACTCTCGCCGAGCCGGTAGATAATCTCAGCTCCAGTCGCCCGGATGGCGGCCACGTACTCATCCGTCAGGCGGAAGTCGTAACTTTCGGGGAGGGCAGGATCCGCCTCAAACCGAGGGAATACCGCGTGGATGTCGACCACGTACGGATTCGGCCAGTAACAATCGTGCAAGCGGGTGAACGGTGTGCCGAGAGCCTTCTGCTCCGCTGTGAGATCAATGAGCCCACCCGGAGCCAACGGCCCCTTGTTGATCCCATGCAACGCGCGAATCGTCCCGTTGGTACGGGCGAAGTCCACCCGTAAGGGAACGGTTTCGGTCCAGCCAACCAAACTGGAACCGAAGAGCAGGAGTTGGAAAAGAAGGCGGCGCATGAGAACCCCCACCGTGTACCAAAAGGCCGGGCGGTCGACAATGCGATCTCCGTTCGGACGGCAAATGGCCTCCATGGACTGCCAGCAGGCGGAGCCAGAGCGCTTGCCGTCCCGGAGTGCGGTGGCAGAGCGCAGCGATGACACCGCTTTGGTGGGGAGGTGCCGCACTCGAGAGCGTCAAATATTGTCGGAGCTCAACAGCATGCCAAAGCGGTGCCGCGCGTTGCTTGCCACCGCCATGACGCTTCGCGTTCGCCAAGGACCGCTGGCGTTTCCGGAAACTTACGCAGCCCCTGGACTTCCTTGATTAGTGGCGTGGGAGGAATCAAGTTCCCCCAATGACTCCGTCTGCCGCCAATCCCCATTTTCTCGGCCTGCGAACCGCCCTTTACCACGCCCCCGACCTGGAGAAGGCGAAGGCGTGGTATGCCAAGGTGCTCGACATCGCGCCGTATTTCGACCAGCCCTTTTACGTGGGCTTTAATGTCGCGGGGTACGAGTTGGGCTTGGATCCCGATTCCAGCAGCACACCGGGAGGTTCCCAAGGCGGCGTGGTCTACTGGGGCGTTGATGACGCGGCGGTGGCGTTCCAGCGGCTGCTTTCGCTGGGCGCGACCTCGCGAACGGCGGTACAGGAAGTCGGCGAAGGTATTCGCGTGGCGACGGTATTGGACCCGTTTGGCAATATCTTTGGGATCATCGAGAACCCCCATTTCAAGCTGCCTACGTGAACCACGATCCAACAGCCGTTGCGTACCCGGTGCCGGACGGAGCCTCCGTGGGCCTATTGCGGTCCAACCAAATTCCCGGCGCAGTCGAATTATTCGAGGCCCAGCTCCGGGAACACGCCATCGATACCGGCACGGACAAGATCGAATCCGTGGTGCGGCAGATTCTCGCCGACCCCCGACTGGGATTCATCCTGGGGGCTAGCGTAACGGGAAAACTCCAGGGAATTGCCCTTTGCAGTTCTTTTCTGGGAGTGGAACACGGCGGCCCGAGTGGTTGGCTGGAGGAACTCTACGTGCATCCCTCCTGCCGCCAACTTGGTTTGGGAAGCAAACTTCTCCAAGCCGCGATCAACGAAGCGAAAAAGCGGGACTGGCAGGCGCTGGAACTCGAAGTAGAAGCCGATCATCAAAGGGTCGTTGGCTTATACGCGCGTCATGGATTCCAGCCCCGGACCCGTTCGCGGTTTTATCTGAAGATGGGGTCGGATTGTTGACGAAACCGCCGAAGCTTGAGATACGTGACACGCCGACCACCTTATGACTAAGCACCTCGTCGCTTGCGCCGCCCTGCTGTTCCTTGCCTGCCCGTTAATGAGGGCCGAAGACACCAAGCCTCCGGTCCGCTATGCCATCGTCGGACTGACCCACGACCATGCACGCGGGTTTATCCCTGGGGCGCGCAATCGTACGGACATCCAGTTGGCCGGCATCGTGGAACCAGACCAAGACTTGGCCCAGCGCTACGCCAAGACTTTCAAACTGGATACCAACCTCTTTTTTACGAGCCTTGATGGCCTGCTCGCCAAGACGAAGGTTCAGGCGGTCGCCACTTTCACGAGCACCTACGAACATCGACGAGTGGTGGTGGAATGCGCGGCACACGGCCTCACCGTCATGATGGAGAAACCCCTGGCGGTGAGTACGGAACATGCCCGGGCCATGGAGGCGGCAGCCAAAAATGCGGGCATCCAGGTCTTAGTGAACTACGAGACGACGTGGTATCCGGCGAATCACGAAGCCTATGCCATGGTCCATGACCAACATGCCATCGGGACTATCCGCAAGATTGTCGTGCATGACGGGCATCGTGGCCCCAAGGAAATCGGGTGTTCGGCCGATTTTCTAAAATGGCTGACCGACCCGGTTCAAAATGGCGGTGGCGCCCTGATGGATTTTGGCTGCTACGGAGCCGACTTGATGACTTGGCTCATGAAAGGCCAGCGCCCTACTTCGGTCTTCGCCGTGACCCAGCAAATGAAGCCCGATGTTTACCCGAAGGTGGATGACGAAGCTACCATCGTGCTCACCTACCCAGGAGCGCAGGGAATCATCCAAGCCTCGTGGAATTGGCCGGTGGACCGCAAGGACATTGAGATTTACGGCCAGACTGGACAACTAATCGCACCGAAGGGGAACGTCCTCAAAATGCGGATGACTGGCGCCGCCGAAACCGATCAATCTCCCGCCCCCTTGCAAGGCGCCCAAGCCGACCCTTTGTCTTACCTGGCAGCCGTAGTACGCGGTGAACTCCAACCATCGGGACTCTCGTCGCTGGAGGTCAATATGGTGGTCACGGAAATTCTGGAATCGGCGCGGATATCGGCGGAAACCGGCAAGCGGATCGATCTCCACTGACTGGGTTGAAGCGACTTTCCCGATTCGACTCCCGCCAGAAAAATCAGGGGTGAATCCGGTCGAACAAGCCGCCGTGCAGGAAATCGCGCACTTCCTTGCGATGCAGGAAATCGGTGGGGAATCCCAATTCGATATGGCTCGCCGCATCGAGATGGGTCACCTGTTGTGGCTGTAAAGACCACTCGGCACACCGAAGATTATCCTCGAATTGGGATAGCTTGCGGGCGCCAAGGATCGGGATGACGCCCGACTTGGCCCGCAACCAATTCAACGCCACTTGCGCCGGAGAGCGCCCCACTTCACGGGCCACTTCCACTACGGTACTGGAAATGGCCAGATTTCGTTCCGAGAGTTTTTCAAAAGAGGGCGCCTTCTCCAGGCGCTTCTCCTCTGTCGAGCCGGGGAGATATTTGCCACTGAGCAGTCCGCTGGCCAACGGCGACCAGGCGGTGACTCCCAGACCCAAGGCCCGGGCCATGGGCAGGAGTTCCCGCTCCACGGTGCGCTCGACCAGATTATATTCCACCTGCAAGCCCGCGAAAGGCGACCAACCGCGCAACTCCGCAATCGTATTGGCCCGGGATATCCACCACGCGGGGGCGTCGGATATCCCGGTGTAGAGTATCTTTCCCGCCCGCACCAGGTCATCGAGCCCGCGCATGACTTCCTCGACAGGGGTGAGTTCATCCCAGGCGTGGACCCAATAGAGGTCGACATAATCCACCTTCAAACGCTTCAGGCAGCCATTCAAGGCCTCGACCATGCGTTTCCGGTGGTTGCCGCCGGCATTGGGATCGCCGGGCTTGCCATTGAAGGAAAACTTGGTCGCCACGACAAATCTCTCGCGGTCCTGGGCTATGAACTCGCCCACCATCCGCTCACTCGTCCCCCCGGTATAGCCATCGGCGGTGTCGATGAAATTTCCGCCCGCCGCCACAAAGGAGTCGAACATCTTGCGGCTTTCGTCCTTGTTCGCGCCCCAACCCCAGTCCTCGCCAAAGGTCATGGTCCCCAGGGCCAGCTCGGAGACGCGCAATCCGGATTTGCCCAGCAATCGATAATCCATAGATTTCTGATTTTAATAATTATATTCCAACCGGAAAGATCGTTTTAC
>DATJII010000342.1:0-10278 GCA_035493435.1 Candidatus Limnocylindria bacterium | reverse complement strand
GTGGCCCAGCCCGTCGGCAGCGGAGTAGACGGTCACGTGTTTCGGGCGCAGTTGCATCACCCCGGTGCGGGTTGTCACCCACAGGCTATTATCCCGATCTTCCAGCAGCCCCTCCACTTGGACATTGGCCAGGCTTGCTTCCCCCGTCAGTCCATAGACCTGCCCCTCTGACCACTGGAAAAGACCTCGATTCTTCACATAAAACCACATCGATCCGTCGTGGCTGGGAGTGATGAGGGTGATGATATCGTTTTCGCCAATCACCGAACCGCCAACCCGTTCAGGTGGCGTGCGCACATCCAACAACCCCGAGCGGGAGACGAAGAGCCCCTGATCGGTCCCAAACCAGAGACGGCCCTTGGAGTCTTTGACGACTTTTTTGATGCGACCGGGAGGAAGACGAACGTCTTCACGGGTGACGGTAGGGTTCGGGCGAGAATAGGTGAGACGGAAGAAGCCTCGTTCGGACAATATCTCCGCTTCTCCGAGCCCTTTGTCGGCGATCCAAACGATACCCTGTCCGATCTCGGCAAACGAATAGACCGTGGGGACGCCGTGGCGCAGGCAAACCAACGGTCGTGAGCTTCGCAAATCATGGGACTGGCACCAAAGAGTATCCGCGCCGGTCACCCACATAGCCCCGGTGCCGATGGGCGTCTCGGCGTCGCCACCGATCTCTGCGAATTGGTAATCCTTGTAACGAACCACGCCGCCGTCGGTGCCGATCCAGAGCGTGCCGGTCGCTGGGTCAACAACCATGCCCACCACCGTGTCGTTGACGATTTCATGGTTGCTGGCGTGGTCGAAAACGGTCGTACGGACGCCGTCAAAACGTACCAGGCCAAACCAACTGCCGAACCACATGTACCCGTCCGGAGTCTGGCACAGGGCTGAAACTCGATTTTGGCGAAGGCCCTGTTCGGCATTCCAGCGTCGGACGGAGTATTCCTGGGCCGGGAAGGCGTTGGCCCAAAGTGGCAGGCACACGGCCAGCCACGCCATCCAGCGCGGCCATGAGCGAAGAGAGATCATTTTGGCTGGGAAATCCATCGCCGTAAGGGCAAGAAGCGATACTGCCCGGTTGGGTCTTCGTCATCAATACCGGACCTTGGGGCGTATTTTCAAAATGCATTGGCGCAGTCTGCTGGCCAAAAGAGGCGGAGGCTTCGTTGCTTCTCAGTCACGTATTTCGCTGCAATACGCTCCTTCGTCACGCCTCGCCTCCGCCTCTTTTGGCTGGCGCATCCAGGCCAAGCCGTTTTGAAAACACGCCCTGGCCAAAAACCTTCCAGAAAAACGCGTTGCGGTCCGGCTGGCGATGTGGATAGTGGGTGAACGGTAGGCGGGACGTAGCTCAGCCCGGTAGAGCACCTGGTTTGGGACCAGGACGTCGCAGGTTCAAATCCTGTCGTCCCGACCATTCTTCTTGTAAGATTCCTTGGAAAGCGTTTTTTCTCCCGGCTCCTTTGTGCTTTTGGATCTGCTCTCTTCGCAAGCCACCTCGTGCTCAGTATCTTACAGGCGCATTTCGTCGGTTGTCCTCTGGCGTCCGAAATGTTTCCGGAGTGGTGGCTCCGACTGCGAAGTCAGCGCGCATTCGCCGCGAATCCGAATCGTTGCTTGAGACGGTCGAGCAGGACCGCTCCCAGGATGACGAGTCCCAGGACCACTTTCTGGGTATAGCTTTCGACGCCGGTCAGGTTCATGCCATTATTTATTACGGCAATGATGAATGCGCCAACCAAGGTTCCTATCACGCTGCCTTCGCCGCCATTCAGGCTGGCCCCGCCCACCACCACCGCGGCCACGGCATAAAGTTCATAGCTCGCGCCATAGGTGGGAGAACCGCTTTTGAGCTGCGATGCCATGACGATGCCGCCCAGCCCGGCCAGGGTGGCGGAAACAATATAGGCAAAGAGGCGAACACGGTCCGTGGGGACTCCCGAGAGGCGCGCCGCCATTTCATTCCCACCCACCGCGTAGATCTGGCGGCCGAGCACGGTCTGGCGCAGCACTATATGACCAGCCACAAAAACCAGGACCATGAGCAGCACGGCGTGGGGAAGCCCGAAGAGGCCCTTGCCCCGGCCAAGCCAGGTGGTGGCCTCGGGCAGTTCATAGATGGATTGTCCTTTGGCCAGTATAAAGGCCAGTCCACTGGCGACCTGCATGATGGCGAGCGTCGCTATGAACGAAGGCAGGCGAAATTGGACGACCATGACGCCTGAAATCAGGCCAAAGCCGGCGCTTATCAGGAGGGCGGCCAGGCTGGAAAGGATCAATCCGCCCAACGAAGACTGTACGGCGCCAAAGTGGTCGTGAATCAACCGGGTGGCAATCACCGCCGCCAGGGCAATCAGGCTGCCGACGCTAAGATCGATCCCGCCGGTGAGGATGACAAAGGTGAGCCCCGCGGAGAGGATGGCAACGACGACGATCTGGTCGGCAACGTTCAGGAGGTTCTGGCGGGTTAGAAAAATGGGCCAGCGATCCTTCGGAGTGGTCGCTATACGGGGAGAGCCGATGAATTTATAGCGGGTCGCAAGGTCCTGGAGCACCGTCCAGGAGGCGGATTCGGGGGTGGTGGCTATCAGCGCCAGGGAGGTTTTCGATTCATTGAGTTCGTCCAATGCCTTGCGGGCGTCGCGAGGCGATCCGGAACTCTGGGCCGCGACTTTCCAGCCGGCGGCTGCGGCATCGGTGCTGAGCGTGGTGGCGAAGTCGACGTCTTCCTGGGTAT
This sequence comes from Candidatus Limnocylindria bacterium, assembly GCA_035493435.1. Classification (GTDB taxonomy): domain Bacteria; phylum Verrucomicrobiota; class Verrucomicrobiia; order Limisphaerales; family UBA9464; genus DATJII01. The sequence continues at coordinate 7,538 of DATJII010000342.1, read as the reverse complement.
CCTTGACGAGAATAGCCATTCGAACTTCGCCGGAGGGGGATCCCAATTGCCGGGCGAGGGCGTGTCCCGCCGCGCTGCCTGAAAGGGATTGTTCCTGCACTGTGACCGCCGAGAAAAAAGCGCAAAGCAAGAGGAGCACGAAAGTCATCCCGTGATCGCGAAGGGCGCGTGTCCAGAAGCCCATGGGTATTATTCCGGATAGAGCCGCTCGGGCGGCTTTTTCCAGGCGGATTTCAATGGGCGTACGGTCAATCTGGCTTTGACCAGGTCCCCTCCCACCGCAGTCACAGTGGACGACGACGAGGCTTCCGGGCCGGGTTGGAAGCAATAGGAAGCCATACTTAAGCCACCATTGCCGAAGACCTCGGCGGAAGTCCGGTCGAGCAGTACTCGAACCCGGACGCCATCCTCCCAAGGAATGAAGTCCGGGCCCCAAGGTTTGGTGTAGGCGGATACCCGGCCTTGGTCTTTGGAGGATCGCGGAAGTGGCATGGATCGTCCGAAGGCGGTTAGTGTTCCAGCTTTGGCGTCCCACACAAACTTGTTTCCGCGAAGGTCCAGGCCCACGCTGGTGGCGGTGCCGGGAACGAATTCCCATTCGACGTCGAGCAGATCGGCGTCGCCGGAAGGTATTTTATAATTACCTTCGGTGAAGGGGCGCGGCAGGTCGACGTGCACGGCCCCGGTAAAGAGCTGGGAAATCTCCGCGACTGGCCACTTAATAAGACGGATGCCTTCGGGGGTCTTTTGCAGCGTAAGCTCGGTTGGGAAGCCCATTTGCTGGTTAAAGGGCATGCCTTTATATTTGCCGCCGTTCATCCAGCCGATGAGTATGACGCGTTTGTCGGGCAAATCGTCGTAGGCTTGCGGCGCGTAGAAATTCGCCCCGTAGTCGCCCCTGATTTTGCCGGTTTCCGCGGTAAAGGTGGAGCCGTCAAACTTACCGATCCAATATTCGCCGCTTGCTCCCCAGAGCACCCAGCGGGTGTCGCCGGCCTTGCCATTGACGGGTAGTTCCACCAGGCCAGGACATTCATAGAGTTCCTCGGCAAATTTGCTGGCCAGGGTCCAGTGCTTGAGGTCGGGCGAGATATAGAAATGGCAGACGTTGCGGACGGTCGGTTTCCCGTCGTTGCCCAGTTTGGCCGGATTTTTCTCGCCGACATAGAGCGGCATGACCCAGTGTTTGGACGGACCGTGCCAGAACACTTTGGGATCGCGGTCACCTTCGCCGACGTTGCCGATCACCGGGTTGCCGGAATACTTGGTCCAGGTTCGACCCTTGTCGTTGGAGTAAGCCAGGCATTGCGTGAACGGCAGGCCTTTCGATTCGTCACTCGTGCCGCCGGCTGCCGTATAGAAAGCCACCAGGGCCGGTTCGCTGCCAGTCTGGAATCCGCCGGTGTTGTTCCGGTCCACCACCGCCGAGCCGCTGAACATCGTGCCCATTTTATCGGGTAGCAGGGCGTTGTCCAACTGGGTCCAACGCACCAGGTTGGTGCTCACCGCGTGGCCCCAGGTCATGTTGCCCCATTCGCGGCCCTTGGGATTGTGCTGGAAGAAAAGGTGATACTCTCCGTTATAAGCCACCAGGCCATTGGGATCGTTCAACCATCCTTGCCTGGCTGTGAAGTGGAATTGGGGCCGCAACGCTTCGCTATAATCGTTGAGCGGTTCGGGGTTCTGCACGAAGGGCAGTGTGGCGCCCTTGTCGCTGAGGACAAAGTGGTCGGCATTAATATGTCCCCAGCCGCCCGAGGCGGAATCCACGATCTGGATTCGAGCCCGCTTGCCCACATATTCATGGAGGTCAAAGGTGGTCATGGTCAGGAACTCGTCCTGGCGTCCTGTTGCGGAGCGGACGACCTGTCCATTGACTAGTATATTGACACAGGTTTGCCCCACCTCTTCACCGCCTCCAACGAGGAAATTCATGAAGGGCTTCGAAATGGCAAACTCGGGCGACGTAAGCGTGCCCTGGCCCTTGTCATTGCCATGGAAGGAACTGGCGAATCCGTTGCCGCGATAGCCTCCGACTGGGGCTTGGCCAGGGAGGGGGCCGTGGGCGGGACCGGAGCCGAAGGCGTCACCCGTCGTCGTCCAGGCGCCAAAGTCAGGGCCTTCAAAGTCTGCGACCAACTCGTCGTCCGCGCGCGCCAGCCCTGCCATTAGTGTTAGCAACAGGATAGAAAAGGACTTCCATCGGCTGGTTTTCATCGTGGGACAGGCAATACGGACTTACTTATTTGCCAGACCTTTTCTTTGCCGCCGCCATTCATTTGTTTGCCGGATCTTTTTCAGCATCCGCCCGCAGGTACAGTGCCGTGGGAATGAGCGTTTCCCTGGGGACGTCGTCTCCCGCGAGGTACTTCACGATATTCTGGACCGCAGCTTGTCCGATACGGTCTGGAAATTGAATGGGATCCCCATAAATCTTGCCCGCCTTGATGGCAGCTTTGCCTTCGGGCATGCCGTCAAACCCGACGACTTTGACCTGGGCCAGCCGTCCCCCTTTTTCCAGGGCGGCGACCGCTCCCAAGGCGCTGGGATCGTTGATCGCAAAAATTCCGTTCAGGTCCGGGTGAGCCTGGAGAATGTCCTCGGTGGCCTTCAGCGAACGGTCCTTCGCCCCGCCTCCAGGCAGCTTGGCAACGATCTCGATTTTGACGTCTTTTTCGCGGCGCTGACGTTCCAGTTCAGCCATGAAGCCGCGGGTGCGCAGGATGACGGATTCCACTTCCGGATAGTCGAGGATGGCGATTTTGCCCTTGCCACCCAAGGCCTCGATCATCGCCGAGGCCGCGAGTTTTCCTCCGCCAAAATTGTCAGTCGCAACGTGGCCCACGACTTTGCCTTCCTTGGCCAGGGAGGCGATATCCGCCGTAAATACCGGGATACCCGCCTTGTTGGCTTCGGCAATGGCGGTCCCAATCGATTTCGAATCGCAGGGGCAAAGGATGATCGCGTCGACCTTCTTCACAATGAAGTCGGCAATCTGGTTCCGCTGCTTCGCGATGTCGAACTCGCCGCTGGTGATGACGGTTTCCATGCCGTTCTTTTTGGCCTCGGCGGTCATGGCGTCCGCCAGATCGCGGAAAAACGGGTTGGTCAACGTGAGTACCGAGACTCCGATGACTGCCTTGGGCTTGTCTGCGGCTCGCAAACGAGTGCGGCAAGCCTGCCAGGCGATTCCAGTACCCAGGATCACCCAGCGGTTAAATCGTCGGCGAGAAATGGGATTATTCATCGAGGTGTGGAGTAAGCATGCGTGACGGAGGGAAAGTGTGCAACGCCGTTGTGGCTGGCCTGACAGGTTGACCGGCCGCAGTCGGTGGCCGTGGCGGCGCGAGCAGCAGCGGGGCTCCGGCGTCAGCGATGATGTCCCCGAAGCCGCCGCGCACGGCAAAAGCAAAGGGTAATTTGTCCTGGTGATATAAATGAATGAACCGAACCTACTTGAAATAGTCCGGTTCATTCCCGGGTTTCCACTTAATACTGCAGCCCAGGCTTGGAATCTGGCGGGAAGGCGGCGCCTCGCCCTTGAGCACGGCGTCGATGGCCTTACGCAAATCGTCCCCGGTTACTGGTTTGCCATTCCCCGGTCGTGAGTCGTCGAATTGTCCCCGATAGACCAGTTTGCGGTTCGCGTCGAACAGGAAGAGGTCCGGTGTGCACGCCGCGCGATAGTGCTTGGCCACCGTCTGGGTGGAGTCAAAGAGATAGGGAAACTTCCATCCCGCGTTCCTGGCCTCGGTCACCATTTTGTCCGGTGCGTCGGCGGGATAGCGTTGGATATCATTGGCATTGATTCCCACGAAGACGAGGCCGCGCCCGGCGTAGTCGGCCGCGAGGCTGGCGAGCCCCTTTTGGAGGTGTTTCACATAAGGGCAATGATTCGAAAGAAACGCCACCACCAAGGCTGGAGCCGAGGAGAAATCATTGATGGAGACAGTCTTGCCGGTGGCGGGTTCGGGCAGGTTGAACTCCGGTGCCACCGTCCCCAGTGCCAACATGGTCGAAGGCGTAAGTGCCATAACGGGAGGAACCCTAGCGTCTGCTCGATCGCCTGTCGCGTGCAATTGGTTTATTACGCGAGCGAGCCTGAATGCCCGTTCAGGTTCCAGATCTCCCGCCGCGTTGCGATTTGATTTGATTGCGCGGGATAAAATTCGTGAAGTCTGCCCGCGACATCAGCATGTACTCCCGATTTCCTAAACTTAGAACGCTTCCCTTGGCCGTGGCTTTGCTCTTCTGCCAGTGGGGGCCATTTACCTATGGTGGCGAGTCCGCCGATGCCGATGTGGCGCTGCAACGGGCAGTGGAAGCGCGGCCGAGCCCGCGGCAATTGGCCTGGCAGGCACGGGAAATGGAGGCCTTCTTCCACTTCAGTCTGAACACCTTTATCGATTCCGAAGGGGGGAGTGCGCCTCCCAGCCCAAGGTACTTTGCGCCCAGCCAGCTGAACGTGAAACAGTGGCTCGACGCGGCCCAGTCTTTTGGGGCCAAGGGCATCGTCCTCGTTTGTAAACATTCGGATGGATTCTGCCTATGGCCGACGCGTACCACGGATTATTCCGTGGCGGCCAGCCCTTGGCGCGACGGGAAGGGGGACTTGGTGCGGGAGGTTTCCGAGGAATGCCGACGGCGGCAATTGCCCTTTGGGGTTTATTTGTCACCGGCGGATCTGCATCACCGGGGCTACGGCAAAGACCCGGCGGAATATGGCGATTACTTTATCGCCCAGCTTAAGGAGCTGCTGACGGACTACGGTCCGATAGCCGAAGTATGGTTCGACGGCTTTGGGGCTGGCCGCATGCACAGTCATCCCTGGCAAAAATATTATGCCACGATTCGGCATTTGCAACCGGACGCGGTCATCGTCACCCGCGGACCGGATGTACGATGGATTGGCAATGAATCGGGCATTGGCAGAGAAGCAGAGTGGAGCGTCGTGACCCTTCCAGAGCCACCTGAGAACTGGGACTGGCGGGATATGACCGAGCCGGACCTTGGGAGCCGCCGCCGTCTGGCTCGCGGAGGATTTCCCGTTTGGTATCCCGCAGTGGCCGATGTCTCGTTGCGCCGGACGTGGTTCTGGCATGCCCGTGCTGGCTTCCGACCTTATACTGCGGATGAATTGCTGTTGATTTATGAGAAAAGTGTCGGGCGCAACGCCGGGCTGCTTCTAAATCTTTCGCCGGACACCCGTGGGCTGGTTGCTGAATCGGACCTGGTGACACTGAGTGACTTTGGCAAGCGGTTGCAGGGTTGGTTTCCCAAGAGCCAAACCAACGAAGTGCCGGGCGAATGGCGTCCGACGGGTACCAATCAATGGGTATTCGATTTGAACTTTCCGCACCCCATCGTGGCAAACACGGTGGTGTTGCGGGAAGACATTCAATGGGGCCAGAGGGTGGAGCACTTCAGTATTTGGAGTGGCACCAACCAAACGGGAGCCCGTTTGTTGCAAGGCCAGACGGTGGGCTGGAAACGAATTCTCCGATTGCCAACCAGTGCATATTCAGGCTTGTCAATCGTCGTTGACGAATGTCGTTCCGAACCTCACCTCTCAAAGCCGGAATTCTCTTTTCGACGGGACCTGCCCGCTTGGGAGGGAGTCCGGCCAGCCGGGCGGAAAGAATAGCGAGCGCGGATTGGGGGGCCATCACTGTATCAACTTGCAGCGAGACACTGAGATAGATAGTTGATTACGAGTGTAGTTGAAGTTTTCCAAGTCGCATGATTTGAAAAAACGATGGATTTTTCTTGCGGCACCCAATTGCGTGAGCAGTATCTGCGGCGTGGAGAGGTTCCCTTTTTGTTCATTTCGTAATCGTCCGGGCATTTGCCTGCCCGCGAGGATCTGCAATTATGGCAGTCATTGCCATTCCCCGGAGTATTTTGGGGCGTCATTCGCGTCCTGAGTCCATCTCCACTTTTCACCGTTTTGGGCCACCGTTAGTTAGTCCCTTTCGTTTTCCCATGAAACAACGCCTTCTCGCGCTCGCCTGGGCTGTCTCTTTGCTCTTTGTCGCGCCGCACGTCGGATATGCCCAGCTCTCAGAAGGGAGCGGAGCCACCCAGGGATTATCTGGGGCCTGGCTGACCAACGCGCTTACTGGAACGGTTGAAGGAACTCGTGATGACCTGCCTGAGAAAGGCTTGCATCACAAGCATGTCCGTTGGGTGCAACGGGTTACCAATGAGGTGGGCGAGACGCTGGACGTGACCAATTCATATGTCCACATGCAGCCAGGATTGCATTATCTGACGACGAATGGGCAGTTGGCCGAGTCGCGTCCAGTTTTTGAGATCAAGGATGGCGTCGCCATCGCCAATCGGATGCAGTTCAAGGTGCGAATCGGCGGCAATATTGCGTCAGCGGGCTACCTGGAAGTCGCGATGCCCGATGGACGTAAACTGCGCAGTCATCTCGATGCCTTGCGCTACTTCGACCCCGTGTCCGGCCAGGCAGCCATCATTTCCACGGTCAAGCCGACCCAGGCGTATATCGTGGGCGACAATCAGGTGGTTTTCCCCAACGCATTCTCGAATGTAACTGCAGACGTGCGTTACACGATCAGTGTAGCTGGAATTGAGCAAGATGTCCTCGTGCATCCAGAGGCTCCTTTGCCCGCCCCTGAGGACTTCGGCCTTCCCTCCGCCACCGCGCGACTGGAAGTTATTTCCGAGTTCTTGAATCCCCCCGCGACTCTTCGTCGATCGTCAACCAACGATCCATCTGCAACACGTGTCACTCGTGGGGGAGTCCTTTCCCGTCTCCGGGCTGAGGATATTGACATCGATTTCGGTTCGATGCAGATCGGTGAAGGATCCGCATTCAAGGTGGGCTCCGGCACCAATGGTCCGCCCATCACCGTGGGCAAGAGGTGGCTTCGCCTGAACTCTGCCGGACAGGTGGCGGCTGAAAGCGAGACGGCGGCGCGTCAGTTTCTGATCGAGGCTGTGGATGTCGTGGCCGTGGAACCGGTGCTTCCGGGTGAATCCACCACTCCAGGCGGAGCCATGCTGAAACGTTCGGGCAACAGGAACGTTTTGGTGCAATCCGACTTTCAGGCGATTCCGCCCCTCCGGGAATCGTCAAATGAGGAAGCTTCTGTTCGCCGTGATCCTCCGGCGTCTCTGCTGGCCGCCTTGGCGGGTCCCTTGCTGGTCCTGGATTACGTTGAGCAGTTGAACACTGGGACTCATAACAATTTCACCTTCCTCTCCGGTCTCACGTACTTCATCTCGGGAAATCATGATTTTACCGGGACGACCGTACTGGAAGGGGGGGCGGTGATAAAAATGGAGCTGTGGCCTCAGAATACGACTCCCCAACATCAAATGGTCATCCACGGCCCCGTGGTTTGCAAGACGTCGGCCTCGCTTCCTTTGATCATAACTGCGCGGGATGACGATACGGTAGGCGCCGTTCATGCAAGCAGCACAGGGACAGTGACTTATGGGTATGGGACTTATGGCCTGTACTTCGCCTGGGATTCACCTGCCGTGGAGCTAAAGTACATCCATTTTGC
>DATJII010000341.1:0-19884 GCA_035493435.1 Candidatus Limnocylindria bacterium | reverse complement strand
AAGATGATCGAATCCCACGCCATGGGTTCCCACCACACGGACGCAAACTTCAGCGATTATTTTTTCGCCTCGTCCTTCTTCGCTTCCTCTTTCTTGGGCTCTTCCTTCTTTTCCGGCTCCTTCCAGCCCAAGTTCACATCCACGCCCGGCAGGGCTGCACGGAGTTTTTCCGCGCCGGCTTCGGTCGCTTTGGATTGCCAGAGATACACACTTCGGAGGTGCTTCATGCCCTTCAGGTATTCCAGCCCGGCGTCGGTGACCTGGGTGCCGAAGAGATTGATATAGGTCAAATTGTTTAAGTCCTTGAGATTGGCCAAACCAGCATCGGTCACGGCGGTTTGTTCCAAGCCCAGTACCTCCAGGTATTGAAGCGACTTCAGCGAGGCCAACCCAGCGTCGGTGACCTTCGTAGTGCCCAGGCGAACTTCCACCAAGCTGGTGATCCCTTTCAAGGGCTCGATCGTCTTGTCCGTTACCTCCGCCCCTTTGAGGCGGAGATTTACTTCGCGCCAGGGACCATTGGCAGCCTGAAGGCGGACGTCGATTCCGGCCTTGGCCAGTGCCGCGATCGCTGCATCTTCACCGGTGGCGGGCTTGAAATCCTTGGGCAATTCCGGCAGCGGGGGAAGGATACGAGCCGGTGCCGCAGGCCGTTCCGTGGCAGAGGTGGCGGTTGGCGCCTTGGCGGCGGCAACGGCGACGACAAAACCGTCCGGCCACTTGGCTCCGTCCTTGATCCACGCGCGGAGTTTTGCAATGGATGCTTCGGGCAGCGGCCCACCCTCGGGTGGCATCAGATCGTCGTTGTCTTTGGGCAAGGTGATACGACGGATCAGCTCACTCTTTTCAGGGTCACCAGGAACCACTGAGACCTTTTCACTCTTACCGCCCTTGAAGGCATCGGCCTTCGTGTCCATTCGGTATTTGGACTTTTGCTTTTCCGGGCCATGGCATTTTACGCAGTTTTCGGAGAGGATGGGTGCGATATCCTTGGCAAAATCCACCGCGTCTTCAGCATGCGAGGCGAGCGGCGTGCCGACGACTGCGGCAGTGGCGAGGGCGACTACAAAACGGTTCATTCTCATGGGTGACGGCGGCTAATCCCCGGCTCTTCAATAAAATCCCAGCAGGCAGGGTAAGAGCGGCGGGACGAAGCTGTTGTAGTGGAAATCCGGGACCGATTGCAACACGCGACAAAATGCCTCGCCACCGAAACGGTTCTCGACCAGCGTTTCCGGCGAGAACATCACGTGAACACCCATCACCTGGAGCTTTTCTACTATGTGGCGCGGCACGGAGGCATCATGGAAGCGGTGCGCCACATGCCCTATGGCATCCAGCAACCCGCGGTGAGCGGGCAGATCCTCCAGTTGGAGTCGGATCTAGGCACCAAGCTTTTTCAGCGCCGCCCCTTCGAACTCACCCCAGCCGGCCAGGAACTCTTTGCTTTCGTCCAACCGTTTTTCGAGAACGTGGAGGTGGTTGGGGACAAGTTGCGCGGAGGGCTGGCCCAAACGTTGCGATTGGCGGCACCGTTGATTGCCTTCCGACATCATCTTCCCGAAATTCTTCAGGAACTGCGCCGGAAGTTTCCCCGGCTCAAGTTGACCCTGCGGGAAGGCAACCAACCCACGGTGGCCGGTTGGATTGAACGCCAGGAAGTCGACCTCGCCATCACCTTGCTTGATGGGCGCGAGCCAACGACTCTGAATCGCGAGTCACTCTTGAGCCTTTCGGTGGTGTTTCTGGTACCCAGGAAGCATCCGGCGAAGACGTCCGAAGATATCTTGTCCTTGGTCGTCAACGGAAACGACGTACCGCAATTGGTGACGATGTCCAATGTCGAACTTGCGCCCCGCGCACTTCAGGAGCTGCTGAAACGCCGAGGCCTGGAATGGCCGCTAGGCATCGAAGTGACCGCTGCCGACCTGATTGATGTCTATGTCGAGACTGGCTTCGGGATCGGACTGACCGTCGCCGCGCCAGGACGCGAATTCAGCAAGGGCCTACGAGGCATTCCCGTGGATGGTATTGCCCCAATCGAACTCGCCGCCCTGTGGAAGGGAAACTTAACTCCCGTGACCCAGGAGTTACTGGTGCAATTGAAGAACCACGCCAGGATATTGGGATCGACCACGAACTGACCTCTGCATCTCGAGTCCAGTCAGGTTCAAAAAAATGAGATTTTGGCAGCCCCGACGCATTGGACAGCAGCTCTCTCCACCTCCAGATTAGCCCATGCGCGAGTTGACTGATCCCCGGTGGATCCATCTGAAAGGATTCGGCTTCTTGATTCTCGGCCTGTTCGCCGCAGCCTGTATCTTTCTTGAGCATCCCGAATGGAAATTAATGGGACTGGTCGCCATCTGCGTCTGGGCCTTTGCCCGCTTTTACTATTTCGCGTTCTATGTGATCCAAAATTACACGGACCCTTCCTATCGGTACTCCGGTTTGGGGTCGTTTGTTAAATACTGGGTGGGTCGGCGACGATTATGATAGGACTGCGAGAATTGCGCCTGCTGCCTCAACGCGCTCGCGCTAGCCGGACTTTGAAGGTTTTGATTTCGAACGGGCGCAGATCGAAGCGAAGGGTGCCGTCCTTGACCTTCATTTTGGCAATCTCGTCCTCCATGAGATTGGCCTCGGAAGCGGAGTTGAGGTTTCCGTCTAGTTTGAGTTCGACGCCCGTCGCGGGTTTACCGGTTGCCTCGTAAACGCGCACCACTGTCTCGCCGTTCCGGGACAACTTTAAGGCGCTCAGCACGACGTTCGGGGCATTGATGGATATGCGACCGCGGCTTTTGCCCCATTTGCCAGGGTGGGATTCGGCTTTGCGGACCAACAGCGGATTGTTGAACTCCAACCCCGCGCGATAGACGGCGGCGTCACGCCAAGTTCCCGGGTGCGCCAGGATGGCGTAGTGGAAGGTCAAGGTCTTGCCAAGTTCCTGTCCCGATTCACTTCCCTGCCCTTCAAATCCACCACCAATGCCATAATCCTGGATCTGGGTGGCGCGCATCAGGGACAACATAAGCTCGCCTTCCGCGACGTTGTTTCCCGGATTCCCACGGTTGAGCAAGGCGACCCCATGCCGGTCGTCGCCGTAATCGATCCAGTTCTGGGCAGGTAACTCTTGGGATGTAGGGCGGGTAACGGCACCGAAAGGGATTTCCTGAAAGTTCTGCCCCTCGGTAACGGTGGTAGGCACCAACATGCGGTAGCGAACAAATCGTTCCCGATTGACGATGCGGGTGTCGATATCCACGCGAGTCAGGCGCCGGTAAAAGCGCAGAGTGGTCGAAAAGGAATTCGTTCCCAGGGGGTGGCTTACCTCCATTTCGGTGAAAACGGGACCGCGTCGAAGCCTGCCTTCTTTCGTCGTCTCCGCGGTGCTCAGACGCACCTTGTCGCCTTCAGGCACATTCAGCGCCCGTTTCATGACGGTATTCTGGCCGCCGTCGAGGTTTTGGTAAAGTTCCCAGAAGTCCCCTTTGTCGGGCTCGAGCGCGACAACATTGGCGGGCGCCTTTAATGCCTCCCACCCATCCGATTTGAGCCGAAGGCTCGTTAGAGCACCGCTGGCCGGGTCACCGACGGCGTCGTAGAAATCGCTCTCGATTTTTGCGCTCTGCTGCGAAACCTCAACCGCACGACCCGCAACGCTACCAGACCCTCGCGGTATCAGGTGGTAGACCACATGCCCCATGGCGGGAATCTCCTCGGCAACGAAAGCGAATTTGACCCGTTTCAAACCACCACCATCGAAGGATTCGGTCCCGATAATTTGGGAGGGAACCAGCCTGCCTGCCGCATCGCGCAATTCAAAATCATTAACACCCCCCTGGGCGAATCCGACGTCACCGTAGGCAATATCGTTGCGTAACCAACTCAAGGTATTAAAGACGATCAGGGCAATCCCTTCCCCGCGGGTGTCAATAGGTTCAGCTACCTCACCTAAACGGCTTTCGACCAGTTCGCGGGCCAAGCGTTTTGAGAATCCGTAGCTAGCCACTGTGTCTTCGTAAACCCCGTCTGTCATAACCCCGGAGGCGAGATCGTGCGTCACATTGAAGAGTGCCGGTTCCCAAGCGTGCATAGTAGCTTCGGGCGAATTCGATTTCCCGGACCAGTTGGCAAGCACAGCCAATTTTTCAGCAGTGGTAAGGAGCCTCTCACCTTCACGCATGGATTGTTTCAATTCAATACGACTGCTGTAGATCCCTTGAAACAGCGGATTTCTTTCACCTGAAACCACTGGTAAATCTGACCGTAGTGAGGCGACTTTTTCGAAATCCGTGGGCACGCCTATTTTTAGGGTGAACGGCTGATTCGTTTGTCGGTTGAAGGCTTCCACCAACTCGGGCACGTACGTTTCAGGTTCCGAGACGTCCACACCTGCGAGGCCTACGCGATCCTTCAGGCGCGAAAAGGGGGCGAGGGAATCCCAACGCTGGCGCATGAAACTGCTAAAATGGGGGAGATCCCGGGGCGGCCCATAGAGATGTCCATAGGCAAAGGGGAGCCAAAAGGCGGGAATGCGCGTCCCATCCAAGCCTTGCCAGAGAAATTCCGAAGGCATTTTCGAACGGTCTTCCACTCCACGGAAAAACCAGAACGATTGGTATCCGCCCAGTTTGAGAAGTTGCGGCATCTGGGCGTGATGGCCAAACGTGTCCAGCAGCCACCCCACCTTGACGTCTACCCCCAACTGCTCACGAACATACCCTTTGGCGTACAACATCTGGCGTATAAACGACTCGCCACTGGGCATGTTGTCGTCAGGCATGATGTCCAGACCACACACGATTTGCAGGCGGCCTTCAGCGACGAATTTCCTAAAAGCGCCTGCTTCCTCTGGATAACGTTCCAGAAACGGGCGGAAATAGGCGACCTGATCGAGCGTGAAACGATAGTTTGGGTGCTCTTTCAACAAGCGAATTGCCGTCAGGATATTGGGCAGGCCCATTTCCAGATATTCTTCACGGGTCTTGAAGACCGCCCCCTCCCAGTGAGTGTGCGGGATTAGCCAGAAAACAGGCTTATCGGCTCCGTCGCCTCCGGTGGCTCCCTGCCCTAGTACGCGCACCAGCCCAAACCATGCACCCATGATCCAACAGCAGAGGCGACGCAGCAACGCACTGAAGCCAGGCAGTGTAGAAATCGGTGGCATCCATCCCATAAGCCAAGCTTTGGATGGCGATGCCAGCAAAAACGGCCAAGCCTGCTAACGATTTCGGCTCATCAACGCGACAAAAATCAATACCACGATGATGCCTCCGAGTACGGCGAAGAGGATCTTGATCCAGCTCTTGGGATAAGTCCCCGCCATGCGACCGGTGTAGCCATTGATCAAGACATGATAGGGTTTGCCAAAGTAGTCGTAAGTGAGCAACCAGACTGGGGCCAGGATGTGTTTGAATGTCTGGCCCGACCAATCCGCGGAGACCCGTAGATTTCGCTGCGTGTCGCCGGGAACCTGACGGGAACACATTCCGTGCAGATCGCTCTCCATCCGATCACGCGCCACCTTCGCGGCAGCTCCCAGATCAATCTGGTATCGCTCTACCACCCACCCCGCCAGGAATCCCGGATTGTAGACTACCAGATCCTTGGTAGGAAAAGGTTCCACATTTCTTAACAGGTTGTAGTCAATGCCCTTGGAAGCCGGGACCAATTCATCGTCGAAGAAATGCTGCAATTGGCCGGAACTCCATTCCCACCGAACGCGCTGCACCGAACGTTCCTGTCGGTTGCCATTCGAGTCGGTGTAAGACTCCGTTTCGTAGTAATAATAGCCGCTCTCGGCCGTCCACGAGGCGTACACCTGGGCGTCGAAGGTCCAATACGGAATGTAGATGGCTTTGACCGTGTCGGTCATCGCCCGGCTGCCCAACTTGTTGGGGGCGAACCAACGACTGCGATACCAGGTCCGGATGGAATCGCGCACCTGGTTTTCGCTAAGCTTCAGCGGCAACAGGCTTTCGGGGCGAAATGCCGCCTTGATTTCGTCATAGGCGACCAAGGCCGCCGACCCGCAAAAATCGCAGTTCTTGGCCACCTTGTCGGGATCAAAAACGGAGATGGCGTTGCAACTCTGGCAACGCACGCTGACTTTCTCCGTTTGCCACCCTCGATCTTCGTCCCGAACACCCCGCAGTGCCTGGAGCAGATCATGCTCGACGATCTGGTCTTCGCCTCCCGGCACCGCCTCCAATTTGGCTGGCGAGGTGGTGCCACAAAACCCACAGACCAAGGCCTGTTTAGCCGGGTTCCAAGTTGCCTCGGCGCCGCAAGCCGGACAATGGAACTTGCTCTGCGCGGAAACCTCCGGCGGTGGCGTCGAGCCCGAGTCACTCATGCAATGGAGCGATTAAGGCACGATTCGAGCAGGGTTCCAGTGGAAAAAGAGGCGGTCGTTTCAAGCAGTCCGCCCTGTATTTTCGATAAATGCGATAAGCCTGTGTCGAAGGATCTTTCGCCAACCTGCCGCCATTACCAGGCTGACCAGCACCATCTTCCAGCCTTTGAATCCCGAGTGTGTGAGGGTTAGACGGGTGAATTCCACTCCGGCGGAACTCCGTGCTGGCGAGAGTTCAAATCGCAAGATCGTATCCAACTCGGCGAACAGGCCTTTGCCCGATGAAAGCGTCGTTTCAGATTCGACGCCCGCGCAGGCCAGCACTTTTTCACCCGTAGCCTTGCCCCGGTAGGTGAAGGCCAGCCGAAAGGGCGGCTCCAACTCGATGACCTCGCAGTGCGTCAAACCATCCCAACCACGTTGGGGCGGCTTGCGGAACAAAAACTTATGGTGAAGCCGGGGCTGGAAGTCGTTGTCCATGAACCAACCGGACAAGGCTTTCTGATCGGCGATCGCGCGCCAAGCATCCGCAACGGCGCAGGGAAGCATCAGCTCCATATGTATATCTTGGGAAATGCCCATGGGATCAAACCATCCTTTCGCATCTTGGACGGTGCAGAGATTTCCATCTCCGGCAAATTTAATGATATACTAATCTGACTCCGCCGTTTTTTGTGGGTTTTGATATTTGTGTTGAGGATGCAGGCACGCCAGCCATGGTAGAACTTTTCGTGGACTTGCGAAGATTTGTCGAAATGGAATGGGCATCGGTTTGCTCATGAACTCGGATATGAGCCGATCGAAAACAATCCAAGGATGCATGCTGTAAATCCCGGATCCAGTCGGCAACTGAATTCCTGAAAAATCTGCGAGTAGACGAAGATTCCAAAAGTGAAGATTTCCCGGTTATACCAATTCGCTGTTGCCCACTCACTCGGGCAACATATGGCCAAACTCGCCAACTGGCCAGCGAGCACCGAAGACTTGAAGGCAGCGCCGGAGCCTTGATTCTTCCGGCGGATTGACCAAACTCGCGCCGTTCAATTGAAAACGCCACTTGTCCGAACTCTGATGCTGGCCCTCACCGGAGGGCTGGGCTGGAACGTTGCTGTCACTGGCCTGGCGCAAAATCCGCCCAAACTGGAGGATTATCGCCGTTACGCACTGACCCACGAAGGCGATGTGGCGCACGGAAAACAGTTGTTCTCAGACGAGCAGAAGCTGGCCTGCATCAAGTGCCATTCCACCGACGGCAGCGCCAGCAAGGCTGGTCCCGATCTGTTTGCGGTGGGCGACGCTTTTGGCCGACGAGATATCGTGGACTCCATTTTGACCCCTTCGGCCGTCATTTCCCCGGGGTACGGAACGGTCATCGCCACGATGAAAGACGGTACCGAATACCAGGGCACCCTAAAACGCGCGACCGACACCCAGCTTCAGCTAATGGGCGCCGATGGCAAACTCGTGACGCTTGCCAAAACCGACATCGCCGAACAAAAAGGCGGAACCACCTCCTTGATGCCGGACGGCCTGCAGACCGGCCTGTCGTTGCAGGATTTCAATGATTTGATCGACTATTTGGTGACGCTGAAGCAACCCGAGTCGGCCTTGACCAGCAATCACGGAATGCCAAGCGTCATCCCGGCATTGGCCAAACCGATTGGTGCCCTGCCCTTTTTCGGCCACGACTTGAAGGTACCACCCGCGCGAGTCCAAACAGGCTTGACCGATTTTCATCAGGTGCCAGGTCACCCGAATCTTTTCCTCGTACTCCACCAGAAAGGCATGATCTGGATGATGGAGAAGACTGCCGCCAGTGAAGAACAAACCGTCTTCGCGGACCTCACCAAGGAAGTCTTCAGCGATCGCGGTCCCAATGGGCTCTTGGGAATGACCTTCCATCCGAAGTTCTCCCAGAATCGGAAATACTACCTCAAGTATCAGATCTTTGAAGATGGTAAAGTGACCACGATCCTCGTGGAGAAGACCTTTGCGGCTGATTTTCACTCGGACTCAGGGCAACAACCCCGGCGTCTGATTGCCATCAAGAGCGTAGCGGAAGATCATAGCGGTGGCTGCGTGCAATTCGGGCCGGACGGGTATCTCTATTTCGCCATGGGCGATACCGGCCCCCACAATGATCCCAATGGGCATGCGCAGAACATGCAGTTGCTGCTAGGAAAGATGATGCGCCTCGATGTGGACCACACCGAAGGGGACAAAGCCTACGCGATCCCGACGGACAATCCTTTCCGCGGGAGCACCGATGTCGCGCCCGAGATCTGGGCCTCAGGGTTTCGTAATCCTTGGCGCTTTTGCTTCGACAACCTGACCGGTGATCTTTGGCTGGCGGACGTCGGCCAGGACCGTGTCGAGGAAGTGGACCTGGTTCGTCGCGGAGCAAACTACGGCTGGAACGTCTTCGAAGCCTTCGAGAACTTCTCCAACCAATATAAAAAAGCGGGCCGAACTTTCACGCCACCAGTGTTTGCCTATCGACGGAAATACGGCAATTCGATCACCGGTGGCTATGTTTATCGGGGCGACCCCAAATCCAGTTTCTACGGCGTGTATCTCTGCGGCGACTATACTTCGAAAAGGATCTTCGGAGTCACCCAGGAAAATGGTGTCTTGAAGGCCGTCCACGAGATTGGCCGCATTCCGCAGGGGCTGGTCTCCTTCAGCGCCGATGATGCTGGTAACATCTATGCTGTGGGCTTCGAAGGAATGGTATATAAACTGGATTTCTCTGGATCACGCTTTGACGAGACCAAGACGGAGTAGCCGACAAAAAAGTATAAGCGGCGGCCCGCCGATTATAGTGTCACTGACGTTCTGCAAAATACGCACGCCCCTCAACAGACGAATTTGCGACTGCGACGGTTGGGTCCTTGGAGGTTACAGGGATCACCCGGGCAACGGGTACACCTCTCAGCGGCGAGCCGCCGCTGCCACCTTGGGACCGCTCGCCTCCTGGTTATTTCTCATCCACTACAGGCAGGAGTATGGCGCTTGATTGCGCTCCCCCGCGATAGATCATTTGCGTGGCCTTCTGGTAGTCGGATAGCTTCGCGTTAAAGATGTTCGTAACAAAGGTCTGCGGATTGCGGTCATAGAGCGGGAACCAGGTGGATTGGACCTGAACCATCAAACGATGCCCCTTCTGGAAAAGGTGGTTCACGCCCGGGAGAAGATACTGGTAATGTTCCGCTTTTCCAGGGGTCAACGGCGCCGGTTTGTCAAAGCCACCCACATAGCGCCCACGAAAAATCTCCATACCAATCGGCAACTGGTAACCTGCGAGCTTGGGATCGCCAGACATCTCGTCTGGATAAACGTCGATCAACTTGACCACCCAATCGCTGTCCGTGCCGCTAGTGGCCGCAAACAGATCCACCTTGGGCTGGCCAAGGATGTGCACCGGCTGATCCAGAGGTTCGGTCATATAACTTAGCACGTCCGTGCGGTCGGACACAAAGCGTTGGTCGCTTACCAGCCACGGCTTCCAGGTCTCCGGATCGTTCCAATGGACGGGGCGAGGAACGAACGGCACGGGCTTGGCCGGGTCCGACACGTAGTCGTCATGCTCCATGCCTGACGCCGGCTTGTCGAATGAGAGGCCAAAGCCCGCTTGTAGGTAGAGTGGCTTCAACTGGCCCACAGGAAACGCTTGGGTCACCTGCCAACGATCGGCCCCGGTTTCATAGGTCAGCACTGGTGGTGTTTCCGTCTTGGAGGGCAGTCCCCTGAGGTGTTTATCCAGGAACGGTTTCATGACGTCCCGACGGAATTGCAGGGCTGTGTCACCCGCAAACCGGAGCGGCCCAAGCCCATAAGCCTCGTAATTGACCCCGCTGTGGCGCCAGGGACCAATGACGAGTGAGACCAGGCTATTCTGTCCATCCTTGGGTTCGAGAGCCCGATACACTGCCGGGGCGCCGTAGCTGTCCTCTTGGTCCCACTGACCCACCACGAGCATGGTAGGCACCTGGAGCGGACGAGCCGCAAGGAGCTTGTCCACGGCCTGTCCCTGCCACCAAGCATCGTAGGACGGATGCTCCATCACTTTGCGGACAAATGGCAACTGGTCGAGATGATACTGGCGGGCGAAATCTCCGGCCGAACCTGCTCGCAGATAAGCCAGATACTCCTCAGCCGTGCCATTAGAGACCTTATTCCCGTCGCCCTTTTGTCCGTTTTGGGCAGTGACGTAGTCAAAATTGACCTGCCGAAACGCGCCATTGTGAAACCAATCATCCCCGATCCACCCATCCACCATGGGACTCATGGGTACTGCCGCTTTCAAGGCGGGATGAGGATCAATCAACGCCATAAGCGACGCAAAGCCGGGGTACGACGATCCCGTGACGGCGACCCGCCCGTTCGATTCCGGTACATTTTTGACCAGCCAGTCGATCGTATCGTACGCGTCAGTCGAATGATCGGTAGCGGTGTCATTAAGGGGTCCCCGCAAAGGCCGAGTCATGACATAGTCCCCCTCGGATTTGTTGCGGCCACGAATGTCCTGGTACACCCGGATATAGCCATCGGTGACAAATACGGCATCCGACAGGGGAAGAATCTCGGTGATTTTCTGGCTGGGATTGCGTGACGTCGTCTTGTCCGCGTTGTAAGGCGTACGAGTCAGGAGGATGGGCGCATTCGTCGCTCCTTTGGGCACCACCACGACGGTGAAGAGTTTCACCGAATCCCGCATCGGGATCATCACTTCGCGCCTGACGTAGTCAGCGCTGGGGATGGCGGTATCGAACTTGGCCGGTATATCCGGAAGCAGCGTCGGGGTCTGGGAGAAGGCGCCTACCGGCGCCAGCACTGCGGCAAAAACGAAGACTGCCTTCAGCATTCAGCGGTTATAGTCGCCGCTCGGCTCCGGGGCCAGTCCTTCCTTTCGGTAAACCAACCAAAACCGCCTGGCCCTTTCGCCGAAATCCAGGTCACCGCCATTTTTACCTTGGCCGCAGGAGAAAAGGTTACCCAACTAAGTCTTTCAAATTTTATCCGACCGAACCCCGATCAACTCCAGTGACGGTTATTATCTTGGCGATGGCGCTCTCAAGCGCCTGGATGGCCACGGGTTTGGTCAGATGTGCAACGAATCCAGCGGCCTGACTCCGGGCAATATCCTGCTCCATTCCGTACCCAGTCAAGGCGATGCCTTGGAGCCCATGGCGCTGGCTTAACTCGGCCATTAAGTCATTGCCACTACCATCGGGCAAGCCAAGGTCGGAGATCACCAAATTGATACCACCGCCTTCCGCCAGCGCTCGTGCCTGTCCCACGGTACTGGCGGTAACCACTTCATAGGAGCGCCGCCGAAGCAGGTAGGCCATGGCCATCCGGGTTGGCTCATGATCCTCGACCAACAGAATACGATGACGCACCGCCACCTTAGGTGCCCCGGCCGCCAGATTGGGGCTGAGATGGGTTAGCACAACCGATTCTGAGTGTTTTTCCAGTTCTGTCGCCAAGGGCAGATCAATATGGATGGTGGCGCCCAGATCCCGTCCAGGGCTGCTGGCTGAGATGGAGCCCGAGTGTAATTCCACCAGCCTGCGTGAAATCGCCAAACCCAACCCCAAACCGCCAAAGCGGTGCGATCCTCCGCCTTCCGCGTGATCGCCTTGGGAAAAAATGGTGAAGAGGCGTTTCAGTTCGTCGGACGTCATCCCGTGGCCAGTGTCACTAATCTCCACGAAGAGCCGTCCTTCCCGGATCGAGGTGGCGATTTCAATCCGGCCTTTCTCGGGAGTGAATTTGACCGCGTTTTTAAGCACGTTCCAGAACACCTGTTGCAAGCGAACAGAGTCGCCCTGTACGTGAGACGGGTGGGCCTGAAAACGCAAACGAAGATCGATGCCCTTTTGTTGAACCTCAGTCTGCACAAAACCGATGGCGGATTGCAGCAAGGTGTGCACCTCCAAAAGCCTCATTTCGAGCGAAACTTTGTCGTGACTGATTCGCGTGTGGTCCAGGAGGTCGTCGATTATCTGGGCCTCCAATTCCACGCAATTGCGAATCGTCGCAAAATCGGCCCTCAACGCATCACTCAAGGCCGGGTCAATGGCCCGTTCGCTGGCCAGCAAGAGGGCCGGATTCAACGGTGTTCGCAATTCATGCGAAAGCGTGGCCAGGAAATTGTCCTTGGTCCGGGAAAGGGCGACCGCCTCATCTCGTGCCCGGGCGATCTCCCGTTCGACCTGTTTGCGTTCTGTAATATCAGAGGCGACGGCCACCAATCCGGTCACCGATCCGTCGGCCATTCGCTCCGGTTCATAGATGACATACATCCAGCGTGGCCCCAATTTGGAGTAAGGTATCTCCATCTCAAACTCCACCCGCTGGCCATTCAGTGCAGCATCCACATGGTGACGGAAGGACTCGAACGCTTCCGGTCCCACCACCTCGGGAATTCGCTTGCCCACGATGTCATCGGGTCTCAGCCCCAAACGGGCGGCATAAGGTCGATTGACAAACTTGAATCGATAGTCCCGGTCGGTCTGGGCGAGAAACACCAACGCGTTGTCGGTGACAAACCGCAATTGGCGGGCACTTTTCTGCAAAGCGGAATGGCTGGCCTGGATCTGGTCCAGCATCGTGTTGAAAGCGACCGTTAGATACCCCAGTTCATCCTTGCCGGAGGTGGCGGCTCGCACCGAGTAATCCTTATTTTCTGAGACCACCTTGGCAGTGGCTGCCAAGGCGAGGATCGGCTCCGATATGGTACGTTGAAAGACCCCGGAAAAGAAAAAAGCCAGCAGTCCAGAGCCAGCCAGGACCGTCAGCAGAACCAAGCCGTAGACGCCCAGGCGATCATACATGCCGTCCAATTCCTGCCGCAGAAAGAGGGTCCCCATCCTGCGCGGCCCTTCCGCCACGGGCACGAATAGATCCAATCGAGACGTGTTGAAACGTGCTCCATCGGCGCTCGGAAAGGCCGGGAAGTCGGCTGCGGTCGCGTTGGTGGGGAAAGTCGCGAATAGATGCCCCTGGTCATCATACAACGCCGCCGCCACTATTTCCGGCTCCGCCCGAAGGTTGGAGAGAAGAGCCTTTCCCTCCTTGGTATCGTCGAAAAGCAATACCGCGCTGCTACTTCCGGCGATGACCTTGGCCACTGTGGTCAGGCTGCGTGCCACTGCCTGCCGATAGCTGTAATACTCGTAGGCCAACAACACCAGGCCCGCCAAGGAAAGCACGGCCAGCGAAGTCACCACGATTGCTCCGGCCAACTTTCGTTTAATGGGAAGATCCTGGAGACGCATGCTCTAATTCTTCTCGGGCTCCACAATCTCTGCCACCCGGAGGAGCTTGGAACTGAGGGAAAGCCCCGCACTTTTCACCGTCGTCAAGTTGACTCGCAGCCTGATTTTGCCTTCCTGACTCGTGTACAAGCGCACCATTCCTCCCCGGGGCGCAAGTTTGTCCGCATCGTCCACCGTGAGTACTGGTCGCCCTTTTAGTTCCGCCAAAATGGCCGGCAGTTTTTCGCGTTCACTCGTGCTGATGAACAAAATGTGGCAATTGCGTGCCATGCTGACCGTCTGATACCGCTCGACTACGATGCGATGCTGGTTGTTTGTTTCCCCCCGGACCACTTCGTCCAAACTCTTTCCAAAGGGATCCCGCCCCAGGACGCCAATCACTAGCGGGCTGTCTGGAGTGGAAAAAACGACTGGGGGCCATTCTGTATACTGGACCAGGTTATAGAGCAGCACCGCTTTCAGGTCATATTCGCGCGAAACCTGCGCCTGCACTGGAGAAATGCCTATCGCTGCCAGCCAGACCAAGATCTGGAGCGTCCACCTCCGAACCCATTGCAGGTGGGTGGTCCCTCGGAGGAACCCAGAACCAGCGTAAGGCAATCGCAATGGAGATAGACGCACCATGGCCGTGAGTCCCTCAAAACCGCCACGTCACTTTCCCGTACACTCCCCGCTGCACCTCCGGAGGTGTAGCGCCTACGGCGAATTCCGGGTGCCGGTCATCCAGGATATTCTGCCCAACGACTTCCAATTCCAAATCCGGCCGCGGCACCCAAGCCACGCGCAAGTCCAACCCGATGTAGGAAGGAATATAAGGATTGGGCAGGTTGTCCACATAGCGCACTATGGCGTCGAATTCGAAATTGGCCGGCAAGTCCATGGCGGACCGGAAGCGGACCACATGCTCGGGATCGTTGGCTTCCAGGGTGCCCAAGGTGGGATCAAAACTCCCCGGTTTGAACCGCAGATCTTCGCCCAGCCAGGCGTAACTGCTGCTTAACCGCCACCAATCGGTAGCCTGGTATTTCAGTTCCACTTCCACGCCATAGGTTTCGCCCTCACGGTTATTGCTTATGATCAGGGGTGGCGTGTATTGCAAGGTCCGCAGGTGGTCGTAGACGTTGTAAAACGTTGCCAAGTCAACCAGCAGCCGGGGATGCGCCTGGATCCGGTAGCCCAACTCATAGGCGATCACATCCTCCGATTCGAAATCCGGATTTCCCCTGATCAGAGCCACGCCCGTCGCGGGCACGGGAATGAAACGGGTATCCGCGTCTCCCCGGGCGGGCGTTCGCACGGCGCGCGAAACAGCCGCCCAAAGAGTCTGCCGTTGGGTTGGAGTATAGGCCAGGCGCCCACTCGGCTGCCACTCCACGCCGGTGAAATCGTTGTGTTCAACCTTTGTCCCCGCGTAAAATGTCAAACGGTCCGGAACGAGCGTGAGTTCATCCTGAACAAAGCCGCTAAAAAGCTGGATGGTTCGTTTGGGGGGTGAGAATTGGAACGTGCCAGTGGTCCCCGTCTCGTCCGCCGAGTTTCGGTAGTTGCCTCCGGCTACGATATTGTTTCGCTCTCCCACGGCAAAATGCTGCTGGGCATCCAGGTCGAAGGTGCCCCGGTCTTCCTGGAACTGGAGCGGCACATTGCGAACGCCCCGGTCGTAATACGCCTGGACCTGCAAATCGGAAGTGTCGCTAAAGGAATGGGCCCACCGCCCCAATACGTTTCCACCGTAATGGTGTGAATCGTCACGTCCCAGGATACCCGTATAGTTCTGGTAAGTGTCCCCCTGCAGGGTCAACGTATTCTCTCCCGGAAGGTACGAGTCGATGCGGAATCCCCCCTGTCCTTGTTGCATCCCATCGGCTGCCCCTTCCCCATTGGTCAGCGCCTGTTCATCGCGATTCTCGTACTTCCCGTAAACCCGGTAATACGTCGATTCGCCGAGTTTTCCTCCGTACCGTACGGTAGCCATGCCCCGTTCTTCGGTTCCCGCTCCTGCCACCACCAGCGTTCCCTGCGTATCCCTGGCGCTTTTGGAGACGATATTGATCACGCCATTCACCGCATTGGCACCCCAGAGGGTTCCGCCTGGTCCTCGGACGACCTCGATGCGGTCGAGATCTTCCAGGACGGTGTCCTGGATCTCCCAGAATACACCCGACAAGAGCGGAGTATAGAGACTGCGTCCATCCATCAGGACCTGCATCTTATTGCCTCCCGAACTATTAAAGCCGCGGGCGGTAATGGCATAACCGTTCCCCAATCCGCGGGCGACGTCCAAGCCCGGTGCAAGTCGGAGGGCATCGGGCACTCCAACAGCCCCTGAACGACGGATATCCTCCTGGGTCAAAATCGAAATAGCCGAGGGCGCGCTGGTCCAATCCTCAGGAGTCCGCGATACGGAAATCACCTTGGTCTCAAGCACCTCATCGAGGCTCATGTGCTTGAGTTCTTCGGGCGAGCGAATGCCATCGGCACCTAGGGACGGCAGCCAAAGGCAGGTCAGGATCGCGGCACTCGTTCGAACTGTCTGCTTATGACACCCTTGGCGGACCCGGTACGTATGAATCGGTGGTACGACAATCATGGCCAAAGAATTGAGATAACGAATTCAGCCCCTGTCCTTTGTAGCCGCATGGAAGCCCACATCCCGGTCAAGTTCAACCCCCATTCCGATTTTTGATAAGTGCCAGCGGAGATGTCCCCGCTCCTGGCCCGACGGTCTGGGCGTGCATTTTGACCGATGAGCCAACTCAGCCTCCAAGGAGAATATAACCATTTTGAATGGCATGAAATTCGCAGGCCGTGCTGGGAATAAAACGATTCAATTCCATGAATTCCACTGCCCCTTTGATTCCGAGGACTCGTGTGGGTGATCTACCTCCTCCGGAAAATCTTGCCCGAAAAGGAGAGGTTCCGCGTCGTCGATTTGGCAAAACGGAGGTCATCGTTTCAGCCATGGCCCTGGGAGGCGCTTCGATCGCCCATCCCTCCTCCAAACGGGAATCGATACGGATTGTCCACGAAGCGATCGCGGGTGGCATCACGTTTATGGACAATGCTTGGGATTATCATGATGGCCGAAGCGAGCAGCTTATGGGCGAAGCACTTCAAGGCCGTCGCGACCAGGTGTTTCTGATGACCAAGGTTTGCTCCCACGGGCGCGACAAGAAGGTCGCTCTCAAGCAGTTAGAGCAATCGTTGCGAAGGTTGAAAACGGATTATTTGGATCTCTGGCAAATCCATGAAGTAGTCTATGATAGCGACCCTGCATTGCATTTTGCAAAGGGTGGAGCGATAGAAGCGTTGTTGCAGGCCCGCGAGCAGGGCAAGGTGCGGTTTCTGGGATTCACCGGGCACAAGTCTCCGGCGTTGCATCAGGAAATGCTCAGTTACGGCTTCCCTTTCGATGCGGTCCAGATGCCCTTGTCTGGCTTCGACTCCGGATTCCGAAGTTTCGAGCAGGAGGTGCTTCCTTTGCTACTTATGCGGGGCATTGCTCCCATTGGAATGAAAAGTCTCAACGGCAACGCGGAAGCAGTGAAGCAAGGCGTCGTGACAGCGGAGGAGGCTATTCGATACGCCATGAGCCTGCCGGTGACAACCACCGTCAGTGGCATGGATTCATTGGCAGTGCTGCGCAAAAACCTGGCCACCGCCCGTCAATTCTCCCCCATGACGCCAACAGAAAAAGCGGCACACCGCCAAAAGTGCGCCGCCTACGCCGCCGACGGGCGCTTCGAGCTCTACAAGGTCAGTGTATACTTCGACGGTACAGAAGGTCGCAAACAGCATGGCTACCCTTCGGATAAAAAGCTGTGTGGGTAACAAGGGGGAGTTCAGGCACGGGTTTCCCTTTGGGCAGGCCGCTTGGAAAACGTGGAACGCAGCGTCAAACGGCACATCGTCCCTTGCTTATCATGCCCTCGGCGTGTTAAGGACCGAAATTGCTCATGGGACGATTTTTTGCTGCCTTCTACTGGGTCCTCGCCAGCGCGGTCGCGCACACGGTGTTTGCCGATGGGCCCATGGTCGATTTTTCGCATGATATCGTGCCCATTCTCCGGCAGCACTGCGCTGAGTGCCATACCGGCGACAAGAAGAAGGGGAGCCTCTCGTTCAACACCCGTGAGACCTTGATGAAAGGCGGAGAGAATGGCCCCGTCGTGAAGCCTGGACATGCTTCTGACAGTCGATTATTGGCCGTCGTACTCTCGACCGATACCGACGAACAAATGCCGCCGAAAGGCCCTCGACTGACTCCCGAGGAAGCAGGCAAACTGCGTGCCTGGATAGACGCTGGAGCTGTTTGGACCGAAGGATTTGCCTTCAAGAAACCGGCCTACGAGCCGCCCTTGAAACTTCATCGTGCCGCACTACCTGTGGCGCAGAAGGGCCGCACCAATCTCATTGACCGGATTTTGGATGCGCACCCCGAATACCCACGCCTCAAGCCCTTGGATGACGCCACGTTTGCCCGTCGCGTCCACCTGGACCTAGTGGGATTGCTTCCGACACCCGAGGCGTTGTCCACGTTTTTAGCCGACCGCAAGCCCAACAAGCGTGCCCGCCTGATCGACAGCCTTTTGACCAATGATGTGGCCTACGCGGAGCACTGGATGTCGTTCTGGAATGACCTGCTCCGAAACGATTATGCTGGCACCGGTTTCATCGACGGTGGGCGGAAGCAGATTTCCACCTGGCTCTATGCCGCACTGCTCGAAAACAAACCGTACGACCAGTTTGCCCGCGAATTGGTTTCGCCCGTCGCCGGAAGTGAAGGCTTTTCCCGGGGCATCCAATGGCGCGGCGCTGTGAGCGCCGGCCAGGCTGTCCCGGTGCAGTTCGCGCAATCGGTTGGCCAGACTTTCCTGGGCATTAACTTAAAATGCGCGTCATGCCACGACAGTTTTATCGACCGTTGGACCTTGAAGGATTCCTACGGTCTGGCTGCCGTCTACGCGGATGCCCCCCTGGAATTGCATCGGTGCGACAAGCCGACGGGCAAATTCGCCACCCCCGCATGGCTGTTCCCGGAGATTGGACAGGTGGACGCCAGCCAGCCCCAAACGAATCGCCTAAAGCAGCTGGCCCAATTGCTGACCCATCCGGACAACGGGCGCTTTCCTCGCACCGTGGTGAACCGTTTCTGGCATCGCCTGATGGGGCACGGCATCGTGCATCCGACCGATGCGATGCAGACCGAACCTTGGAATGCCGACTTGCTCGACGCTTTGGCCGTCCACCTGGAGGACAATCATTATAATTTAAAAGCTACCCTGGCGCTGATCTGCAATTCTGCCGCCTACCAGTCCCGCACGGAAGTCAAGAAGGCCGGCCAGGATGACCACGGTTACCATTATGCCGGACCGCGAGCCAAACGCTTGTCCGCCGAGGAGTTTGTCGACGCCCTGTGGCAGATCACCGGCTCAGCCCCCGAGCGTTTTGACGCACCCGTCGTCCGGGCGCATCTGGACCCCTCCATGAAACCGACCGCCGAATGGATCTGGGCCACCGGTTCGAATCCGCCTCCCGGTGGCGAGGATTTGACCTTTCGTCGCACACTTATATTGGCCCAGCCGCCAACGGCAGCGGGAGCCGCCATCACCGCCGATAATTCGTACACTCTCTATGTCAACGGCAAGAAAGTGCGGTCAGACGACAGTTGGGAATCGGTGGAATACGTCGATTTCACCCCCTTGCTCAAGGCTGGGACGAATGACTTGGTGGTCTTCGCCCATAATGGTGGAGAAGCACCCAATCCCGCTGGACTCTTTTTTGAGATCCATTGGCGTTTCAAAGATGGCCGCACCGGAGCATTGGGCACGGATTCCCAGTGGACTTTTGTTCGGGCGAAACCGGATGGCCAAGGCAAGGTGAAATCCCCGGACACCGAATGGGCCGCGGCTGCAGTGATTGATGGCGCGACGTGGCGCGAACAAACGGCAGGCGGGATTGGCGCGGCGCTGAATCAGGCCACCCTCATGAATCGTCCCATGGTTCGCGCCGTGTTGCTCAAGAGCGATCCGCTCCAACGAACACTGGGCCGACCGAATCGGGAACAGATCGTGAGCGTCCGGCCTGAGGACCTTTCGACCTTGGAAGCCATGGATATGAGTAACGGCCCCATGCTGGCGAACCTGATCGCCGAGGGTTCCCAAAAGCTCGTCGCCCGAAAATGGAAACCCTCTGACGCCCTCATCGAATGGCTTTACCGTGCCGCGCTGACGCGTCCGCCGT
>DATJII010000340.1:0-24585 GCA_035493435.1 Candidatus Limnocylindria bacterium | reverse complement strand
GGGCTGATAGCAGATTACGCAGCCGGTTCGTGAGAATTGGCTGCCGGCGGCGCCGCAAGGCGCCGCCCGAAACTCGGTCTTCGAAATGGATGCGAAGGTCGAGTTTCGGGCGGGAAGCTCAATCCGTTAGGCAAGTTACCTCCCCCTGTCTGCCTGGCGTACGTCTGGCAGGCCGTATTTCGGTCAGCACAGGACCGTAGTCTGACTCGCGGATTGAGCTTCCTGCCGGGAAACCCCAGGCCGGAACGGAACCCCTTCGTGCAGGCTGGTTGGAGAAATAGGCGGTGAATCCGCAAAAAATGTCAAATTTCCCCCTCAAGCCCCTGCGATTCGTTCCGATGATTCTAGTGTCGTGAGACAACGGCCGCTGGCAGCCGAGGATTGAAAGTCAGCAGGGGAGTTGGTGGACCCCATGGATGAAACCCACCCGCAGCATGGACGCTGCGAGCAAAAAATCGGCTCCGTACTACGGAGCAACTCAAGGAACGAGTTATGGTCATTAATACTAACATCGCGGCCCTTAACAGCGCCCGGTACCTCACCGAATCTTCCAGCATGCTCAACCGCTCGTTATCGCGGTTGTCATCCGGATCCAAGATCACCTCGCCCGAGGACGACGCGGGTGGCTTGGCAGTGTCGATCAAGTTCGATGCCCAAATCCGGCGCATTGGTGCGGCCCAGAACAACATCCAGGACACGATGTCGTTCAGCCAGACCCAGGACGGATTCCTGCAGAAGGTGGGCGACGCCCTGAACCGTATGAGCGAACTCTCTGTCATGTCGATGGACGAGACCAAGACCGATGCGGATCGGGCTCTCTATGGCGCGGAATTTACCAAGCTCGGGACTTATGTCACCGATCTCGGTACCAAGGATTTCAACGGGGTCAGCCTGTTCAACGGCACGGCGATGAACGTGACGACGGACGCGGATGCCCACACGATTGCGACGACGGCGGTCAGCCTGGGACTCTCGGCCTATACGACGGCGACTTCCAGCACGATCGGGACCACGACCACGGCGACCACGGCCCTCACCAACGTGAAGGCGGCCATCACGCAACTGGCCACGGACCGCGCGAATGTCGGCGCGAATCTCTCGGTGTTGTCGAGTTATAACGACCAGCTTTCGGTGCTCAAGGATAATACCTCGGCCGCCAACAGCCGCATCAAGGATGTGGACGTGGCGCAGGAGAGCACAAGTTACGCAAGGTATAACATCCTTGTACAGGCGGGCACGGCGATGTTGTCGCAGGCCAACCAAAGCACACAGTCGGTCATGCGACTGATCAGCGGCTAATCCCCGCATACAAGCGGATTCCTGCCCGGACGGTGGTTTTTGAAAACACCGAGCCGGGACTGCCCGGGAGTTCGTCTGGCAAGACGCAAGCGAAACGAGAATCAGGCGAGGAAGCGCGGCCCAAGAGCAACCAACTAATGGTGGGCTGCGCGCGACCTGAGGATAAACGGAGTAGCGAAGGCACTTTTTCCCGTCATGTGACGGGTGTCGAAAGACAGGCGGCCGGTCGTCGAAAAAAACCGGCAAGGGGAAAATGAGCGACGCCCCCAACAAATTCGTTCCGCGGCAAGGAAGCCGCGAGATAGTTAGGAAACCCCGGAAACGGGGCGACTCAAGGAAGGAGTCTGTAGTATGGTTATCAATACTAATACGGCCGCGATCAACAGCACGCGGTATTTGTCGCAATCGCAATCGATGCTGAGCAAGTCGTTACAACGGCTGAGCTCGGGATCCAAGCTGATCGATCCTTCGGACGACGCCGCCGGCTTCGCCGTCTCGATCCGTTTCGATGCGCAAATCAATCGGACCCAGGCGGCGGCGGACGGTGTGGCGAATGCCACCTCGTTCCAGCAAACGCAGGACGGGTTCCTCGGGAAGGTCGGCGACGCGCTCAATCGTATGAGCGAGTTGTCCACCCTGGCCCTGGATTCGACCAAGAGCGATTCGGACCGCACGCTCTACAACGCGGAGTTCAGCAAGCTCGGCACCTATATCACCGACCTCGGCACCAAGGACTTCAACGGCGTCAGCCTCTTCGGCGGCACGTCTTTGAACGTGGTGACCGATAGCGATGGTCATACGGTGTCGACCACGGCGGTCAACCTCGGCGGTTCCGGTTACACCACGGCCACCGGTTCGAGTGTGACCACCACCGCCAATGCCACCACCGCGTTGACGAACGTCAAGGCCGCGATCACTCAGTTGGCCA
This sequence comes from Candidatus Limnocylindria bacterium, assembly GCA_035493435.1. Lineage (GTDB taxonomy): Bacteria > Verrucomicrobiota > Verrucomicrobiia > Limisphaerales > UBA9464 > DATJII01. The sequence continues at coordinate 22,358 of DATJII010000340.1, read as the reverse complement.
CGGATCGAGCCAACGTGGGCGCGAATATGTCGGTCCTCAACAGCTACGGCAGCCAGCTGTCGGTGCTGAAGGACAACCTCAACGCCGCCAACAGCCGCATCAAGGATGTTGACGTAGCCTCGGAGAGCACGAGCTACGCGAAGTACAACATCTTGGTCCAGGCCGGTACGGCGATGCTGGCCCAGGCAAATTCGAGCCCGCAGTCGGCGCTGCGTCTCTTGGGTTAAGAGTAGATAGTTGATGCGGCCGGTTCGTAAGGATCGGCCTGGGGCGGCGCCGCAAGGCGCCGCTCACACTCCGCCGGCATTTTGCTGATGCCGGGCAGAGATCGGTTCGGGCGCGAAACTCAATCCGGGAGGGAAGCCTACTCCCACGTCTGCCTGGGTTCGTCAGGCAGGCCGAACTTACGGACGACGTAGGTCAAGGGCCAACTCACGGATTGAGCTTCGCGCCTGGGACGAAAGGGACGGGATCGTTCTTTTTTACTAAAGTCCCGGGCTAAACCTCCGATATTCCGATTATGGACCTTGGTGTCTCTGGATTAGCTTCCGGTTTGGACTGGAAAACGCTGGTTAGCCAGCTCATCGATGTTGAGCGGGCGCCGGAGAAGCGTCTTCAGCTAAACCAGCAAACGCTCCAGCAACGGAACAACGCCTACGGCAGCATCCAGACGGAGTTGTCGGTCTTCCAAAACCGCGTCAACTCGCTGAACGACACCAGTTTGTTCGATAGCCGTACCGTCGCAAGCAGCGATTCCACGACAGCTACCGCCACCACCGACGCCGGAGCTCCGGTCGGAGCCTTCACTTTCAATTTCACCCAACTGGCCACTGCCGCCGTTCAAAAGGGGGCTGGCAATGCGGGCGGCAAACTCAGCGCTAGCAACAATGTCACGGGGGTGACATTGGGCTCGGCGGGTTTTTCGGCGGCGATTACTGCGGGCACCCTGACGGTTAATGGCCAGCAAGTAACGGTCGCCACGACGGATACCCTCCAAGGGCTGTTCGACAAGATCAACACCGCCACGGGCGGCACCGTGACCGGGACCTACGATTCATCCACCGACAAGCTTTCCCTGGCAAGCACCTCGGGCGAAGTCGTCCTGGGTAGCGCGACCGATACCAGCAATTTCTTCCAGGCGGCCAAGCTGCTGAACAATGGAACCGCCACCACCTCCAGCACTTCGGCGGTTGGCGGCGTTCGCCTGACCAGTTCGGCGGCCACGTCGAATTTGGCCACGGCCTTAAGCGATGGCGGCAGTGGGGCAGGGGCCTTTTCCATTAACGGCGTCACGATCAATTTCAATTCCTCCGTTGACAGCCTCCAGAACGTCCTGGATCGAATCAATAGTTCGACTGCAGGTGTTTCGGCCAGCTATGACACGGTCAATAACCGTTTCAATCTGACCAACAAGACCACCGGCGATGTGGGTGTGGCCTTGGCCGATGTCACCGGCAATTTCCTCGCTGCCACCGGCTTGTCTGGCGGAACGCTCCAGCACGGCAAGAATCTGCTCTATACGGTCAACGGCGGCGGGCAGCTCGTCAGCCAATCGAACACCGTTACTTCGGACTCCTCCGGGCTCAATGGCCTGAAGGTCACCGCCTTCAAGGAAAACAGTTCGGCGGTGATTGCCGTGGGTGTCGATAACGCCAAGATCAAGAGTGCCATCACCGATTTCGTCACCGAATACAGCCGGGTCCAGTCGCTGATCGACGCCAAGAGCGCGGTCACCACCGACAAGTCCGGCAAGGTTACGGCGGGAATTCTTACCGGCGATTCGCAAGCCACCGCCATCGCCAGTTCATTGCGTTCCAATGCCTACGGAGCGCTCAGCGCATTAACCGGTTCGATCAAGGGCCTGTCCGACTTGGGCATCCAGAGCAGCGGCTATGACAACGCGCTCTCTGTCGGGGACGGCACGAAGATCGACGACGCCATAGCCAATCACTTGGGCGACCTCAAAAGTTTCTTTACCGATGCCACCAACGGCTTGACCACCAAGCTGAAGGGCTTCCTCGACGCCACCATCGGCGACAACGGGACCCTCGTGGCCTCGCAAACCTCGATCACCAAACAGTCGAAAGATATCGACACCCAGGTGACGAACATGGAGCGCCTCCTGACCCAGCGTCAGACCGCGCTGACGAATTCCTTCGTCCAAATGGAAAGCGCCCAGCAAAAGATCAGCCAGCAGTTGAGCTATTTGAGCAAGATTGGCAGCAGCTAGTGGTCAGTACACTGGGCGAGTCGGCAGGCCAACGATCGGAGCGAAAGTCTTCGGACCGCAGTCCTATTGAAGTGCGACGCAGTTTACGACAATTCGTCAGGGGCGGATTGCTTTTTTACTAGTCATTGATTTTTCTGATGGCGGTAGTTGCGTGCATTTTGACCTGGCCCCAATCTCTCAAAGGGAACAGATTTGGAAACCGGTGCGGTTTGAGAAATGCCGAAGCCGTCAAAATTTATAAGTTTGGAGGTGTTGAAATTGAAATTGCCTTTGGTTTCTGGCTGGATTGACCAAACCTTGGCTATCCATGCCGCCAAAGTCCGCCCTGTATCTGATTTTGGCTTTGAGCGCTTGCCAAAATATTATTCAGCCACGTTTCTGGCCGGCGCAAAAGTGATCCCGATCGAGAGAGTTCCCATGCCACCACTGTCTCAATTTGAATTGCCCGAATTCGGGGAATTTGAAAAGGGCGACTATGCCGGTGTCACCTATAAGAATACGTACTTTGTTCAAAGCTCGAGGCTGATGGATGAATCCCTCCATTTTCATGAATTGGTTCATGTCGTCCAGTGGGCGCAGATGGGCGTTGAAGGATTTCTTTTGGCCTACGCCGCGGGTTTGGCGGCTCACGGATACAGGAACAGCCCGTTGGAAGCAATGGCCTACGGATTCCAGGCGTATTTCGATCAAAATGGAAAGCCTGAGGATATGGAGAGTGTTATCAAAACCAAACTTAGCGAGCTCCGTTTGAATCCCACCAGGGATTAGATCGTTTGGACAATAAAATCTTCACCACTACGCTCTCGGGCGCGGATGCCTATCCAGGCACTTCCGCACATTCTCCGCCAGATCCCGGGCCGAGTATGGCTTTTGCAGGAAACTATCCCCGTCGCGGTGGAGGAATTCGGTGTCGGTTTTGGCAACGGCGGGGGTGTAGCCGGTGGTGAAGACCACCCCGAGGTCGTGGCGTTCCCGGCGCAGGTGGGCGGCGAGTTCGTGGCCGTCGATGCCGCCGGGCATGACGACGTCGGTAATGAGGAGGTCAATTTGTCCCGACTCCTTTTCCCATAATTCCAAGCCTTCCACACCGGATTCGGCTTCCAGGACGCGGTAACCCAATCCCTCCAGGATGACCCGGGCCAGTTTGCGGACTTCAGGCTCGTCTTCGGCGAGCAACAGCGTCTCAGAGCCTCCGCGCACTGCGGGCTTGGCGTGGTCCCCCGAGGTGGCCTGGATTTCAACCAAGGTCAATGGCAGGAAAACGCGAAAGATAGTACCCCGATCCAATTGGCTTTCCACGGTAATCCAGCCGTTATGCTGGCGTGCGATGCCATAGACCGTTGCCAGCCCTAGACCGGTGCCCTTGCCAATGCCTTTGGTGGTAAAGAAGGGCTCGAATATCCGCTTGAGAATCTCGGGAGGCATCCCTGTTCCCGTGTCTTCCACGATCAGGCAAACGAAGCGCCCGGCGTGGGCATCGGGTGCGTCAGTCGTGGGACCGGTCACCTCCACGATCTTGGTGCCGATGGACAATCGGCCTCCCTTGGGCATGGCGTCGCGGGCATTGATCACCAGGTTCATCAGTACCTGTTCCATCATGCCCGTATCGGCCCGGACCCGGGCGGGAACACCGCACAGGGTGCAGCTAAAATTAATATCCTCGCCAATGATGCGGCGCAGCATCTTGGTCAGGTTTTCTATGATCTCGTTAAGATCCAGCACGGCCACCTGCATCAGTTGTTTACGACTGAACGTAAGCAACTGGCGGGTCAGGTTGGCCGCCCGATTGGAGGCGCAGGCGATTTGCTCCAGGGAATCGCGCGTGTCGGCTGGGCCCTGGGTGTTGCTCAGCAAGAGTTCGACGTGGGCGCCGATGATCGTCAGGATATTATTAAAGTCATGGGCGATGCCACCGGCAAGCTGCCCGAAAGCATCCATTTTCTGGGCCTGGCGCAATTGTTCCTCCAGGAATTTTCGCGCGGTGATGTCGACCAGGGTCCCAATGGTGGCCGGGGATTGTCCCGGGCCCTGGCCCGCATCGATGGCGGAGTCCGCGATCCAACGCGTTTCCAGGTTGCGGGTGAGAATCCGGCAATCCACCTGGTAGTGAATGATCTCCCGGGCGCGGATCGCCCGCAGCACCTCCTCCAGGGACCGGCTGGCAAGTTCGCCGCGAAATTGGCGTTCCTGGATCAACGATTCCCAAAGTGCGGGCGTCAATTCTGTCGCATCGTAGCCGGTCAATTTTTGGACGCCGTCGCCGATATAAGTAAAACTGTTCGAAGCATCATCGCGCAGGTACGGAATGGCTCCGGAGGCCGAGATGGCCCGGCGATACATCGATTCCGTGCGCCGGAGGGTCTCGACGGTTTTCTCCAATTCCGCCCGCGACGCCGTCAGATTGCCGGTCATGCGGTTGAAGGCTTCCGCCAACTTGCCGAATTCGTCGCCGGACGCGACTTGCACGCGTTGGGAAAAATCGCCGAGCCCGACTGCTTCGGTTCCTTTCCGGAGCTGCCGCAGGGGAATCGTTACCCGGGCGATGAGGATCCAGACGAGCGCACTGGCCATTACGAGGCCGCCGAGACTGGCGACTTCGACGGCGGTCCGGGCGGATTCGGCCGAACGCAGGGGCTGCTCATACGAAGTAAACAACAGGTACTCCACCGTGAGCCCGGGCGAGGTATTGGGCAAGGGCCCGCCAATCGCCACAAAATGCTCCTCGCCCAATAACAATCGTTGCGGCTGGACCCGCCCGGGCAGGCGCGAAGCATTGAGCGGAAGGAACTGTGCCAATGTCTTGAGATCGTCCATGGCGGCCGACTGCATGACGGCGGCTGCGGCAATCCGTCCATTCTTCACCAATATGATATCGGTGCGGGTGAGTGCTTGCAGCTCACCAAGGATGCGGTTGTCGACTTCAAAGCCCAGGGTTAATACCCCCACCACATTCCCTCCGACCACGACCGGAACGCTGACGGCATCGTAGAGCCGGGCCCCGGATTGAACCGTGGCTGTGCCGGGCTCGCCGGCCAGTGCCTTGGCCAGCAATGAACGGGACGAATCCTCGAAGGCCGGGATGGGGATGTCGGGCCGGGCTGCGGCAGTTATGGGTTTACTGTGTTCGTCTTCGGCAAAGGTAACGACCTGGGCACCGGATTCGTGGACGTATTCGGTGACAAAGCGTTCGATCGTCTTGCTGTCATGAGAGTTCAACACGGCCCTGATCCGTGGTTCGCTGGGAGCGTTGGTATAGCGTCCTAAAAGCGCGCTCTTGTTGCGCCCCAGCGTATTGAGGAAGACCGATTCGGAGGTGGCCAGTTTCTCCGCCGATTCGCTCTCGACCTGGCTGGCGTAATGGCTGTTGACCACCCAGGAGGCCGCGATGATGACCGTGCCTATAATGGTGACGACCGGGGCCAGGATCTTGGTTTGAAAGCTGATCGTGGGCACGGGGTTCCGGTTCGTCTATTTGCCGCCCTGGCCTCCGAATCCCAGGGTGAGATCCACTTTGACCTCGCCGGACGCCGGCACCGTCACTTCGCGAGTCACGCTGGGCATCCGATCATGCCAGGCTTTCAATCGCCAGCTCCCCGCCGGGACGTTGGTCAAGGTATAGCGACCCCGGGAATCCGTCGTCACGAACTGCGGGTTTTCCAGTACCTGGATGATGCAGTGCATGTCTTTGTGGATGGAGCAAAAGACATCGACCCGTCCCGGCTTGTCAAACGTCACCCGTTTCACCACCGGTTTTTTGTAGAGGTCGAGGTCGAATTCCTTCGCGGCCGAAATGGAAAAAACATTATGGAGGATGTCATCGTCATTGGGCCACGCCACTGTGGTGCCCACCAGCACCGGGAGGACATGGGGTTTAAAGGTGGCGTCTTTTTGCGTGACGACCTGCACTTCCTCCTTGGGTGGAGCCGGCTTTTCCCGCGGCGGTTGATCGATGTAGACAATAAAATCGTGGATCTGCGAGTAGTCCACCCGTTCGGCGAACTTCAATTTCCGGCTCGCGTATTTGTCGGCGTCTCCACCCGCTGCGTCGGCTTCGATGCCACGGGCCGTCACGGTGCCTGTGATATTGCCGGCCTGCACCGCCCACTGTGCCAGGAGGAATGCTGCAAGTGGTAAACAGTCTCTCAACATTAAAAACCTCCCACAGCTTCGATGGCGAAGAAATCCTCATGATCCCGCTTGGTCCCGTCGACCTTGTGGCCACGATCCAGGGCATATTCGGTCTTTAGCGCCAGCTTTTGCGTCAGTTTGTAGCCGACGCCCAGGCTGATCCGGAACATGTCCGTGGTGAGTAGATCCGGCGTCAGGACGGGCTTGAAATAGGGGCCGGCGACGGCGCTGCCCACCACGGGAAAACCGCCGGGCGCGAAGACCTGGCTGAACCGGGCAACGGCATAGAAGCGGGCGGGCAGGGGCTGCATGGCCTCGACGTAGTGATAATACACATCGCGGCTATTGTTGCCCCGGGGATCATCGTCATCATACCCGATCCAGCCGCCAGCGACTTTCAAATAACCCTTGCCCAGGCGAACCCGCGCGTCGCCTTCCGCCAGGTTGGCGTGAAAGGTGGTCGTGGATGCCGTGCCCAGTGTCTTAAGGAAGCCATTGCCGAACCAAAGCGCTGAAAGGTTGTCGTTCTTCGAATCGAGCTTGCCGGTGCGCATGCCGCTGGCGCTCAGGTTGAGCCATGGCGTGGCCTCATATCCGACCCGGCCGGTCACCGACTTATCGGCATTATAATCCCGCAACAGGGAATTGCCGCCATTCTGAACGGCCAGGGCATAGCGCACGCCGCGCAGGCTGCCATGGGCTTCCACCCCTTCATCATATCCCCACAGGTCGCTCAGGGAATGCGAGATCAAGGGATTATCGACCGCGTTGCGAGACAGGTACTCTTCACCGAACGGAATATCGATCCGGCCCGCCCGGAGACTCAGTGCTTTGTCCCAGCCCAAACCTTCCAGGATATTGTCAAAATCGAGATATAATTCGCCCAGGTGAAGATTTTCGTCGGGGGCTTCGCGAGTAACCAGGTTGAGTTCGGTAAATACGAAAATGCTCTCGGTGATCTGGGCATCGAGGAATAATTTGGCTTCGTCGATGCGGAATTCCGAATTGGGAAAGGCGCCGCGGGTGCCGGTTCGAAACATGGCCACGCCACCTTCACCACTCAGGATCACCTTGCCCAACTTGAGACCGGCGAAGGCATCCGTCTGGTGAGTGACGTTTTGGTCCGCAGCCTCCCCGCCGTTTCGTGATGCCTGCTTGAGTTCCGAGACGGTGCGGTTGAGTTGTTCGATTTGTCCCTGCTGATCGCGCAGCGTCCGCTGGAGTAATTCGTTCTGTTGACGCAGTTCCCGGAGGGCGGCCTGGGTATCCACGGAGTCCTCTCCGCGCACCGCCAACGAACCCAGCACCAACGAGACTGGCAGCCAAGAGCCCAAAAAGGCGCTACCCATCCGGCGCTTGGCCTTGGCTGGAGGTCCTTGGTGCATGGCGGGGGTACTTTGATCGCCCAAAGACCGCGAGGGCCAGTGGACAAGAAAAAGCTAGCGAAGAATCCGCTGCCAGCACAGCAGAATCATGCGCAAATCGGTTGGCTTGAAAGGTCTTGTGGGCGGAATCTCACCGACGAGGAAATGGGCGAATTGCACGCTGGGATGGGTTCTGAAGGTGTTTCTTCTTTTGGGTAGGCATCGTGTGGCTTTGGGGGATCCGAGGCCGAACCGATGAAATTAGTGGGATCACCGTGCGCTTGGAATGTTGACTTAACCGTTACACTGCCGCCATTGTCGAGTTAACCCGGTTGAAGCAAGGATGTTGCGGCAAAGGCTGCGGAATATTCCCCGCTCTGCCGGGTGAATTGTCCCCCAGGGACGACGCGCTTTGCGTAGGCGCCCGGCTGAGGGGAGAAATACCCGAGGCTCCAATGCGTAAACTCCAGTAAATATGCAATTCCCACTTAACAGCACCATACCGTCCGGGCTCTACAGTCTGGCCATCGCGCTGGCCGCGGTTTCCGCCGCTCGCGCAGACACCTACTCCACCGCCGTCCTGCAAGACAATCCCTTGGGCTATTATCGCCTGAATGATGTCCAGGCCGGTTCCAACGTGAACGCGAACGCGGGAAGTCTGGGCGCGGCTGGCAACGCCACCAATCTCAATACCCATCTCGTGCCGGGTGCGATCGTCGGCAGCCACAATCCCGCCACTTACTTCGATTCCACGGCCCGCTCGATCATTCCTTGGAACGCCGCTCTCAATCCCAGCGGTGACAAGTCTTTCACCATTGAAGCCTGGTTTTATCCCACCAGTGACAAAGTCGCCGGTTCATTTATCGGTCCGGCACCGATCATGAACCGTTACTCCTATCCGGGGGCGGCTCGCCAAGGATGGGTGTATTTTCAACGCAATCCGGACGACACGTACAGCGGTGATGGCCAGAGCGACGTGGGTTGGAATTTCCGGACCTACACCGGCGAGGGCACCGGTACCGGCATCAATATCACGACCGGTGTTCCTTACCGGTTGGGTGAGTGGCAACACGTGGTAACGGTTTGGGATGGACCTACCCAGACTGCCACCATCTTTGTCAACGGCGTCGAAGCGGTCTCCGGGACTTACTCTGGTGGTGCCGCGCAGGGTTACACAGCCAACACCGATGATCACAGCCCCGCCGAAGCGGTGAACGGTGCCTCCGGACTTTCCCTGGGCTCGTACAACAATACCCAGCCCGGAGAAAATCCCTTCCGCGGCGCCATTGACGAGGTGGCTTTTTACAGCGCTGCCCTTACCGGGCCGCAAATCCTCGCCCATTATCAGAATGCGACGAATTCCGCCCGGACGACTCCCTACGACACGCTCGTGAAGTCCGACAATCCGGTGGCCTATCTCCGCATGGATGACCCCCCCGCTGGGCCCGATGTGGCGGTCAACGTGGGTGCTCTTCAGCACGGTGGTCAGGCCGACAATAATGGAAAACTCGATCACCCGGGAGCTAGTCCGCTGGCGGGCACCACTGACACCGGCTACAACTTCCATTTCCGCAACAACGGCAATGGCCAGGCAGACGTTCCCTGGACGGCGGAAAACAATCCGGACGCTACTGTTCCTTTCACGGTGGAAGCATGGTTCCGCCCGACCAACGATCGCCAAAATCCGGGTGCCTCACCGATCAACAATCGTCTCGCCGGTTCCGCCGCGAACCGCACCGGTTGGGTCATGTTTCAACGCGCTCCCAACGAGAGCTACAGCGGCGTCTCCGGCTACGAAGGAGTCGGCTGGAATTTCCGGACCTACACTGGCAGCGGAGGCAGCAGCAGCGGTCTGACCACCGGGGTTCCTTACAGCCTCAACGAGTGGCAGCACGTCGTGACGACGTGGGACGGGGCGAGCACTTTGACCATGTACGTGAATGGCGAACTGGCCGCCAGTTCCGATGCCGTCAGCTATGCCGCAAATACTAATCCGCCCGGCGATCCGGATTCCGGCCTGACGGCGGCAGATCTTTCGATCGGCTCCTATAACAAGGCCTCCAATCTCGGTAATTACTACGAGGGTGGCATCGACGAAGTGGCGATCTACAACGGCTATCAACTGACGGCTGAGCAGATCAAGGCCCACTATGCAGCGGGCACGAACGCACACCCGGCGATCAACTACGAGACTCTCGTCCTGACCGCGCCGTATGACGGCCAGAGTACCCAGGGCCTGCAACCGGCCAGCTACTGGCGTTTCAATGATCCCGCACCCCTGCTTGTGCGGAATAGCGGTGTCCTCGGCGGGAAAGCAGCCGGCAGCTACGAGCAGAGCATCAATGGCATTTCTGGACCGGTGACGGCTGGTTTCGCACCCGATAATAAGGCTGCCAATCTGGACGGCACCCAAGGCTGGATTAGCCTCGATAATCCGGCTGAGTTGAAGATCCATGGTGCGATTACTCTCGAAGCCTGGATCAAGCCGGCGGCGGCCCAGACGGGTAGTGCACGCATCATTTCGCACGGCCCTCCCACGCCGAGCAACTACGTGACTCCCGACCAAGTGGAGATCAATGGTCTCACCAACGCGCCCAACGAGGTCTATTTGAGCATTGATGGCGACGGCGCCAGCTACTCGGTTGGCACCTTTGACGGTGTCGATATTCGGGGTGCAACGGCTGCCGTTCCCGCTGGCGACTTGGGCGGCGACAACTGGATACATTTGGTGGGCATCAACGACGGCACCGTCTGGAAGTTGTATCGCAACGGTGACCTCATCGGTTCCAGCTCCGATCCCTTGGGGGCTCTCGTGGTTGACGCCGGAGATTGGGCGGTGGGTGCCACTGGCAACGGTTGGGGACAGTATTACGCGGGTGGCGTTGACGAAGTGGCCATTTACGATCACGCACTGGCTGAAGCCAAGATCAAGGCGCACTACCAAGCGGGTACTTCCACCGGCGCAGCTCCGACCCTTTCGGTCAACTTGAGCGCCGGAAAGGTCACGGTCTCGTGGCCTGCCGCAGTGACCGGCTACACCCTGCAGAGCACCGATAGTCTCGCTCCCAGCAACTGGACGGCTGTCAGTGGCGTGAGCGGCAATAGCATCACCCTGGACAGCGTGACCGGCCAACGCTTCTACCGGTTGATCCAGTAATCGATCTCGAATTCAAACCGGCGGTTGGCACTGCGTCGACAGTGACAGCCGCCGGTTCTTTTTTTAAGCTGCCCGCAATCGGATGATTTACTGGTTTACCGGACAACCTGGGGCGGGAAAGACCACGCTGGCCTTGGCCTTGAAAAACAGACTCAAGGATCAGGGATTGCCGGTGGTGCATTGGGACGGTGAAGAACTGCGAAAGGTCACTGGTAACATCGATCTCTCCGCCGGGGGCCGGGAGCGAAACGTTAAGCTGGCTCAAGCTTTGTGCCGCAAGTTGCACGAGGAGGGCATCATTGCGATTGCGTCTTTCGTTTCGCCGTCCCGGCACATTCGCGAGATGCTGAAGACGGGTCCCGGAGTGTTGGAGATATACGTTCACACCACTGCCATCCGGGGCAAGGAAGGCTATTTTGTCGCCGATTACGAGCCCCCTGAGTCGCACTATCTCGACCTGGATACCACTGCAATTTCCGTCGAAGACTGTTTGAATCGTATTCTGGCGGCTGCTGGGAAGGCCCTTTAACCGCAGTTAAAGGCGGATTTACGCAGATAGGGGATCGTCTCCAAAGTAGAAGCGGCGGCCCGCCGCTTAAAGGGTGCCACTGAGCCTCCAGCTCCCCTATTCGTCCTGACGCATCCATCGCAGGGGAACCGCAGGTTCTTGCGAATTTCCGCGCTCGCTCGGCTCCCAACCATTCCCTTCAACGTCAAGCCGCCGCTGCCAGCTTGGGACCACTGACCTTCTTCGCTCCGTTTACCAATCTGGGATTGTCAACGGACAGTCGGAGTGCTTCCCTTCTTAAGTCCCCGAAAGAATCGTTTTCCGCGCCACTGGCAACGGTCCGATTTCGTCAACGGGGAGTTCGCGATCACTTCGGTTGCCCAATCGTGACTTTGTAGGAGGCCGGGTGTTTGCGAAGGTTACCGGGATTTGGAGCCAACAGCTTTGAAACACTGAAACTAGCAATCAGAAGGAACAACTGATGAAACATCACTCGACGAAACGAATGGGCCTGGCGGTTTTGGCCGGCGGTCTCGCCTTCGTGGGAACTGCGGAAGCCACGGAACTCATAGTGGATGGCAGTTTCGAAAACACCAAACCCAGCAATAGCCCTATCGTCCGAATTGGCGGCAAGCAGGACCCGGGGTTGGGGGAAGGCTGGAGTTTTTTCAGCACCTACCTGTACTCGACACTCTACACAATGCCTGGGCCTGCGGATTCCGGTGAAGGATTTCTTCGTCCCTATGGGCCGGGAACTGCCGGCATAGCCCAGAGCAGCACTCACGTGGTGCAAACGGTCAGCTTGACCGCGGCAACCACTTTGACCCCGGCGAAAATCGACGCGGGAAGCGGCAAGTTCACCATGTCCGCCTGGTTCAGCAGCTACCTGACCCAAGGCGACTATAGCGATTTGACGCTGGAGTTCCTGGACACAGCGGGGCAGGTGGTTGGGGATCCGGTGGCCTTGGGCGGGCAGGATTTTGTCGATGCAATTCCGACTGAAGCCAACGCGAAATATTCCAACGCCAAGGACTGGGGGCAAAGTCAGCAGACCGGAACAATACCAGCCTCGGCTCGCACCGCTCGGGTTAGTATCCAGTCGACGTCGGTGGGAGGATCGCCGGACGGTTATGTGGACGTTGTGTCGCTTGATGTGACGGATGCCGCGGCGGCTCTTCCCGTGGTGGCCAGCGCCGCTCCCGGAAACAATGCGGTGGGGGTCAATCCGCCGATTAACATCAGTGTCACTCTGCAGGACCGCACGACGGCGGTGGATCCCGGGTCCATTCAGTTGTTTCTGGACGGTGCTCCCGTGGCACCCACGATCCAGAAAGTCGATATTAACACCTCCGTTCGCTACTCGGCCGGAGTTTTGGCGGCCCTTTCGGATCACACCTACCGCATCGTGTTTGGTGACACTGGGACGCCAAGCGCCAAACAGACCAACGACTTTCACTTTACCGTCGCCGATTTCCTGACGCTACCCGCGTCGCTCGGTAGTCCTTTGGGTTCGGAAAACACCGACCAACCGGGATTCAACGTGAGCGTGTACCAGGTCGATCCTATACCGGATAGCGATCCGGTTCCGGCGCAATCGGTCCTTCCCGACAGCATTGGCTTTGACGAGTCGGTGCTCGCCGGGCTTGTGGGACCCAATGTGGCTGACCTGTCCGGGGCCGCTTCCAGCAATCGCTTCGACTATCCCGGCGTGATCAATTGGGTGAACTCGACCGGCGTGGCGGCGAATTTCCCGAATGACAATCCGTTCCCTGGCATTCCCGGTCTGAACGCCACGGAGGACAACTTTGTCGATGAGATCGTCACGTACGTAAAATTCCCGACCGCAGGTTACTACCTGATGGGCGTGAACAACGAGAACGCCTTCCGGTTGACGGCGGCGACCGCGGGAATCCAAACCTTGAAGGTGACGGCTCCCACGAACTTTGTGATTCCGTGCGTGCCTACCGCCACCAATATCAGCCAACTTTTGCTGGGTGGCAGCCTGCCTTCGACACCCCTAAGTGGCACGGTGGTTTATGCGACACCCAGCGGCGATCCGGACGAATCCTGCACCCTCGGGACCCGGTCTGATCTCGCTGGCAAGATTGTGTTGTTGGATCGCGGCGGCAACGCCTGCGATTCTGGCGTAAAGGCAGAACAGGCTCAAATGGCTGGGGCGATTGCGGTGATCACGATCACCACTGGCGACGTTGGGTTTCCCTTCCGTCTCACCAGTGCGAACGCCAATGTCCATATACCCGTCCTCACCATTGCGGAGGCTTTTGGTGGAACCGCGCTTAAGGGACTCTTGGCAGCCGGTCCCGTTACGGTGACTCTTCAGGGCGACGCGAACCCTCGCTTGGCCGAATGGGACGGACCCAAAGGCTTCGGTGCGGTGGACGTGACCTTTGGCTTCAATGTGCCGACGGCGGGAGTTTATCCCCTGCGCTTGGTGGCGGATCATGCGTCAGGCAACGCCAACCTGGAGTGGTTTTCCATCAAACTCGATGGCACTCGTATCCTGTTGAACGACACCTCCAATCCGGATGCCCTTCGCGCCTTCCGTTCCCGGACGGTTGCCACGGTCTCGAAGTTCAATGCACCCTCGCTCACCGGGGGCAATTTCAACCTCTCCTGGACAGGCTCCGGCACGTTGGAAGAAGCGACTTCGTTGCTGGGTCCTTGGACGCCTTCGGCTAACCAAGGCAATCCCCAGTCGGTATCCGTGAGTGGCTCTGGCAAGTTCTACCGGATAACCCAGTAATATAGTCGGCAAAGCCGGACTATAATATCCTTCCAGATCGGCCGCGTAAAAAAACGCGGCCGATTTCGTTCCGGGAGGTATTTGGGATTTGCCGTCCTGGAGACTCACGCCCGTGTTGTGAAAACGCGAAGCGTCGTGGAGTGCGGTGGCACGCGCAGCACGACACCGCTTTGGTAAGGGGTTCGCCCTTAGAAAATCAAACCTATGCCGGTCCCCCTGAGAGCCATAAAACCCTCCTCACTCGTACCCAAACGCTTCGATCGACGGCTTGAGCACCTCCATGCACGGCGCCAGGAACTCCTCATAGTTTCTCCAGCGCCCGATGGCCCGGGTATAGAGAGGTTGGCTGACTGCCTCGTAGGTGGGTGAGCCGACGGTTTTGTCCTTGAGCCGGTCCCGATAGTTGAGGACACCGTCTTCCCACGGCAGCCCCAGGAAATCGAAGGCCCGTCGGGCCTCCACTTCCATCTGTTTGACCGTGTCTTCGTACCGGATTTCCAGCCAGGGGGAGGCGATCTTCTCCCGGAGTTTTCGCCAGGCGCCCATGTCATTCGCGTAGCGCTGGGCGGTTCGTTCGGCGGTGAGAAAGCAGACGCTGTTTGGATTCAACGGCAGGTACTGCATGAAACAACTGATCACGACGTCGCGCGGATCCCGCAGGGCAATGAGAATCTTGGTATGTGGAAAGAGCCGAAGGAAGCCCGGCAGGACCAGGGTGAGGGGAGGATTCTTATCGAGATGAACACGCGGGCCGATGGGTTCGCTCAGCGCCGCCGACATATAATCAAAATAGCGTTGTCGCAGGCTGGCCAGCTTCGTTTCCGGCGCGGCGTCCAGGGCTGAAGCCGTGGGTGAGGGGTAACCCGCACTGAGCCAGATCGCCGGGAAAATATCACGAGCAAAGGCTTCACGCTCATCGGAACTTACCAAGCCCGAGTGGGCATCAAGCACCTGCTCCAGAAGCGTCGTGCCCGAGCGCGGAAAACTGGTCAGCACCGCCGTCCTTTTGGTGTCCGCCGGGCAAGCCGCCGACCAGCGCCGGTAATGTTCCGCCGTTACTGAATCATGGAGTTGATTGAGCTGGTTGAGCACCACCTCGGACTCGTGACGGATGGGCCCTTCGCGAGGCAACAGGGCTTGCTTGCAGTGAAGCATCGAGGCCCATGCTTCTCGATATTGCCCTTGGCGGTCCTGCATTTGTGCAATCTCGGCCCACGCCTGGGCCTGGACGGCTGGATGCGCCTGGCCTTCGGTGGCGAGACGTCGGAAGAGCAGTTCGGCGTCCGTGTCGCGCTTGAGTCGGCGCAGCAAGCGAGCCTTGAAGAGATGTGCCTCGAGATAGTTAGGTTCGTGACGCAGGCATTCGTCGATCAAGGCCTCGGCCTCGGCCACGCGATGCCGTCGTTCGTATTGGATGGCCAGTTCGAGAAAGGCATCGGGGATTTCCTTGCTCACCGCCACCACTTTCTCAAAGCAGGCAATTGCCTTGTCGGGCCGAAAAATCATCCGGTAACTCTGGCCCGCCAGATGAATGATTTCGGGACGTTTTCCGGCCGCCTTCAACAGGCGATCCAGCAATGCCTCCGCCCGCTTGATTTCGAATCGCGCGCCCAACGCCCGGCTGCCATCGATCAACGCCACCAGATTACTGGGATATTTCTGGGCAGCCTGCTCAAAAAGCCTAAGTGCCTCATCAAAGCGGTTCGCCTGCCAAAGCGCCCGTGCCTGCCGGAGTTCCGGTAAATCGGCGCCCAGCCCAGGAATGATGTGCGGCTTGTTCTTGGCGGCGCTCATCGTTTTCCTGGATATATAAATAACCCGATCGGGCGGGGCAGGATGGGGGCCCGGTGTTATCTAAGTACCCTTCACCACCGCCACCACGGCGCGGTCGGCGACGAGGTATTTCGCGGCCACGGTGCGGATCTCTTCGAGGGTGATCGACTCGTATCGTGCATCGTCCAGTTCGTGGCGGTCGTGGCCCATCCCGTAGAGTTCGTCCAAGGTGCAGGTCATGGCCAGGGACCCCAGGTCCTGGCGGCCAATTTTGCGCTGGCCGATGAGCTTGGCTTTGGCGCGGGAGAGTTCCTCTTCGGTCAAGCCTTCACGGGCCAGGAGTTCAGCCTGCTTGCGGAGTTCTTCCTCCACCAGCGTCGCTTTTTCCGGCGCGGTGCCGCAGTAGAAGGCGAAATAACCCGGAACGATGCCCGCGAAATGCGTCGCGCCGACGTAGTATGCCAGGCCGAGTTCATCGCGGATGCGCATAAACAATCGTGAACCCATGTCACTGCAGGCTTCCTGGATGAGATCGAGCGCGAAGCGATCGGGGCCATCGATGGTGGCTCCAGGAAAGCCCAAGGCAAGGACGGCTTGTTCCTTTTCGCGGGATTCCTCCGAGCGTGGCGTCTTGGTGTACGGCTGAGTTCCTTGTCGCGTGGGGATGAGGCCCGGTTTCCATCCCTGCGTGGCCGCTTCAACGGCACCGCGAACCGCTTCGGGATGGACGTCGCCGAAGATCGCGATTACCGCGTTATTGGGCACGGTGAGGCGCTGATGGTAGTTACGCAGGTCCGAAGATTTGAATCCTCGCACCGTGGTATCACTGCCCAAGGCGTCCAATCCGTAAGTGTTGTCGCCAAACATACCCCGTCGCATGGCCTTGAAGGCGCACTGGAGCAATTGGTCGCGCTGGGCGCGAATCGCCGCGAGTTGGGCGATCCGTTCACGTTCGAGGGCAACCTCTGGAAAGCTAGGGTTCAGGATCGGATCCAGGAAGAGATCGAGGCCGGTGGCGAAATCGCTGTTCAGCACTTCGGTTGAAAGCCCGAAGGAGTGGTTTCCGGCATAGGGATCCAATGATCCACCCAGACTCTCGATCTCGTCGGCCAATTGCTCGGCCGTGCGGCGCGCCGTTCCTTTGACCAACAGTTTGGCCATCAACGACGTGACACCGGAGTTCGTGACGGTCTCGGACAACAGTCCACCTTGGAACGCGGCGCGAAACTGGACGAAAGGCAATCGATGATCTTCCTTCACCAGCAAACGCAATCCATTCGGAAGCGTATACTTGATGACCGGCAGAGTTTCCGTGCCGGTCTGCGTGGCAACCGTCTTGGGCGTGGTCCCGGAAGGCAGCAAGGCGAAGCTCGTCTGGTTGGTCAGCGTCAGATATTGATTCGCGACACGTCGGATATCCTCGGGTGTGATGAGTCGTACC
Source organism: Candidatus Limnocylindria bacterium (assembly GCA_035493435.1). Lineage (GTDB taxonomy): Bacteria > Verrucomicrobiota > Verrucomicrobiia > Limisphaerales > UBA9464 > DATJII01. The sequence goes on along the minus strand of DATJII010000340.1, from coordinate 4,993 downwards.
GCTGCCAAATAGCGCTCAGAAAAGCTCAGGTCATGCGCGGTCATCCAATTGCCGCCCAAGTCTTGGGCCTGGCCATCCATCGTCTTTTTGGCGGAAAGCGTAGCCACCGTGAATTGTTTTACTGCCTTGGCCAGTTCCGCGCTGGAAATCAGGTCCTGCTTGAGGCGCTCGATCTCCGCCAGAATTTCATCCTTCGCCGCCGCGACTTTGTCACCGTCGGCAACGCCGCTTACGCCGAAAATACCGGTGGCACCCGGCGTGTAAATCCAAGCATTGACCGAGTGGACGAGCCCCGCCTTTTCGCGCACCGCCCGGTACAGCCGGGACGAACGTCCGCTGCCCAACAAAGCGGCCAGTACGTCGAGAATCGGGGTCTCCGGATGACGCAAATCGGGGATGTGCCAGGCAAAGTGGAAATGCCCCAGTTCGACCGGAGCCTCTTCCAAAGCTTCGCGGGGTGCCGTTTGCTTGGGTTCCGAGGCGATGGCGTGGAGGGGAATGGAACGGGCTCCGGATTTGGCAAACGCTTCGCGAATCTGGGCCACGGCGGCCTCGGGCCGGATATCGCCGACCACCACAAAGAAGCAATTGTTCGGTGCGTATTTCTGGGTGTAGTAACTGACGAGATCCTCGCGGGTGACCCGGTTGAAAATGTCCGGCAAGCCGATGATGGGATAACGGTAAGGGCTTACCTTGTAAGCGGTTTCGAACAAGCCCCGACTGGCGCGCCGGGACGGATCGTCGTTGCCCATGGCCATCTCGCGCCGGATGACGTCGAGTTCCTTGACCAATTCCTCGGCGGGCAGGGTCGCATTTTGAAAGATGTCGCAAAGGATATCGATGGCCACTGTGGCGCCGGTGTTGGGAACACTGATCCAATACACGGTGCGGTCAAAGGAGGTATAAGCATTCATATACCCGCCCGCAGCCTGGACTTCCTGGTCGATTCGTCCCGCGCCGCGTGTGGAGGTACCCTTGAACAACATGTGTTCGAGCACGTGTGAAAGGCCCGCGCCCATCCAGGCGCCTTCGTCAATGCTGCCGGCCCGGCACCAAGCCTGGGCGCTCACTACGGGAGCGCTACGATCCTCGCGCACAATGATTTCGAGCCCGTTTTCCAGCCGGTGATACGTCGTCCCCACCGGTATGGTGGGAATGGCGGTGGCAGACATCAGGGGCTGATTGCTCGTTGGCAGCGCTTCGCGATTCATGTATCGGCCCCAAGCCTACGCGATGACGGGTCACTTGGAAAGCGGCTTGCAGGTTCTCGTGCAGTCGAGTAACCCTCACGGCGCATGAATGTTGCGCCAACAGCGGAACAGTCGTCGCCCGATCGGGTGGTGTTGGCCATCGAACGGCCCCACCGAAGCCTGTTGACCTACTACACTCTTCTTTGTGTCCCGCTGCTGATTGTCCCTCCCGTGGGCGTGGTTTTGTGGGTGGTTAATTACTTTCGCTACCACACCATGCGCTATCGGTTTGGGGCGGAAGGGGTGTCCATGAGCTGGGGAATACTCTTCCGGCGCGAAGTCCTGCTGAATTACGCGAGGATTCAGGACATTCACCTCGTGTCCAATGTGATCGAGCGCTGGCTCGGTCTGGCGCGGATTCAGGTGCAAACGGCTAGCGGCACGGCCGGGGCAGAAATGACCATCGAAGGGCTTCTGGAGTATGATCAGGTCCGAGATTTCCTTTACGCGCACATGCGTGGCACCCGCGATCTGCATCCGGCACCGGGTACGTCCGTTCCATCCCATCCTACAGCCCCCGGTGCGCCAGATGAACTGGCGGCCGCGCTCCAGGCTATTGCCTTGGAATTGAAACAGATCCGCGAGGCGTTGGAGGTCCGAAAGTCATGATCGGCTCGTACGTCATGGTGCGGAACTGGCTGGCCGAGGTTTTGCGGGTGCCGTTTGATCCGCATCCACCGTTGGGCAGCGAAGGTTCCCTCAAGGTCTTTCGGTCGGGATGGAATTACTATCGGCTGCGGGTGGGATTTTGGGTTCTACGCCAGATAGGCTTGGTCGTAGGCTTCGTAGTCGTGATGGCGTTGGCCCATAAACTTCTTTCGAACGTGCCTCCCGTCCACCTGAAGATCCATCTTTGGGTTTTTCGTTGGGTACAGGACGTGTCTTATATCTGGTTGTTGGGCGTCGCGAAGACGGTGGCCGCAATCCTGGCCTTGATCCAAGCGCCCATTTCCTGGGCTGCCATCCGCCTGGAGTATGAGTTCCGTTGCTATTTGGTGACGGATCGGAGCCTGCGAATCCGTGAGGGCTTGGCGACCATCCGTGAAATCACCCTGAGTTTTGCCAACGTGCAACAGATCAGCGTCGAACAAGGCCCCATCCAACGATTGCTCGGGTTGTCCGATGTGGTGGTAACCAGCGCTGGCGGCGGTTCGGCACCCTCCAAAGGTTCCCATGGTTCTGGAGCCCGTGGGGATTCCAATCACGTGGCGCGTTTCCGCGACGTGGAAAATGCCGAGGAGATTCGCGGTTTGGTCATCGCCCGGCTGCGGTCGTTAAAAGATGCTGGCCTGGGCGACAGCGACGACCGCCATCCTGGGATGGTTTCTCTAGGGATCGAGGGTGATTTAGGTTCCGCTCGCTTGGCCGCCGCGCAGAAGGTGTTGGCAGAATGCCGAAGTCTCCGCCTCGTCCTTTTCAATGATCGACCGGTATCTCAATCAGGTAAGTAAACCGACTGTTCATTGTATGCATATGCAATGCGGTCGCGTTTTGCCTATTTTTTGATCGTGCCAATAGGAGGGTCTGCGAGAAGATCGTCGAAGTGGCGGCACACTCTGGAAATTTACGGCGCGAATCGATAATTTCCCTTGCGAATCTCTGGTGTGGAACTACATAGCTCCTTATCCCTGAGAGAGGCTGTGTAATGGACTTATCCCCGGCTCATTCCCGTGATTTGTCTTATATCTCGTTGAATTTCAATGAGATGCGCGTAATGGATTGGGCGAGCTTGCGCCGTGAAGCAAACGGGGGGCATTTCGATCTTTGCGCAAAACAGGCGGGGAGTTCTCAATTCAATCCTTCGTTGGAATTTCTCTTCGGAAATTCTCGTCATTATCAGCACCACTACTGCCGCCTGCCGCCCAAACGTTCGCCTTGCGGGCGGCTTGGTTCGTATCCGCACGGCAATATTCTCTCTTTTCCCAGGGTCAACGCGTGCCCACGCGCACAATCCTTATGTCAACCCAACTTATTGAACGAAGGGTGGGGTCGGATGACCCTTCCGCCATCCATATCCTGCACATTGAAGACAGTGCGGCGGACTTGGATATCGTGTACGAGACGTTGGTGGATCAGGGGGTCCGTTGCCGCACCACCTGCGTGGCGTCGACCACAGCCATTCGGCATGCCCTCGGCCATGGGCTGTTCGATCTGATTATTTCCGATTTTTCGCTGCCCGGATTCGATGGCATTGAGGCGTTGGACATCTCGCGTCGACTCTGTCCGGACACCCCCTTCATTTTCGTCTCTGGCACGATGGGCGAGGAATCCGCCGTCAATTGCCTGCGGCACGGTGCGGTGGACTACGTCCTCAAGCACAACCTCTCGCGGCTCGGCTCGGCCGTGCAGCGCGCGGTCAATGAAGCCCGGGCCCGGCGGGAGCGAAAACGGGCCGAAGAGAAGATCCGCGAGCAGGCGGCATTGCTCGACGAGACCCAGGATTCCATCTACGTAACCGATCTTGAATTCACCGTGCTCTATTGGAATCGGGGCTCGGAACGGCTCTATGGCTGGTTGGCGGGAGAAGCCTGTGGCCGGGGGGCGTTTGACTTGGGAGCCGGACCGGGTATCGAAGGTTCGGTGGACGCGACTGAAAGCGTGCTGGCGAACGGGCATTGGAGCGGGGAAATCAATCGTATCAGCAAGGACGGCACCAAACTGGTCGTGCAAAGCCGATGGTCCTTGGTGCGCGACGACAAGGGCCGGCCCAAGTCGATATTGATGATTGATACCGACGTCACGGAACGGAGGCGGTTTGAAGGCCAGCTCTTACGGACGCAACGAATGCAGAGTATTGGAGCGCTCGCGGGAGGGATCGCCCATGACTTGAACAACATGCTGGCGCCCATCCTGATGGTGGCGGACCTCATTCGTGAAGATTTGCGGAGTGAAGAGAGCAAACAGATGTTGGACACCGCCGCCGGGGCGGCACGGCGGGGAGCTGAAATGGTCAAGCAGATCCTGGCCTTTGCCCGTGGGGTAGGTGGCGAGTTACATCCGCTGCGGGTGGATCGGGCCGTGTCCGAGCTATCCAGCCTCGTGCGCGACACCTTCCCACGGTCGATTCGACTCGAAACCGTTTTGCCACCGGACCTCCCGCGTATCATGGCGGACGCGACCCAGTTCCAACAGGTCCTGCTGAATCTTTGCCTTAACTCCCGTGACGCCATGCCCGGCGGAGGCTTGCTTCGCATCGAGGCCAGCCAGTTTTCCTGCCAATCCCTGGCGACGGTACCCGCCGGGGCCGGCGATTTTGTGATTATATCGGTATCCGACACCGGGTGTGGGATCCGGCCGGAAGTCCTCCGGGAAGTCGGCAAGCCTTTTTATACCACCAAGCAGAATGGCAAGGGCACCGGGCTGGGTTTTTCGACGGTGCTGAATATCGTCAAGTTCCATGGCGGCAAGGTGGAGATCGACAGCAGCGTGGGCCTGGGAACGACTGTCCGGGTGTTTATGCCGGTTGCGAGGGACTCCGTGCCAACGGTTGCACCCCTGGCTGCCACTCCCTCCTATGCCGGCCAGGGAGAATTGCTCCTTTTGGTCGATGACGAGACGGCCATCCTCGAAATTACCAAGGCCACCTTGGAAGCTTTTAATTATCGGGTCCTCACCGCCAGCGAAGGCCATGAGGCGATGACCATCCTGTTGGAGCACTGGCGCGATATAGCGGTGGTTCTAACCGATCTCTCCATGCCGTCGATGGGTGGGATTGCACTGGCGCGTGAATTGCGTCGATTGAA
>DATJII010000339.1:0-9800 GCA_035493435.1 Candidatus Limnocylindria bacterium | reverse complement strand
GCGCGTCGCTTGCCACCGCACTCCACGACGACAAGCGTTTTCACCGTACGACTCGATCTGCCCTGGCGCCCGCGCACGAATGCATGAGATAATCAGCCGCCGATCTCTTCTCTTGCTCATTTTCGACGTCCTTTACTACCTTCTACCGATGTCAAACGAGCGCCTGCCTTGGCCTCACGCTCCAACGCATATGCTCGGCGTCGGAGGGACGTTCTTTGTCACCGCCGCCACGTATCAACATGAACACTATTTTCGAGGGCGGGATCGAGTAGCAGTCTTGCACCGTGGACTTCTAGAAGTGACACAGGAATCTGGTTGGCAGATCGAGGCGTGGGCCGTGTTTTCCAACCATTATCACTTTGTGGCCCACTCTCCGCCTAATCAACAGGACGCGAGCAGTTTGGGGCCTATGTTGCGCAGCTTGCACGAAAAGACGGCGAAATGGGTGAACGGCCTTGACCGCACTCCGGGACGAAGTGTCTGGTTTAACTATCGAGAGACGATTCTCACCTATCAGAAGTCTTACCTTGCGCGTTTGAACTATGTCCATCAGAACGCGGTGAAACATCAATTGGTACCGGCTGCACATCTTTACCCATGGTGTTCGGCATCCTGGTTTGAGCGTACCGCTTCGCCCGCGCAGGTTAAGGCCATTTACCGCTTCAAGACCGAAAACCTAAAGATCGAGGACGATCTCGAAGTCGCCCCGGAATGGTAGTGGGCAGAAAATTGAGCCTTGCGAGAGTATAACGCGAAGCGTCGTGGAGTGCGGTGGCAAGCGAAGCGCGACACCGCTTTGGAGAGTCGTGTTAATCCGAGCGAACGAGCAACTTAGCCGAAACCCTACCGGGTTCCATAGCCCAACTCTTGCCCCCATCCCGAATGACAGCAACTGACACCTCGATGCTCAACGGCGTATTTAAAGAGTGGTCGAATTTTGAGAGCCAAAACGTCGTCCGAAAGACCTTACGATTCATTAAATTCCGCCATTAAGACTTGCACACCATTGAGCACCAATACCCGGCATTTCAGCTTCATGCTCAGATATTTTCCGAGCATGAGCGCCGTGGACCAGTGGCGAAACCGGAGGCCACAGCGCACATGAGCCCAAAGTCGCCCATCGGGATCGCCAACCCACCGGGCCGGTGAAGTCCCGGGGCATTCTCCTGGAGAAGACACCGACATTACGCAGCGCAGCAACGCGAAGGGTAAGAGAAGCAGAGTTAGCGACATTCGGCAACACAGACGTGAGATATGCCACCCGGTTTTCGTTCGGCTGTGAGGGCAAAGGAACTCCGCTGACGTTCACCCAATCATCTCGATCTTTTCGATATCCTTCCAATCCGGCGTGCGTTCCAGCGAACGCATGTGCTTGTCAAAAGTCGTTCCCGCCTGATCGGAAACGGGCTGAGCTTCCAGCCACACCGAATCGCACTCAAAACACATTAAGAAACGATGCTCAGGCAGGGACTTAAGACAAACGCGCCAAACTACATCCTGCTGGCAAAAAAGACATAACTTCATCTCAGAAAGGTAGTTACAAGTTCAGTAGCACCGTCTTAAACCACGATTTGTATGGATGCCTGGCCTCTGGTGCCAACTTGGCACCCCAAGTCCACGGCCCACTATTTCCGAACATCCGAATGGCCCGAAATATCCCAACTATATGCGGGACGCCACAGCAGTGCAAACTTACAAAATATGGTTCACCGAATAAATTCAATCTCCAGCCGGTCGACAAACAAACGCACCATCTGCCCCGATAAGTACCCATAGTCGTCCAACAAAAATTCGTCCTCGAAGACCACTCCCCTCGACTCCAAACACGGCCCCTCCAACCGCCCAGTAATTACATGCGCAAAATTGTTCCCGACCTGCAATATCGCCTGCTCCGCCGTATCGGGCATTTGTTCGAGTCGATACTCGTCCAACCAGAAAAGACTCAGTTCCACTGGGTAGGTTTCATTCTCAAAAATCTTGTAAGGGCAAATATTGGCGAAACAGATCAATTGGACTTCGCCAATCTGGACCAGCACCTCCTCCTCGAGGTTTTCATTCCGCCATAACAAGCGAGCCTGGTAAATCATTGGACAGTCCGAGGTGTCAGGTAGATCGTTTCGTCCCTGGGGTTGCCGTTCAGCGTCTTCCAAATACTTTGCCGCTCTCGGTGTGAATCGTGGTGATCGCCCCGGTCAAATCCGTGCCAACATAGGCAAATTTGGCATCTCCATTTTTCGCATTCCCCATGAATTGCGCGTAGCACGTCCGTGGTTCCTAAGTGTTCCATCAACTTCGCCTCGCTGGCGAATCTCGCCTTCACCTTCGAAGCAGCCTGCCTAACCGTCGCTCCTTTTACCATGGCCGCCTTGTTATGGACAAGGACCGAATTGCTCGAAACGGCGTAACTGTGGCATTTTGCGACCTGAAATTGAAAACGGGGAGCGAATCCATCCGTGACGACACACCGTCAACCGCAATCGACGATCCATTCCCGCCACGCAGGATTTCACCCACCCCGATATCACGGGCCTCCACCCAACGATCTTCTTCGGTCAGTCCGCGTTCTCACTCGGAAATATCGGAAACACTGAAATCAACGAGGCGTCCCATCTACCCTTACCAAAGCTTCACATTCTCCCTTACCTCAAGTCCTCCGAAAATCAATTCGACACCAGCAAGCCGGTCCGAAAGAACAAACCCGGTTTCCCCAGCATCAGGCAGCTCGGTCAAATTCACCTCCAGATCGGAATTCGACCACCGAACCGGAGCCTTCATGGAAACAGGAATTTGGCCGAAACCCCAACAGGTTCCACAACACAATCCTTGCCACTACCCCGAATAACAGTCGCCGAATCTTCAAAGACAAAACGGGCCGCACCGATCAGCCGATCAAGGCAAAGGGTTGCATGGAAGACGTCATGATGCGTTATATTCTGCCATCAGGGTTTGCACATTATTGACCACCATCACCCGGCATTTTAGCTTCAGGCTTAGATATTTCCCAAGCATGAGCGCCATGCCCTTTGCCAGTCCATCGGCTTCCTCATTAAGCCCGCTCCACATACTTGGCCCCAGCCAGCACTCATATTCAAATGATTCAAAATCCATTCCGCAATCATTTTCAAACCCATGCTCCTTTCCAAACCTAAAGGTGATACAACACAAGTCCCAACAACATATCGGCTGGTCGAATCCATTCACTCCCATTTTTGGCTCGATTCCCATAAAAGCCGTGAGACACGAGACAATCTCATTTTCGGGCAAATCGGATTGAATAAATATATTGATATCTTTATATTCCATATATCACAAAACAAGTGAATGCGACATCTCGAATCCATTTTGGGTATCAATCGCGCAAGGCGTCAACTTTCGATTCCAACAATTCCCCCCGATCGATAATCGTCATCTGTATCGAATATCAGACGCCAGCATTCCGCATCTTTCGTCTGCCATTGGATATTTCATCTTGAATCAGGTCTGTGGTCTTAAGAAAGGAGAGACGATCGTCCAAAAACCCGCCCTAAAAACGCTCTCCTGATCGACCCCGAGCCTTGGCCCCAGGTCAGAGAGTATCTCCCTGGCTTTTTCCGGCACCGGAACCTTCTCTTCCCGCAGGCGAGGCACAGGGACTCGTAGGACATCTCGAGTTCACCGTGATCCAGATAGTGTCTTGCGTGCGCAATGGAGTCCTCCGACAAAACTGGACTACATATTTTAAACGCAACCAGGAACTGACTTTCGACGGCGATATAATCATTGCGTGCCAACATGTTCGAAGACTTGATGGATCGTTCAGCAGCCACACAGTGACATTCCGTCTCAATGGGCGATTGGCAAGACCAAAATCCACACCCATCAGCGTCTCTTTCGCCAACACACGATTCCGGCTTCGACCGCATGCTGAGTCCATCAAGCCAGGTGGTCTCATTGCGCGACTTACCAGAGCTTTACATTCCCCCTCACCTCAAATCATCTCTGTTCCAGCAACTTTGTCTGTAAGACGGAATTTAATTTCAAAGGGCAAGGAAACCTGGCGTCATTCACCTTCAAATCGGAATTCCTGCACAGGATGGGGAGCAAGCCGCGATAAACTCACGAGTCGTTTCCGGTGGCCTTTGCTCTGATCCAAACATTGAATACGTGGCACCCACAAAGTCCGCCAACTCCTTCAATGTTTTTCCCGGCTCCGGCTCATCATTTGCAAGGCCAAAAATCACCTTGCCATCCGTGGTATAGAAAAGCATCGCTTGAGCACGGGAACCTCCAGCGTCATTCCAATACAACCCATACGGCTCGCCTGAATGAGTCTCGAGATAGTTCAGTATCTCAGACTCAGTTTTGAACAAATATTTCGGGAGATCCGAGTTCTCTGGAACCGGATAATCGACGCGAGTTGGTTCGCGGTGTGGAAGAAAATGATCAAGGAAATTGCGAATTTCTCCAACATTTCGCGTGTTTCCCAGGGCGTAAAATTCCTGTGTCATAATCGTCTCGCTTTACCTGCACGGCAATGTTGTCTGGACGGCCATGGCGGTGTCGCGCTTCGTTTGCCACCGCCTCCTCCGCCGAAGTTTCAACGAAGGAAGAACTCCACGACGCTAATGGCACACGCCACGGCAACCATCGCTTCCTGGCCTATGCCGTCTTCACCTGCCAGCCGTCCTTTAGCTGCACTATGCGGTTGCCGTAGGCGGCGTTGGTTTCGGAGTGGGTCACCTGGATGATGGTGGTGCCTTCCCGGTTCAGTTTCTTGAAGAGCTCCATGATTTCCCGCGCCTGGTCGGAGTGCAGGTTACCCGTGGGTTCATCGGCGAGGATGAGTTTGGGCTTGGCGATGACCGCGCGGGCCACGGCGACCAGTTGTTGCTGGCCACCAGAAAGCTGGCTGGGATAGAGATCCTTCTTGCCGACGATGTTGAAGCGGTCCAGCACGTCCGCCACCTGCCCCTGGCGCTCGGCTTTCTTGACGTCGCGGTAAGACAGCGGGATGTCGAGGTTTTCCTCCACGGTCAAATCGTCCAGCAGGTGGAATTGCTGGAACACGAAGCCGATATAGCGCTTGTTGATTATAGGACGATCCTTCGGCGCGATCTTGTGGACGGCGTGCTCGGCGAAGAAGAACTCCCCTTCCCAGGTGTTGTCATACATGCCGAGGATGCTGAGCAGCGTGGACTTGCCCGCGCCGGACGGTCCCATGATCGTCACGAACTCCCCCTCCTGGATGTCCAGGTTGATCTGCCGCAGGACGTAGGTGAATCCGGCCTTGGTTTTATAGCACTTTTCGACGTTCTTCAGCTTCAGCATAGCGTTGTTTATAAATCATTCCTGGCGAAGGGCAATCATCGGATCGACCCGGGTGGCCCGGCGGGCCGGGAGCCAGCAGGCGAGGAGCGCCATGCCGGATAGCAGGGCAACGATGGTGGTGAAGGTCGCCGGATCATTGGGGTCGATCCCGAACAGGAGTCCGCGCAGGACGCCGCCCAAGGCGAACGCACCCAGCAGACCGATCCCGATGCCCAGCGCCGCCAGGGTCATGCCCTGGCGCAATATCATGCGCAGCACAACCTGCCGCTGGGCTCCCAGGGCCATCCGGATGCCGATTTCCTGGGTGCGTTGGGCGACCAGACACGCGAGCACGCCATAGAGTCCGATGGCAGCCAGCAAAAGGGCCACGGCGGCGAAACCACCGAACAGCCGGACCGAGAGGCGCTTTTGCGCCACCGACGAAGCGACCCTCTGAGTCATCGTCGTCAATCCCTCGATGGGTTGGTCGCGATCCAGCGAATCGACCGCCACCCGAATCGCCCGCGCCAATTCCTGCGGATCACGCTGGGTGCGGACCACCAGGTTCAAGTCACCCCAGCAGATTTGCTTATAGGCGCGGAACATCTCGCTCTCCGGCCGTTGTTCGAGGCTGGAGCGTTTCATGGTGGGAACCACGCCAATGATCTCCCCCTCCCGGAGACCGTCTCCGACCTTGATTCTCCGGCCAATGACGTTGGTGCCGAGCTGGAACTCCTTGATGAATTGTTCGTTCACGATCAGTACCGGAGGATGCCCCACGCGATCATCTTCCGAAATGTTCCTTCCCTGTAACAATGGTACCTGCATGGCGCTGAAATAGCCTTCACTGACCTGGGAATACTGCGCGGCCAACCCCTGCCCCGCCGGAAAGGGTGGCGCACCCGGAATCTCGACGGAGAGGGAACTATTATTGCCGCTCATGGGCAGGCCGTAAACCAATCCGGCGGATTGGACTCCGGGCATGGCCTTCACGGATTGGGCGAGCTGATCGAAGAATCGGACCTTGGCATCCTGATCGGGATATTTCTTGTTCGGCAGATTCAGGCTCATGGTCACGAGATACTCGGGTTTGAATCCCATGGGCTCGGAGACCAGCCGGGTGAAACTGCGAATCATGAGGCCACCCGCCACCAATAATATGAGCGACAAGGCAACCTCACAGATGACCAGGATCGAGCGCACCCGATGCCGGGATCTACCCGCCGTTCCACCCCTTCCTCCCGAGGCCATCTCCTGGGCCAGCGCGGGATTGGACCATTGAAAAGCCGGTATAAGTCCAAAGGCCATTCCCGTGAGCAGGATGACCGCAAAGGTGAACAAGAGCGTCATGCCATCGATGGAAATGCCCTCATCCACCCGGGGCAAATCCGGCGGACTAAACTTGATAAGGGCCTCCAGGGCCAGGGAGGCCAGTCCGATACCGGCCACGCCGCCTATCGCCGCCAAGAGGAGGCTTTCGGTCAAGAGTTGGCGAATCATCTGGCCACGTCCCGCGCCGAGCGCCGCCCGGATGGCAAACTCCCTTGAGCGAGCGCCCGCCCGGGCCAGGAATAGATTGGCGATGTTGGCACAGCCTATAAGCAGGACAAATCCCACGGCCCCCAGGAGCGTCAGGAGCAATCCACGGGTGTCGCCCACCACGATCTCCTGCAGCGGGAAGACCTCGGAACCCCAGCCCTTGTTTTGCGCGTTGTCTTCAGCCATGCGTTGGGAAACGAGTTCCATTTCCTGGCGGGCCTGGGCAAGGGTGGTCCCGGACTTGAGCCGTCCGAAGGCGAGATACGAGTGATTATGTCGTTGCGCCAGGCGGTTCGGGCTGAAGGCGAGTGGCGTCCAGACTTTGATGTTTCCGGCGGGCATCAGCGTCCGTGCGGGCATGATGCCGATCACCGTGAAGGGCTCGGAATCCAGGACCAGGGTTTGTCCGATCAGGTTGCGATCCCCGCCGAAGCGGCTCTGCCAGTATTCATAGCTGACCAAGGCGACATGGTGCTGGCCGTAGGTCTCCTCCTCCGGCAGGAAATCGCGGCCCAGCACGGGCTTTACCCCGAGCAGTGAGAACGTGTTCGCGGAGACCTCCGATCCCGCCACACTTTCGGGATTGCCCCGGCCGGAAAGGGCGAAGGTACTGGAGGTATAGGCCGCCAGCCCTTCAAACGAGGTGGATTGCCTGCGCCATTCTCCGAGGATCGGCGCGCCCAGCGTGTTCTTATGCCAGCCGTTCCCGGCATTGCTCTCGAACACCATGACCAGCCGGTCCGAATCGGGGTAAGGAAGCGGCCGGAGCAGGATCGCATTGACGAAGCTGAAGATCGCCGTGTTGGCGCCAATACCGATGGCCAGCGTGGCCACCGCGACCAGGGTGAACCCCGGCGATTTCAGGAGCTGCCGGAAGGCTAGGCGTATATTATTCATGGGCCGAAATCGATTGGAAGACGCGAATTCCGAGTCATTCGTTACGCAAGGCGGTCAGGGGATCGACCCGGGTGGCCCGCCGGGCTGGAATCCAACTGGCCAGGGTCCCCACCGTGGCCAGCACCGCCGCCACCGTGATATAAGTGAAAGGGTCCCAAGGGGTCACCTGGTAGAGGAGGCCTGCCATCGAGCGGGTCAGAAAGAGGGCCGCCAACAAGCCGAGTCCCAGTCCCGCGCCGGTGAGGGCCAGCCCTTCGCGCAGGACCATGGCGACGACGTCGGCCAATTGCGCGCCCAAGGCCAGCCGGACACCAATCTCGCGGGTCCGTTGATTGACCCAATAGGCGATCACGCTATAGATGCCCACAGCGGCAAGGATCAAGGCGGCGGCGGCGAAGGATCCCACCAGGATTGCCTGGAATTGCCGTTGGGCAGTCGTTTGGGCGACATAGACCGTCATGGGCTTGAGGTCGTCGACCGGGAGATCGGCGTCGAGTTCCGCCACGCTCTTCCGCACGAGTCCAGCCAGCGAGGCGGGATCCACGCGGGTGCGCATCACCAACGAAGCATAGCCCCAGCAACTTTGGGACATCGGGACATAGATTTCCGGATGCGCGGCCGTAGCCAGATCCTGGTGCCTGACGTCCCGCACCAATCCGATGATCTCCACCGGCTTGCCACCACTCGCGCCGTGGGTGATCCGGCGGCCAATGGGATCCTGGCCCGGGAAAAAGCGACGAACGAACGACTCGTTGACCACCACCACCCTGGCACTGGCGGCGGTATCGTGGGCGTCCGGCACCCTTCCGCGCAGCAGCGGAGTCCCCATGGTCCGAAAATAATCCGTGGCAATCTGGTGAAGCCCCGCGCCCGCAGGTTCATTGGATGGGAGAGGCGTTCCTCCCTCCACTGTGATCCCGGTGCCCGGATCGAATCCACTCAAGGGAAGCCCAAAAACCGCACTGGCGGAATCGACGCCGGGCAGGGTCCGGAGCCGTTGCACCGCCTGGTCGAAAAACGCGGCCATGCGGGCTTCGTCGGGATACTTATTATCCGGCAACGTGACCGTCGCGGTGAGGAGTCGTTCGGCCTGGAACCCGGCATCGACATCGCGGACGTGGGAGAAACTTCGCAGCAATAATCCGGCCCCTATAAGGAGGATCATGGAAACCGCAATCTCCACGACGACCAGCCCGCCCCGCAGACGATTATGCAACGCCGAGGAAGCCGTGCCGTGATTGCCAGACTTGAGCGTCTCATTCACGTCGCAGCGTTGGGCCAACACGGCGGGCACCAGGCCGAACACCACCCCCGTGCCCAATGAAATGACCAGGGAGAAGAGGAAGATCGCCGGATTGAGGCGCACTTCTTCGAGCCGGGGAAGATTGGCGGGAGCCAGGGCGGTCAGGACCGGCAGGGCCCAGACCGCAAGCAGGCTTCCCAGGAGGCCACCCGCCAGTGCGAGCAGGAGGCTTTCACTGAGCAATTGTTTATAGAGATGGCGGCGTCCGGCTCCCAGCGCGGCACGAATCGCGAATTCCCGATGCCGCGCCGTCGCCCGGGCGAGCATGAGGCTGGCCACATTGGTGCAGGCGATCAGCAACACCAGTCCCACCGCGCCGACCAGCATATAAAGAGGCCGGCGCAGGCCGCCCACCAGTTCGTCCTGCAGGCTGACCAGCGTGACTCCGTGCCCCTTGTTTTCCGGGTGTTCCTGCGCCGACCGGAGGGCGATGGCGTCGAGCTCCGCCTGCACTTTGGCCAGGGTTACCCCAGGCTTGAGGCGGGCCACGACCTCCTTGGTATGATTATTTCGGTTGGCCAATTCGTCCGGCGCCAGGGCCAGCGGCATCCAGAAATCGGTTTGCGCGCCGGGATAGTTCAACCCCTCCGGCAGCACGCCCACCACGGTATAAGTTTCTCCGTCCAATTGGACCGTTCGCCCGAGTGTGGCGGGGTCCCCGGCAAACTCGCGCCGCCAGAAGGCATGCGTCAGCACGACAACGTGGTGTTTTCCGTAAACATCCTCCTCGTTGGCAAACACGCGTCCCAGTTGGGGACGAACACCCAATACCGAG
>DATJII010000338.1:0-7464 GCA_035493435.1 Candidatus Limnocylindria bacterium | reverse complement strand
GCCAAGGCCTGAAAAGAATACGTGTGTTTGCCTACGTGGAAACACGTAGGCTAACGGGATTGACATCCTGGCATTGGTCTTTGCTCGCCACTTCGGCGACTGCGGGATCTGCCCACGCTCGCCGTTCGCCCTTCAGCGGCGGGCCGCCGCTTCTACTTTGTTATAAGGACCAGGAGACTCCGGCGTAGAAGGCACGACCGTCGCCGGGGTGGAAGACTTTGACGTCGTCGCCTGCGGTGCGGGCGTCGGGAATGGCCTCGATGTCGGAGGCGTAACGCACGTCGCCGAGGTTCCGGGCCTCGACGTAGACGGACCAGCCTTGCCGGGATTGGAACCCGGCGCGGAAGCCCCACAGCGCATAGGCATCGGCGTATAGTGTGTTCGCGTGGTCCACCGGATAACTTGTGATATTGCAGCGGAGATTCGGCCCCGCGTAGAAGCCCGAGCGATGGATATAGGTCAACCCGGCGTCATAGAGATGGATCGGGATGATCGCAATCCGGTTATTGCCATAGACGGGATCGCCGTCGAAATGCAAATCGGTGAGTGTATAGCTTTGCTCGAAGACCAGCCGGTCAGCCGCCCGGCTGCCTCGTCGGCGGGTAAAGACCGAGTCCAGCAACTCCACTTCCAAGCCCGCTTCGATGCCCTGGTGATACGAGCGGTCGATGTTGAACGCGCCGTGCTCGACTCCGTTGGCGTCCTTGATTTCCAAGAGTTCGTTGCGCACCCACGAATGGTACAGCGCCAATTCCCAGCCGAACCTTCCTTTTTCGCCCCGCGTGCCGACCTCAGCCGTCCAGGCTCGTTGGGCTTGCAAAGGCGTAAAGAGCAGGCTGTCGTCCACCTCATCGCCAAAGGCCACCAGGTTGTCGAAGGTGGGAGGCTGCCAACTTTTGCTGAAATTCGCAAAAACCTGGCTGTGTGGGTCGAACTCGTAGATCGCTCCGACCTTGGGATTCAGGCCCCGGAAGACTAGATTACCGGACTGGTCCCCGCTATCGGTGTCGACGAACAGGTCATGAAAATGTCGTTGCGCATAGATTGCCTGGACTCCTAGTTGGAGCGACAGTTTTTCGGTTATATACTGCTGATCCTCCAGGTATATCGGGGCATTCACCGACAGCTCCGTATCCCGGGCTGTCGTTTCACCCCGCTGGCCATCAAGATTCTCAAAGTTCTGATCCACCTCCCGCTCAATCGCCGGAGCGACTCCCAACGTGAGTCTATTCTCCCGGCCAAACCATTCATTATGGACCGTCAAATCGAGCCGGATCCCTACATTGTCGGAATAATAGGACTGGATGCCCGCCCACGATTCGTCTTCAAAAAGCCCTCGCGAAAGCAGGTTCCGGTGCCACCAATAGGCGCCGCCATCAATCTTAATGTTATCCTGCTGGTACGTGACCCGATCCGCCACCCGCATATATTGCCATTCCTTGCTCAGGTTGGCTTCGATGGACTCGGGATCCACGTACTTCGGATCGTTGTTTAGTTGATCCTGGGTCAGCCCACCGGGGAGCAGGCGATCCGTCCGGGCCAGAGTTAGAAAAACACGATTCTCGATGTGCTCAGTGATCTTCCAACCGACATTGGCAAACAAGTCCTCGGTGTCTTCTCGGCTGTGGGCGCGGAATCCGTCCAATCGCCGTCCGGTGATCGAGGCGAAGTAATCGAAATCTCCCTCCACCCCACCCGACACCGCGTTGCCACGCAAGAAGCCATAACTGCCCCCCTCCATCCGCAATTCGATCGGTCGCGCGTCATACCCCGTGCGGGAGACCATATTGATCGCGCCCCCGAGCGTGGTGGAACCATATTTGAAGGCATTCGCCCCGCGAAAAACTTCGGCGTATTTGACCGACGCCAGGTCGATATCTTCCAGGATTGTTTCGCCATCGCCCTGGTTAAAGGCAAAGCCGTCCTGAAGAATCTGGATGCCCACCGGTTCACCATCCGAAAGCACTCCCGATCCGCGCACCGAAATCTCGCCGATCTCCGTGCCGCTTTCACCTTGGAGGATGAGACCCGGCACGCCTCGGAATAGATCTTGGAAACCCGAGGCCCGTCCTCGCTCGAGATCCTCAGTGCTCTTGAGGGTGAATCCACCGGAAACCTCGTGCCGTTGTCTGGCCGCCTCATCCATGGAAGGTGAGGTAAGGGACTGGACTTCATTGGTCCCCGTCACGATAACGGGTGCCAATCTAGCCGGAGGCGAGCTTGCTCCGGGAACTGCCGCACCGAGGGTGGCGAGAAAGATGGATTGGCTCAAAACGAGGCCAACAACGGGTTCGTGAGGTATCCCAAGACCTCGCCAGGACAACCGCTGAGCGTGGGCCAAGGATGGCCTGTTTGATGCTGAGATCCGCATGCGTTAAAGTGATGGTCGACGATTGCGTTAGACGACAAAAAGCAAAAACTGGGTTACAGCGACCTTTACCATGAAGCTCACACACCGCACGAAGCACCGCCCTTTGATTGGCCGCCGGATCCTCACTCTCGCCGTGTTTTGCGGCGTCAGCCTGGTCGCCACAGTGTTTGCCGAATCGTCCTACGAAATCTTCGTTTCCAACGAGAAATCCGGCGACGTCACGGTGATCGATCCCACCAGTAATACCGCCGTCGCCACGATTCCGGTCGGCAAGCGTCCGCGTGGGATTCGCGTGAGTCCGGATGGGGCCAAGGTGTACGTCGCGGTCAGTGGCACCCCCATTGCCGCGCCACCACAACTGGACGCCAATGGAAATCCGATCCTCAAAAAAGGTGGGGACGACGATGACGACGACAAGAACTCGGATAAATCCGCCGATGGCATCGCGATGGTGGACGTCGGGCAACGCAAGTTCGTGCGCAAGCTGCAGGCAGGGTCGGATCCCGAGCAATTCTCGTTCAGTGGCGACGGCCGGAAACTTTATATCTCCAACGAGGATGTCAGCGCCGCCAGCATCCTGAACATCGAGAGCGGCAAGGTGGAGCATCTGATACCCGTCCATCGCGAACCCGAGGGCGTGGGCACGAGTCCAGACGGAAAGTGCTTCTACGTTACCTGCGAAACCGATGGGGAAATCTTCGCGATCAATGCCGAAACAGCCAAAGTGATCGCGCACTTCAATGTCGGGGGACGCCCTCGCTCGGTCGCTTTCACGCCTGACGGCACGCGCGCCTTTATTCCTTCGGAATCGTCGGGCCTGCTGCATGTGATCGACGCCGTACACCATGTAAAACTGAAAACGGTGACGCTTCCCAAAGGTTCGCGTCCGATGTGCGTCAAAGTCTCGCTGGACGGCAACAAGATCTACGTGAGCACCGGCCGTGCGGGAACCATTTGCGTGCTCGACGCCAAAACCACCGAAGTCCTCGGCACCATCAAGGTCGGCCAACGCCCCTGGGGCATTGACCTCTCACCCGATGGCAAGTTGCTTTACGCCGCCAACGGACCGTCGGACGACGTCTCGGTGGTGGACTTGACCACGGAAAAAGAAATCGCCCGCGTGAAAGCGGGCGAACGTCCGTGGGGTATCGTTATTGTGCCGAAGGGAAAGTAAGGACTCGGGCCGAGTCCGTCTTACCCCTGCTTTGTGCCTACCAGGAAATCGAGGTAGGTGATGAGTCGTTCCTTCATTTTATCGCGTGGAATGATGTCGTCGATCAATCCACGGTCGCGAAGGAATTCGGCCGTCTGGAAGCCCGGCGGCAATTCCGCCTGGGTGGTATCCTTGATGACTCGCGCTCCGGCGAAACCGATCTGCGCTTCGGGTTCCGCTAAAATCAAATCGCCCACGCTCGCATAACTGGCCATCACGCCCGCGTAACAGGGATCCACGAGGATGCTGATATAAGGAAGCTTCTGCCTGGCCAGATAGGCCAGGGCCCCGCAGGTCTTGGCCATCTGCATGAGGCTGAACATGCCCTCGTACATACGGGCACCACCGCTGGTGGAGACAATGATCACGGGCAAACCCTTGGCTGTCGCAGCCTCGATCAGGCGCGTGAGCTTCTCACCCACTACGGAACCCATGGAACCGCCAAGGAACGAAAAATCCATGACGCCCAACGCCACCCGATGCGGCCCAATCTTGCCGATGCCGGTGACGACGGCGTCCTTAAGCATCGGGGACTTCTTCCGGTAAGCGGCGAGCTTTGCCTCATAGCTGGCGGCCCCGGTAAACTTCAGGATGTCGATGCTGGTCAGGTCGGGATCCAATTCCTGGAAGGAGCAGGTCTCCACCATGGAATGAATCCGTTCGCGTGAGCCGATCGGGAAGTGATTACCGCACTTCGGGCAAACCTTCAGGTTGTCGTCGAGCTCCTTGTCGTAAATCAAGTTCTCGCACTTGGGGCATTTGGTCCACAAACCTTCAGGAATCTCGCGCTTTTTAAAACGCGCAGAAAGCTTTGGTTTCTTGAGGAAAGCCGTGTCGGTCGTGGGCACCGGCGGGGTCACCGCTGGTTCGACCGGGTCGACATCCAATGTCCGTTTACGCAAAACTTTCGTCGCCATTTGCATTTGGGCCGCTTTCGCAGCCGATAGATGACCCCTGTTTTACCACCTTGAAGGCCAAAGCGCCAGCTTCAGAAGCGGTTGATTTGGAACAACCAACGCCTTCCACACCCATTTTGACCGACACCCGGTGGCCCGGTTACGCCGTCCAAAATCGCCGGGGATCGGGTATCATGACGTGGGACACGAATACGCGATTCAAAGGTGCATTCAAAGCGATCCACCGACATAATCCCGGCATGCCTCTTCGCGTCCTCATCGTTCCCGACAAGTTCAAGGGCACCCTGACCGCACAACAGGCCGTTGGCGCCATCGCCGAAGGCTGGATGAACGCCCGGCCCCAGGACGATATCGAAGCCGTCCCCATGAGTGACGGTGGCGATGGTTTTGGCGAGGTCATGGCGCAACTCATGGAAGCCGAGGAACGGACGTTGACCACCGTCGACGCCGCTCATCGTCCCCGCGAAGCGAAGTGGTGGTACAATCCCGCGATCACCACGGCTATCATCGAAAGCGCCCAGATTGTGGGATTGGCCCTCCTTCCCCAAGGACGTTACCACCCCTTTGAACTCGATACTTTCGGCCTGGGAGCCATGATCCGGGCCGCATGGGAAGCCGGGGCGACCCAGGTCATCATCGGCGTCGGCGGCAGCGCCACCAATGACGGCGGCTTTGGCATGGCCCGGGGCATCGGTTGGAATTTCCTGGAAGCCAACGAGATGCCCATCGAGAAATGGGTCAAACTCGACAAACTGGCCCGCTGGGAATCCCCAATCTTACCCCAGATCAACCACATCGTCGCCGTGGACGTAAACAACCCCTTGCTCGGCAGCAACGGGTGCTCACGCATTTATGGTCCACAGAAGGGGTTACGCACGGAACAAGCGCCACTGGCCGAATCGTTCCTCCGGCCTTTGGCGGAGATGGCGCAACGCGAGTTTCAGGTGGATATCGCCAATGAGCCGGGTGCAGGCGCTGCCGGTGGATTGGGATTTGGGCTCCGGACTTTTCTGGGAGCCCGAATCGAGTCGGGATTCGAGCTCTTCGCCCAAGCCGCCAATCTGGAGTACCGCATCGAACAGGCCGATTTGGTCATCACGGCAGAGGGGGGGATCGACCGCCAAACCATGATGGGCAAGGGTACCGGGCGCATCGCCGAAACCTGCCGTCGGCTGAACAAGCGTTGCATCGGGTTGGCAGGAATGGTCGAGGGCCAGTTAATCATGGGCCACCAGAAGGGCCTATTCCACTCCATCGCCGGGATCACTCCCACCCTGACCCATCCCGCTGACGCCAAGGCCCGCCCCGATTTCTGGCTGACCCGCCTCGCCAACAAGGTGGCCACGGAACTGCGCGAGCCTTAAAGTAGCCGCGGCGGCTCGCCGCTGAATCGAGCACCCGCAACCCAAGCCACTGCGTTGGCTTCAAAAACTGGGTGACACTCGCCGCCCGATGACATCCCGGAGGCGGGTGAGGTTCGAAACGTCAGTAGATCCTTTTAAGCGGCGGGCCGCCGCTTCTACTTTGCCGTACGAGCAATTCCAAGGCGTCGAGCCATAAATTGCGCTACGAAATCTTCGGTGCCGTTTCGGGAACGGCGTCAGCGAGCCTTGACGCTGCCCGTCCGCTGCGGTTCCCTTGTCGCTTTGGCAACTGAAACACGCAAATGAGCCACATTGTTGACATCCAGGCGCGCGAGATCCTCGATTCGCGCGGTAATCCCACCGTTGAAGTAGACGTCCTCCTCGACTCCGGAGCAGTCGGCCGGGCGGCCGTTCCCAGCGGTGCGAGCACCGGCGAGCATGAGGCCTTGGAACTCCGCGACGGCGACAAGAGCCGCTATCTCGGCAAGGGCGTCCAAAAGGCCGTAAACAACATCATCGAGAAAATCGCCCCGGAACTCGCCGGAGTGGATTCTTTCGACCAACTCAGCGTCGACAAAACGATGCTGGAGCTGGATGGCACCGAAACGAAAGCGAACCTCGGCGCGAACGCGATCCTCGCGGTATCCCTGGCCAACGCCAAGGCCGCAGCCGCGACCCTCGGCCAGCCCCTCTTCAAGTACCTCGGCGGACCGAACGCCAAGGTCCTGCCCGTGCCGATGGCCAACGTCATCAACGGCGGCGCTCACTCCGACGCCCCGATCGATTTCCAGGAATTCATGGTGATGCCCCACGGTTTCACCTCCTTCAGCGAAGGCTTGCGCGCCATCACCGAAATCTTCCACGCCCTCAAGTCGGTGTTGAAGAAAAAGGGCCTGAGCACGGCGGTCGGCGACGAAGGCGGTTTCGCCCCGAAGCTCGACAGCGCCGAAGCGGCCCTCGAAGTCATCCTGCAGGCTGTCAAGGACGCAGGCTATAAGGCCGGAAGCGACATCTTCCTGGCCCTCGACGTGGCCAGCTCCGAATTCTATAACGGCGACGGCACCTATACCTTCAAGAAGAGCTCCGGCCAGAAGCTCACCGGCGATGAACTCGTCGATTTCTATGTCCAGCTCTGCGACAAGTACCCGATCGTCTCGATCGAGGACGGTTGCGCCGAGGGCGATTGGAAGCACTGGAAGACGCTGACCGACAAGCTCGGCAGCCGCGTCCAGCTGGTCGGCGACGATTTGTTCGTCACCAACGTCAAGTTCCTCAAGAAGGGCATCGATACCGGCACGGCAAACTCAATCCTCGTGAAGGTGAACCAGATCGGGTCCCTGACCGAAACGCTGGACGCCGTCGAACTCGCCCAGAAGAACAGCTACCGCGCCGTTCTCTCCCACCGCTCCGGCGAAACCGAAGATTCCACGATCTCGGACATCGCCGTCGCCACGAACTGCGGACAGATCAAGACCGGTTCGCTCGCACGCTCCGACCGGACCGCGAAATACAACGAACTCCTGCGCATCGAGCACGAGCTCGGTCCGCAAGCGCGATATGCCGGACGGGCGGCGCTGAAGGCAGTATCTGCTTAGACCG
>DATJII010000337.1:0-11438 GCA_035493435.1 Candidatus Limnocylindria bacterium | reverse complement strand
GGCCAGTCGCTTCGCACAAAAATCCCAACCCGTTGAACCGAAGCATGATACGCGAGCCGCTTCTCTTCACCAAAGACCACCTTTCGATATCCATCCCGTCCATCAAGGCGAATCCTCTCACCGATTGCTGGGCTCGTCGGGAGCCTCGCCCTCCCGGCCTTGGGGCACGCCTCGTGCGCTATAGCCAAAGGGAGGGGCCGGGCTAATCGCCTTGCCATATAATATCGAAAATACGGCCCTGGAAAGGCCATTCATCCGAAGACTTTACCAACCCTTTGCGAACGGGATTTTCCCGCAGATAATTCCATTTCGCAGTATAGCTTTCGCCGTGGCGCAGCCTCCGATGAAACGGATGGGATTGCCACCGCCAATCCGGGTTCCTGTGCAACCGAGACAATTGCCCCGTCCAATAACTAACCCATTGATCGAAATCGTATTCGATCTCATACGGTGCGGCGAAGAAGTGCGTATGGTCCGGCATGATGATATAATCCGCAACAAGCCAATGATTGGCCTTGGCCCAGGTCTCCTGCAGCATCCTGTGCATCATTTCATGGGCCAGCCAAGCGGACCGATTGGCAGTGCAGACGCTGGTCCAGACCCAGTTGGGTTGCTCCAAGTGAATCTGGACCCCGCGCGCAGGTTTCTTGCGACCGGCTGAATAATTGCCTCCGTCAGGCACACAATATCAATCGCTTTGGAACCACGATAAGGTTGAGCCCAAAGAGCGGAAGCGCTCCAAAAACCGACCTACAAAGCCAATCGGCAACGCCCGGCCCCTCCTGGTTGTCCACGCATACCAAGCGCGTCCACCAAGCCCGGGAGGGCGAGGCTCCCGACGAGCCCATACTAACGGCCAGTCGCTTCGCACAAAAATCACAACCCGTTGAACTGAAGCGTGATACACGAGCAATCCCCTCTTGACTAAGGACCACCCTTCGATACCCCCGTCGTCAATCAACGCGAATCGTCCCACCGATTGCTGGGCTCGTCGGGAGCCTCGCCCTCCCGGTCTTGGGGCACACCTCGTTCCCTATAGCCAAAGGGAGGAGCCGGGCCTAATCGCCTTGCTAGATAAATGTTCTTGCGCGTCTGCAACCTCAACTCGGCGGCTCCAAAGGAACCTCCTTCGTCACCCGGGTCACCACGCTCCCCAGCTCGCCTTTGTGCAGGCGGGTGACGAGGCGTTGCCCGGATTGGAAGCCGGAGGCGTCTCGGATGACGGCACCAGTTTGGCCGTCGAGGGTGATGGAGTAGCCGCGTTCGAGGACGTTTAACGGCGAGAGCAGTTGGAGGCGCGAAAGGGTTCGGTCGAGGCGACGGGCCTGGGTGCGCAGGCGTTCGCGGCCTGTTTCCACGAATCGGCGTTGGATGGCATGGAAACGATGGCGGCTGAGTTCCAAGGCGTGGCTGGGTTGGACGCCTTGCAGGCGATGGATCACCAAGGCGAGTGCCTGGCTCCTTTCCCGAAGGGCCAGCATACCGCTGCGGCGGAGGGCTTCGGAAGCTTCGTCCAGGGCTTGGGCGCGAAACTCGATTTGTCGACGGGGATGCACGCGCTGCAGACGCCGGAGAGCGGCCTGGGTCGTGACGACTTTCGCCGTGAACGCCTGGAGGGTCAGGTTGGCGAGGCGTTGGGCGGCGCGTTCGATGAATTCCCGGCTGGCGACGTATTGTTGCGTTACGATTTCGGCGGCGGCACTCGGTGTGGCGGCTCGCAGGTCCGCGACGAAGTCGGAGATGGTGAAGTCGATCTCGTGGCCGACGGCGGATATGGTGGGCAGCGCCGAATTCGCGAGGGCGCGGGCGACAATTTCCTCATTGAAGCACCACAGGTCCTCAACCGATCCCCCGCCCCGCCCCACTATAATCAGATCGATGCCCCGCTCCGGGTGGGAGCTGTGCCAGCGATTGGCCAATTCGATGCCTTCGGCGATTTCCTGGGCCGCTCCCACGCCCTGGACCCGGCACGGGACGAGCACGATTTCGAGCCCGCAATAGCGCCGTCCGATAACGTGGAGCATATCTTGCAACGCGGCTCCGGTCGGAGACGTGACCAAGGCGATGCGCTTGGGAAAGGCCGGCAGTGGACGCTTGCGCGCCTGATCAAACAGCCCCTCGGCGCTGAGCTTTTGCTTGAGGCGTTCGAACGCGAGTTGCAGCGCCCCTATACCCTGCGCCTCGACGTGCGTAACGCGCAGTTGGTATTGCCCGCGCGCCTCGTACACCGTCAGGTCGCCACCCACGATGACACTCGCTCCCTCGCGCAGGATCGAACGGTCCACCTCTTCCTGCCCGCGAAACAACACGCAAGGGAGCTGGGCTTCCGCGTCCTTGAGAATGAAATACGCGTGCCCGCTCGCTTGCATCCGGAAGTTCGACACCTCGCCCTTGATCCAGAGGGTGGCGAACTTCGCTTCGATGAGTTTGCGAACCTGGCCGGTAAGCGCAGCGACGGTGAGCACCTGGCGGCCCTCAGAACTGGGGAAGAGTTCGCCAAAGTCCCACTGTGATTTGTTGGATCGGGCCATGGAAAAATCAGGTCGGGGGCAAGGGTTCGGAAACGCGGGTAATGTTCTTCGCCAAGCCGGTAGCGGGATCAAGTTCCACGATTGCGCCATGGAGCAGGACCCGCCCCGAAGCGACTTCAAAACGTTGCGGCAGGCCGTTCATGAATCGTTGGATGATGGGAGCCATTTCTCGGCCCAGAATACTCTCATGGGGCCCGGTAAAACCTGCGTCACTCAGATAGGCAGTGCCCTTCGGATAAATCTGTTCATCCGCAGTCTGGACGTGCGTATGGGTGCCGATCACGGCGGTGACCGAGCCATCCAGCAGGCGTCCCATGGCTTGCTTCTCCGAAGTCGCTTCGCCGTGAAAATCGAGCAGGATGATGGGCGTCTCCGTCCGCAACTTCGCCACCTCGGCCAAGGCAATTGGAAAGGGATTGTCCAAGGGCGGCATGAAGGTCCGGCCCTGGAGATTCATGACGCCCAGTGGTGGCAGTCCTTCCTTGTGAAACACCAAGGTGCCTTTGCCCGGCACCCCGGCGGAGTAGTTTCCCGGACGCAACACTCGCGGTTCCTTCTCCAGCAGGCTCATCATGTCCCGTTGATCCCAGGCATGGTCCCCGGTGGTGATCACATCCACGCCGTAGCTGAACAAATCCTTGGCAATGGCTGCGGTGATGCCGTTGCCGCCCGCCGAGTTTTCGCCATTGGCGATCACCCAGTGCAGCCCATGGCGGGCGACCAGGCGCGGGACGATCTCTCGGACCGCCCGTCGGCCGGGTTCCCCCACGATATCGCCAATGAACAACAGCTTCACGCCCCATAGGTAACGAAGCCGGTTGAGGAAGAGCAAGGCGCATTGTATCGGCAATGCTTCACCTGGTTGCCCGCCCAACCCGGCTGCGCCTGCCCAGTAGTTTCCCTAGGCCTGACAGGTCCTAGCCCGATTAACCCACGCAAAACGACCCCAAGGGCATGAGCCGGGTTAACCATCACAATTCCAAGCACGAACCGCTCGGAATCCCTACCCCACGCTGGTCACCAGCCGCTGGGCTGCGGCACGCACCCCATCGACGAGTTGTTTCGGCGCGATAACCCGGGCGGCGCCGCCCCATCCCAAGATCCAGCGCTGTACCTCCACCAGGCTGCCCAGACGGAGCTTCAATTCCACCCCCCCCGTTTTCAGTTCGGTCAATTGCTGCGACGGGTGCCAACGCTTTTCCCGGATATAATCCGCCACCGAATCGTCGAACTGGATGACGATATCGAACTCCCCTTCCTTGGAATGGATGCCAAAACTGTCCCGCAATTGCTTTTCCAACGCGAACTTGGCTGGCCGCTCGAATTTCGTGCCGGTGGGTTGCATGGAAATAATGCGCGCGGGCACAAACGTCCGGATCGCCTGCCGGAGATGATCGAAGGCAAACAGGTACCAATCGCCATTGACGTTGGCCAGATGGTACGGATCCACCACCCGCTCCTCCGTCTTCCGCGCACCCGGTTTCCGATAGGCCAGCTTCAACTGCGTGCGCGCGGCAGCAGCTTCCGCCAGGGTTTCCATGATCTCCAGGTTCACAATCGGCTCGGCGCTCGTCCGGAACGAGATGGTCTGCTCCCAATCCGCCAGGTTCAGCGAAACAGTGTCCGGCAGCGAACGTTCCAACTTGCGAAAAGCCGCCACCAATTTGTTCTCGAAGGGCGTTCCCCGATATTGCTGCAGGGCCTTTTCCGCCACCAACAGGGCGAACAGTTCGCCCTCGGAAATCTGGAGCGTGGGGAAGGATTCGACCTCCTCGGTATAATAATATCCGAATTTCGTGGAATCGTACTCCAACGGCAGCGTCAACCGGTCCCGCATGAACTCCAGGTCGCGCTGGATCGTCTTGGTGCTGACCTCCAATTCCCGGGACAGGCTCGATCCATTGGGGTACTTCCCCGAACGGATCATCGAGTGGATCCGCAGCATCCGCTCCATCGGGGGGCGGGTTTGCGGCATTGAGTCTTCGTCGGGCTTGGATTTGAAGGCCATGGCGTCTGGATTGCGAGTTGGGTCCTCGGACAGTTATAGGATACGGTAACCCTCGTTATCCGCCCCCAGCACATGAAATACCGAGCGCGGCAGGACCCGTCGCATGGCTTCCCCCACGGATTCCGGCGATTCCAGGGTTAGGCACATGATGGTCGATCCACTGCCGCTCAGCCAGCCACCGATGGCGCCCGCTTTTTCACCGGCGCGAATCACTCGCGACAATTCGGGAATCAGCTTCTCACGGTAGGGTTGGTGCACCCGATCGTCGAAGCAGCCTCGCAGGGCTTCCATCTGGCCACTGGCAAAGGCCGCACTGATCAGGGCGGCACGGTTGATATTATGGACTGTGTCAGCTTTGGAAAACGTTTGCGGCACGAGTTTGCGCGCCTCGGGGGTGCTAATTTCGAAGTCCGGCACGAGCGTGACAAACTTGACCTTGGGGCTGACCTTGAAGCGCAGGCAACGAATGCCGTCACCCACCTTCCCCGCAACGGTAAAACCGCCGAAACAAGCGGGTCCAGCGTTATCCGGATGCCCTTCCAATTCGGTGACGAGTTCGAAGAGTTGCTGGCGGGAGAGCAACTCATCGGCAATTTCGTTCAACGCCGCCACACATCCCAAGCGAGCGGTCACGCTGGAACCCAAACCCCGCGCCATGGGCACGTCCCCGGCCAGCGCGATCTCAAACCCAAACGAACTGATCTTGGCGCCTTTAAAGTAGGCCTTGGCCGCCTCGGCCAGCATCGCGGTGGCTCCCGCGCGATCCTTGTCGGCGATGGGCGAGGTAATGGTGACACCCCGCGCCGCCACCCGGGTGACCGTCACTTTATTGTAGAGCTTCACCGCCAATCCCAGGGCGTCAAAGCCCGGACCTAGATTGGAAGTGGAAGCCGGTACGCGAACTACAGCCGAATTCATGCAAGGCGGATAAGACTGAATTACCCGGTGCGGCTCAATCTTCTTCCGCTAAATACGTGTTCCGGCTCAGTCTTCAGCTTTCGAATCCCGGCTCAACAAATCAGTCACGGCGTGCCGGACGTTTTTTCCTTCATACAGCATCGCGTACACCTCCAGGGTGATCGGAGCATAGATGTCCCGGCGAAGGGCCAGCTCCCGCACGGATTTGGCTGCGTGATAGCCTTCCACCAGCGTTTTGCTCGAGGCGATGACGGTTGCCGGGATCTCGCCCCGCCCGATTCTCTCGCCAAATCCCCGGTTTCGGCTCAAGGGGGAAAAACAGGTTACCGTGAGATCTCCCAACCCACTAAGTCCAGAAAACGTTCCTTCGCGAGCGCCGCAAGCCAACCCGATTCGCCGCATTTCCGCCATGCCTCGGGTGATCAGGGCCGCCTTGGCGTTGTCGCCGAAACGCAGGCCGTCGCAGACTCCTGCGGCGATGGCCATAACGTTCTTGAGGGCTCCTCCCAATTCAACACCGATGAGATCCGAGGAAGTGTAGACCCGGAAAGCCGCCTGGTGGAAAATCTGCTGGGTCAACTGGGCCGCCTCCTTTGACCGGCTGGCAGCCACCACCGCCGTCGGGATGCCTTTGGCAACTTCCAGGGCCAAGGAAGGCCCTGACAACGCTGCTGCACAGGCACGAGACGCCACTTCTTCCAGAACTCCACTCATGGTCAGCCCCGTCTGGAGTTCCACGCCCTTGGTCACCGTCACGACCGTCTTTTCAAAGTTGGACAATTGGGACGCGACACCGCGAAAAGCATGCGAAGGCGTGGCCACCACCACCAAATCGGCACCTTCCGCCGCCGCTGGGACAGAATCCTCGTATTGCCAATCGGCGGGAAGCGCAATGCCTGGTAGCGATCGCTCATTGCGCTGTGTGGCAGCCATGGCCGCCAAGTGCTCGGGATCGTGCCCCTGCACCGTTACTGTGGCCCCGTTCCGGCTCGCCAAAAGTCCCAAAGCCGTGCCCCAAGCTCCTGCTCCAAGGATGGTGACGTTCATGGCGCTGGCGTCGTGGGTTTCTTGCCAAACCGACTCTCCGTTCCGGCCAGCAATCGTGAGATATTGGGCCGATGGCGCCAAATGGCCAGGGCTCCAATCAAACTCGTGACCACGATATTGGGGAGATTGCTCCTATCCAAGCATACCGTAGCTACCGGAAGTGCGGCAGCGGCGGCAATAGAGGCCAGCGAAACATACCGGCTCAAGGCAAACACCAGCAACCAGACCGCCAAAGCGATCCCCAAGGCCAACGGCACCAGAGCCCCCAAAACGCCGGCGGAAGTGGCGATCCCTTTGCCACCCTTGAAACCCAGCCAGCAGGTGAAGTTGTGACCCAAGATGGCCCAGACCCCCGCCACCAACGGAATCCAGGAAGGTACCGGGTGCAGCACCATCCCCGCCACCAACGGTGCCAAGACAACGGCCGCAGCCCCTTTGAAGGCGTCTGCCAACAGGACTAATACCCCAGCTTTTTTGCCGAGGATCCGGAAGGCATTGGTGGCGCCAATGTTTCCACTGCCCACCTTTCGGATATCGATCCCCTTGGCACGGGCCACGAGATACCCCGTGGGAATCGATCCCAAAAGGTACGACAACAGGATAACCACCGCAGTGGCGAGTACTAACACGCGGCACTTCTAAGCCCGGGACCGGACTCCTGCCAAGCGGAATGTCCGGACGGGCTTTCCAACGGCGTGACAGCGATTTAGGCAACATGTGAATTGAAATACGTCTCGCAAGGATCCATTTTCCCTTCGTCATGAAGTTCATACTCTCCACGCACAACATCACGTTGACGGAGGCCATCGAAGCCCATGTCCTCGAGCAGATCGATAAGCTTGAGCACATTGACCGATGGCTCGTGGATGCCCGGGTGACGCTCGAACGCGTTCATTCAGCCAAGGATCCCAACGGGATGTTCAAATGCGGTATCCGTCTCGGAGTACGGGGTAACGACCTATTCGCGGAGGATCGCGAATCGGATCTGTACGCAGCCATCGACCTGACGGTCAAGAAACTGCAGCAACAGCTCCGTCACCGCCACAGCAAGGTCAAAGCCAAGAAGCACAAGACCGCGGCACGATTGAAGGAAGAGCGCCGCGTCAAAGCCTAACTGTGGTACTTCGCTCCAGATATTTGGTTACCGTAACCGCGCCGCCCATTGAGGACGGCGCGGTTTGGATTTCCGGACACCGAGTTCGCGCGGCGGGTGCCTGGACCGATCTAAAAGATTCCCTCCAGGTCGCGCACGAACCGGTGGTCGATCTGGGGAACGTTATTGTCTTTCCCGGTTGGGTTAATGCCCATTGCCATCTGGATTATACCGACATGGCAGGCCAACTTTTGCGGCCACGGGCCTTCCCCGACTGGATCAAGGCGATCCTCACCGCCAAGTCCAGTTGGGGGGTGGAGGAGTTCAAGACGTCCTGGCTCAAGGGCGCACAACAACTTTTGCAAAGTGGCACCACCACCGTCGCGAACATCGAATCCATGCCAGAGATCCTGGCTGAGGTCCGGTCCAAGACGCCATTGCGCCTTTTTTCGTTCCTGGAGATGACCGGCGTCCGGAACCAGCTCCCGGGAAAAGAGATCGTCAATAAGGCGATCGCCTTGCTGGAGAGCCTGCCAGCGACTCGGGGAGGTTTGGGTCTGTCGCCCCACGCTCCTTATTCCACCTACCCGGATTTGTTGGCGGAATGCGCCGCCGCCGCCAAGCAGGGTTGGTTGCTGACCACCCATGTGGCGGAATCACAGGCAGAATTTGACATGTATATGTATCGGCGTGGCCCCATGTTCGACTGGCTCGAAAGCCAGCGGAGCATGAAGGATTGCGGTCTCGGCTCCCCTATTGGACACCTCGCCCGCCACGGCTTGCTCTCGCCCAACCTGCTCGCGGTCCACGCCAACTATGCTTGGAACGACGACGTGCGCCTATTGGCCAGCCAGGGGGTCTCAGTCGCCCATTGCCCCCGTTCCCATAGTTATTTTCGCCATCGCTGCTTCCCGATGGACGAGATGCTCAATTTCGGCGTCAATGTCTGCCTCGGCACGGATAGTCTGGCCTCGGTCACACTCCAACGCGATTCGCCGCCGTCGCTATCCATGTCAGCCGAACTTCGCGATTTGCACTTGGCGCACCCTTCCCTGCGCTACCGCCAGAGCATTCGCATGGCTTCCCAAAATGGGGCTCGTGCTCTCGGACTAAAAGGGGTGGTCGGCGAACTGTCTCCCGGTTCACTGGCCGATCTGGCGTTCATTCCTTTTTCGGGGCCGTTAACCGGGGTGGAACCTGCCCTGGTCGGCTATTCACAACCTGTCGAAGGTACGATGATCGGCGGCGCCTGGGAATGGCTAGCCGCCCCTTGGAAAGACCGCTTAGGCCATGAGCAACGATAAATCGCCGAAACAACGCACGGTCCTCATTACTGGCGCCGCTGGCGGACTCGGGTCCGCCTTGGTGACGGTCTTTGCCAAGCACGGCTGGCTCGTCGCCGCAGGAAGTCATTCCCAGCCAGTTGCTGAGGACTCCGGCGCAAGCCTGTCGATGCCACTAGACGTCACTGATCGCGGTTCCGTCGAAGGAGGCGTAAAAAGATGCCTGGAGCAGTTCGGCCATCTCGATGTTCTGATCAACAATGCCGGGATGATTGCCGACGACGTCCTGCCGACTCTCGATCCAGCGGCGTGGGATCGCTGCGTGGCCGTCTGCCTGCGCGGTCCGTTCCTCTGTACCCAGGCGGTATTACGCCCCATGTGCGCCCGCCGGAGCGGCCATATCATTAATATCGGCAGCTACTCGGGCCTGACGGGAACGCCTGGCCAGGCCGCCTATTCCGCCGCCAAGGCTGGCCTCATTGGGTTCACCCAATCCGTGGCCAAGGAATACGGATCGCGAAACATCCAGGCCAATGTAATCCTTCCCGGGGCCATGAATACCCCCCTGGTGGCCGCCCTTTCGCCTGAACGCCATGCGGCTTATACCAAAGCCAATTGCCTGGGCCGCTGGAGCGATCCCTTGGAGGTCGCGGAATTTCTGGTCGCGTTGACCCGCCTGGGCAGCGCGTCGGGTCAGATTTTTCAGTTGGATAGCCGCATCGCCCCCTGGAGTTGAGACTACTCCGGCACGACCAGTCGATAGCCAATTCCAGGTTCTGTCAAAAGCATGTCGGGCTCCGAAGGCTGGCGCTCTAGTTTTTCGCGAAGGTGGGTCACATAGACCCGGAGGTGACCTATTTTTTCGAGATTGTCCGTCTCCCAAATCTCCCGCAAAAGCTGGCCATGGGTAAGTACCTTGCCGGCATGTTGGACGAAGTAGCGCAGCAAGGAATATTCGGTGGCCGTTAGTCTTACTTTTTCTCCCCGTATCCGTACCAACCGGTTGGCTAGATCCACTTTCAAATCGCCTGCCTGGAAGACCGGCGGAAGAGTCTGGTCCCGGTTATGACGTTGCGCCACCCGCAATCGGGCCAGCACTTCTCCCGTGCTAAATGGCTTGGTGACGTAATCGTCCGCCCCTCCGTCCAAAGCCGCGATTTTGTCTTCGTCGTGTCCCCTGACCGACAGGACGAGGACCGGAACCTGGCTCCACTCGCGTAAACGCCGAAGGACTTCCAGGCCGTCCATCTCCGGTAAACCTAGATCCAGCAAAACCAAACTGGGGAGATACTGCGCCGCCTCTTCCAGGCCCCGGATACCGGTGGCTGCTTCAATCACGTGGTAGCCATTTTTTTCGAGGCACACCCGCAGGAGACGGCGAATTTGCACCTCGTCATCCACGACGAGTACGCTCGGTTGCTTGATGGGTTCGACGCTCATGTCATGGCGGGAGTTAATACTTTGTCGACGGGCAATCTCACGGTAAAGCTGGCGCCCCCGTCGCGGCGATTCTCCGCCACGACACTGCCCCGGTGCGCTTCCACAAATCCCTTCACCAACGATAAGCCCAATCCAGTGCCTCCCGCTGGAGCGGTGGGGCCTCGATAGAACTTTTCGAAAATCCGGGCGGCGGCCCCATTCGGTAAGCCAGGCCCTCGATCGGAAACGCAAAGAATCAGTTCCGAACGATCGGTGCCCACTCTCACTGTAACCGGCGTGCCCGGCGGGGTATGGAACCCGGCGTTGGACAGCAAATTTGTCAGCACCTGTTGCATAAGCACAAAGTCCATGCGGACCAGCGGCAAGCCAGGTTCCAGGTCGAGTTCGACGGGATGTCCTTCCAGTCGGCCTTTTGTTTCCTTCAGTGCCACATGGACCAGATCCTGCACGTCGCAAAGCGCCATGCGGGGCCGCACGTGGCCGGACTCGATGCGGGTGATGTCGAGAACGTTGCCGACCAGCCGATTCAAGCGATCGACCGCCTCCAGTGTTTCGCCCACCATGGCTAATTGTGCCTCGTTTAGGTTGCCGTCGCCCAGTTCCACCAGGTTGTTGGTGGCGCTCTTGATCGCCGCGATGGGAGTCCGGATTTCGTGGGAAATAGAGTTGAGCAACGTCTTGCTTAGCTTTTCCGATTCCGCGAACAGGCGCGATTTCTCGGACAGGGCCTGCAATCGATGGCGATCCAGGGCCAGTGCGATCTGCTGTGAAAAAGCTCCCAGGAAACTCTCTTCGTGCACGTCCGGAGGCAAGGCATCGCTCCACCGGATACCCAAGACCCCTTCCGTACCGGCAGCCGTTTTCAACGGTATAAAAAACGCCCGGGCCTCGGCAAAACGCACCGTGAATTGCCCACAGACCTGTCCCGTCCGAAAGGCCATTTCTGCCGCTGAGAGTTCCATGACTTCGGGCTGCAGTGAACTCGCTGGATGAATCGCCAATTCACTTCCTGAAGCTTGTGGCAGGAGGATTGCGACTTGGGAGCGAGTGGCGTTCCCCAAGTGATTCACTACACTACGTAAGAGGGCGTCGATTGACGATGCCACGCCCAACTCGAG
>DATJII010000336.1:0-10525 GCA_035493435.1 Candidatus Limnocylindria bacterium | reverse complement strand
CCCCGGGTTTCCCACGCGATTGTCATACTGAACGGGCGGACGCTGGGGATGTATGTCATGAAGGAGGGCTGGGATAAGCCGTTTCTCAAACGGAATTTCGGGTCCTCCAAGGGCAACTTGTACGACCCCAATTTTGTTCAGGACGTGAACGGTCACCTGGAACGTGATTCGGGTGAAGGCGAGGACACCCAGGCTGATATTGCGGCGCTGGTGGCAAGTTTGCAGGTCGGGGGTGAGAGCGCCTTCACCAATTCCCTCGCCAAGGTGTTGGATTGCAACAAGTTTCTCACCTATGTGGCGTTGGAAGTGCTGATTGACGATTGGGACGGTTACGCGCGCAACCGAAATAACTACCGCATCTATCATGATCCCACCACGGATCGCCTGGTTTTCATGCCTCACGGCATGGATCAACTCTACCAATCGCCCATGAGCTCTTTCCGTCCTAATTTCAACGGCATAGTCGCCCGGCGATTGTTCTCGCTGCCAACGTGGCGGGAGGCTCTCGGTAAACGGATGCTGGAACTGACCAATACCGTTTACAATGTCGATTTCGCCGACACGGTCATCGCGGGTGCCGAAAAAAAGATCGTGGCGGCTTTGGCGGCGCGGGGGGATGACCAAGCGCAGTACATCCGGGGGGCCATTGTTCAAATACGCCACCGGATGCACACCCGGATCGACCATTTCTCCAATCAGGGAACGGCGGTTCCCCAACTGGTCAAGTTTGACCCCAACGGCGTTTGTCGCCTGACGTCTTGGCAACCCAAACGGGAAGGATTGGGACCCCGCTTGGAAGTGCGGACGAATACCGCGAATGGCAAGGTATTCGTCGTGCATGCGGGTGACACCGGCAGTATTGGTTCGTGGCGCTCCAGTGTGATCCTGCCTCCCGGCAATTATCGCTTTGAAGGCAAAGCTATGACGCGCGGTGTACGAGGCGGGGAATCGGTGCAAAATGTCGGCGTGGGTGCGGGCATCCGGATAAGCCGTGGTTCCCGCCGTAATTCGCTGGTTGGCGACACGGAGTGGCAATCAATCCAATACCAATTCAACATCGATCCCGAAACTGTCGATCACCAGATGGGCGGGAGAGAAATCACGCTGGTAGCTGAGCTTCGCGCCGACGAGGGCGATGTTTTCTTTGACGCGGATTCGTTTGTTTTGAGACGTCTTTGAACGCCACTCGCACGCAGATGCCACTACTTGACTCAAAAATGCGCCGCGTTGGTTAGAAACAGGTAAATGATTGGCAACCGGCCTTTAAGCCGCTACTGGTAAATCGCTTGTCCCCGACTGAATCCCATCCTGTCCCGCCTGAACGTTATGCGTTTCTAGACGCATTGCGCGGCTTCGCCATCATATGGGCCTTGGGTCTGGCGGAAGTCCTGAACGGTATCGTTTGCCTGGGCAATGCGGAGAGTCGACCGTGGCGGCCGTTTTTTTGGATCCCGGGCCAGCTCAAGCACGAAGCATGGGATGGTTTTCAGTTTTTCGACCTCATTTTTCCGCTCATCCTTTTTTTGACGGGGATTTCCATTGTTTCGGCCATTCCGCGTTGGAAGAAACAAGGCGGGGCGTTGGCCGTCTACCGGCGAGTTGTTAAGCGTGGCCTCCTGTTGTTCGCCTTGGGGGTGATCTATTATGGGGGGGTGCGCGGTGGTTGGGAGGAATCGCGCTGGGTGGGAGTTTTGCAGCGTGTCGGCCTCGTTTACTTGGTTTCCGCCCTGTTGTTTTACCATTTTCGGCCGCGGATTCTGATCGGTATGACGGGGGGACTGCTGCTGGGGTATTGGGCCGTGATGGCGTTAGTGCCTATCCCCGCGCTCGCGCTGGATTCCAACACGGTTCACGACGCCATGGCTGAATACGGTGTCGATACCGTCCGGGAGACTTTGGCGAAGACGGTGGAACACGTTCGTGGACATTATGAACCGGGACTGAATGTGGCGCACTATGTGGATGCGCTGTATCTCCCTGGCCATCGGTATGGTGGTTACTGGGATCCAGAAGGGATGCTGGGTACGTTGCCCGCAATCGCCACCTGCATGATGGGTGTCCTAGCGGGGATCTTCCTCCAGCGTACCGACTTGTCCACTACTCAAAAGGTCCGGAAACTGATGATCGGTGGAATCCTGCTGGCGGGCGTGGGCTGGGGTTGGGGCTTGGTGTTTCCAGTGATCAAATTGCTCTGGACGTCATCGTTCGTACTGGTAGCGGCGGGTTACAGTTGCCTGTTGCTGGCCTTCTTTCTCTGGCAGGTTGAGATCAAGCGCAGGGAGAAGTGGTTTGCGCCGTTGGTCTGGGTCGGCAGCAATGCGCTGCTGCTCTATCTGGCGGCGAAATTGGTCGGCTTCGGCAAATTGGCGGAACGGATTCTGAGTTCCAACGAAACCCATTGGTTGGACGCTCACTCAATGGCCGGAGTTGGCACCCTGGCAGTGGCTTTGGTTACCTTTGCGTTGATGCTCGGTCTGGCCCATTTCCTCTTCCGTCGCCGGGTTTTTGTGAGGCTTTGACGGGCTGGAAACCGTGTTTCCACGCGAAACCGCTTCCCATTTCTACATTTACGCGTCACTATCGTTACCGATGGATTCCCGCAAACTGGCGTTGCTGTGCCGCAAGCTTGCCGATGATAAGAAAGCCGAGAACATTGTCGTTCTCGATGTTCGCAAACTGTCCTCCGTCACGGATTATTTCGTGATCGCGACGGGCACGAGCGGACCTCATCTGCGCGCCATAGAGTCTTCAATTGTCGATACCCTGCGTAACGACTACCACTTGAAGCCCCACAATCTCGACGGATCAAGCAAATCGAATTGGATCGCTGCCGACTATTTTGACGTGATCGTTCACGTCATGAATGCCGACGTGCGTGCTCACTACGACTTGGAAGGACTGTGGGCCGACGCTCCCCGCGTGCGGACCGCGACAGCTCGTCGTACGACTGCGAAAAAGGCGGATTCGGAAATTCCGGAACCCGCCTTGGACGAAGTCGCCGACGATTAGTGAAGGCGTCTTGGCCCCGACGCAGATCGGTGCCAAAACCTCCCGTTTCATCCCCCGGCAAACGCCGGAATTAAGCTGACCTCATCACCCGCTTTAAGGCGGGTGTTTTGGTTGTCGAGGAAGCGTATCTCTTCGTCATTCACGTACACCAAGACCGACCCGCGGACTTGGCCTCGTTGATCGCATAAGCGATCCCGGATGCCATTGAACTGGGAGTTCAACTGGCCGATGGCCTCTCGAACGGTGCCGGGTCGGACACGAATGATTTCTTCGCCACCGCACAGTTTGCGCAAGGTGGGTGGGATGAGAATTCGTACGCTCATGACTGGTAATAGATTCTGGTAGAATGGATTACGCGGCGACTAAACCCGGCTTGTCGTGTGCCAACAGGGCTTCGAACTCCCGCAGGCTCGGCTTGATCAGGCGACTGGCACCGCAGTGATCCACCACCGCATCCAAGGTCTTGAGACCGTTGCCAGTGATGCATAGGACAGCGCTGGAATCGCTGGTAATGTGCCCTTGGGCTATCAGTTTTTTGGCCACGCCGACCGTCACTCCACCGGCGGTTTCAGCAAAGATACCCTCGGTCTCTGCCAGCAGGCGTATACCTTCGCGAATCTCGTCATCGGTGACGTCCTCGCTGTATCCGCCCGTTTCCTTCATGACCTTGAGCGCATAGAAGCCATCCGCTGGTGTACCGATGGCGAGCGATTTCGCAATCGTGTTAGGCTTCACGGGCTTGAAGAAATCCAAGCCAGCCTTCTTGGCGGAAGAAATGGGATTGCAGCCGGTGGCTTGGGCGCCATGGATTTTCCAAGGCGTCGCAGTGGTCAGGCCCAGTTTCGAGAATTCCTGATAACTCTTGTGGATCTTGGTCAGGAGGGAGCCGGATGCCATCGGAACCACCGTGTGGTCAGGGATTTGCCAACCCAACTGTTCCTGGATCTCGAAGCCCATGGATTTCGAACCTTCGGCGTAGTACGGGCGCATATTGACATTTACAAACGCCCATTCGTACTTGCCGGCGATCTCCGCGCAGAGCCGGTTTACCTCGTCGTAGTGCCCGCGAATGCCTACCACGTTCGCCCCGTAGACCAGGGAGTTGACCACTTTTCCTTGTTCAAGATCGTGGGGGATAAAGACATACGCTTCCAAGCCAGCAGCGGCGGCGTTGGCGGCGACAGAATTCGCCAAGTTGCCGGTCGAGGCACAAGCCACGGTCTTGAAACCCAGTTCCACCGAGCGGCTCAAGGCCACGCTCACGACGCGGTCCTTGAAGGAGAGGGTGGGGAAGTTGACGGCATCGTTTTTGATCCATAATTCGCGGACTCCCAGTCGCTTAGCCAAACGATCTGCCTTAACCAAGGGGGTGAAACCAACTTGGCGGCCCACCGTGGGCTCGCCAGCAATAGGGAGGAGTTCGCGATAGCGCCACATCGATTGCGGGCGACTCGCGATGGCCTCGCGGGTCAGAACCCCTTTGATGCGATCATAGTCATAGGCGACTTCCAGCGGGCCAAAGTCGAATTCGCATACGTGGGTGGCGGCCAGATCGTATTCCCGTCCGCACTCGCGGCACTTAAGGGCCTTCATGTATCCCTGACTCATAGTTGCAAACTTCCCCGTTCTTGCTTCTCCCGACGGTTCCCGGAACCCATTCCGATACCGTCACACAATCATCCGTCGCCGACAATTCGGCGGCCCAAGTGCGCCAAACCAGTACGGGAAAAGTAAAAAACCCTTCCCGGGAATCGAGAAGGGGTCGGAAAGCCAGACCAACGCTCCTCATCTCCGGCAAATTCCAAACGGAATCTGTCTCTGGATTTGGCACCTGGTCGTGAGGCAGCGAGCCTCACCGGTTGCCGTGGCTTCATAGGGCCAGTCCCTCTGCCACTCTGGATGAGCGCTTTGCAAACGCAAAGCTTCCCCTATGAATCGGAATAATGGGCCTCGAAGTCAACGAGTTTTTGAAAAAACCTTGCAGTCCATCGACTTTGGACTGATTTCAGGTCAAAAAGTGTCGTTTCAGGCTCGATTCGCTGCGTTTTTTGTTACGGAGGGGTTGACAGAACGTGTTCACGGGTGTAGCTGTCGGTAGGTTAACATCTATAAACACAACTGAGCCAACCAAAACGACGCTATGGCATCTTTACCACGCATCTCAGATACGGAATGGGAAATCATGCGAGTGGTCTGGGAACGGGAACCAGTCACCGCCTCCGAAATCGTAACCGCCCTGCAGGCCAACGATGCTTCCTGGCATCCGGTCACTGCGAAGACCTTGATCAACCGCTTGGTCAAGAAGGGAGCTTTGAGCTATGACCACTTCGGTCGGGCCTACGTTTATCGTTCGGAAGTGACTGAGAAAGAATGCATTGCGTCAGCCAGCAAATCGTTCCTGAATCGGGTGTTCGACGGCTCCCTGGCTACCATGGTGGCTTATCTGGTGGATGGCCGTCAGTTGAACACCAAACAGATTCGGGAACTTAAAGGGGTTCTGGACACTGAGGCACGGAAATAGCTAAGTACCGGGGTCGTCCATGGACCCCTCCTTGACCGCCACCTTTCTCGGATCGCTGGCTGCGGCGTCTGTCCGTACCGGGATCCTTTGTCTGGTAGTCATGGTCCTTATCGCCGCCTTGGGGTGCCGGTTGGCACCCCGATGGCGGTGTTTGCTTTGGTTTCTCGTATTTCTTCGGCTCGTCTGGCCCTTTCACATTGCCAGTCCGACCAGCCTGTTTGAAGGACTGGATCAATGGAGTGCTTGGTTCCTCGACCAACGTGTGACCGGGCATGCTGTCGGGCTCTGGGGTTGGATTTTCGGTTGGGTGGACGAAAAACGGGTCTATTTCGTCTGGCGTGTCGTAGCCACACTTTTTGCCATGCGGCTTTTGGCGAGCAGCCTGTGGAATTTTTGGCGTTTGCGCTCCGCTCGTCCGCTGACTTCTTGGGATGCCTGGTGGTTGTTTCAAGAGACGAAACAGTCTTTTGGGCTGAAGAGTCCGGTCGCCGTTCTCGAGTCACCCAACGTTTCAAGTCCCTGTTTGCTCGGCTTCTTTCGGCCTCGCATTGTCATTCCGGAGCACATGCTCAAGGACCTCTCCATGGAAGAGGTTCGCCTAGTCTTTTTACACGAACTGGCTCATCTCCGCCGAGGTGATCTTTGGTTGGGATGGATCTTTGAGGGGCTCCGCACGATACATTGGTTCAATCCGGCGGTCTGGTACGCCTGTCGCCGTTTTCATG
The DNA here is from genome assembly GCA_035493435.1 of Candidatus Limnocylindria bacterium. Taxonomy (GTDB): domain Bacteria; phylum Verrucomicrobiota; class Verrucomicrobiia; order Limisphaerales; family UBA9464; genus DATJII01. Next base: position 4,270 of record DATJII010000336.1, on the reverse strand, counting down.
AGGATAGGGAAGAAGCTTGCGACGCTGCCGCCTTGGCTGCTCGTCCAGGTGCAAACCTCACCTACGGACGCCTGTTGCTCCGTTTTCTCTCGGGCTCGCCGGGAGGCATTGCCCAGTTGAACCTGGCGGGATTCACTGATTCGGCCACGAACGCCCCGGAACTGCTGCTTCGCCGCATCAAGGCTATCGCTCATTTCCGTCCGGAAAATCGGAGTTGGATGACTGGGATAGCCGCTGTGGTGATCGTGGTCCTGGTGGGATTTACCGAACCCAAGACATCGCAAAATGCGCCCTCGTCAATCATCCACTCCCAAATGATTCCTTTGGATACGGAACTCGTCGTGGACGTTTCTCACTGCGGCGTTTCAGTCTGTCAGCGTTAGCCGACGCGGAAGGAAATCTTCTTTACCACGGTCTTTCCCAGGACCATCTGGACTCGTTCGAGAATTTCCGGTCGGCGATAGCGGACGATTTCGCTAAGCCAAGCGCTGCTATCGACGCTGACGAACAGGGTTCCCTTGGCGAGCCCCACCGGTTGGCAATGCTTGGCAATTTGGGGATCCACCAAGTTGGCCCAGAGTTCCAGGATCTTGGACTCGTGGCGTCGTTCGTCGAGGCGGAGCTTCTGAAAGACCCCGGAAAGCAACTGCTCCATCCCACGTTCCTTGCTGCGCCAGGCTTTCTCACAGACCGTCAAATCCTGCAGGCGCCATTCGCGAAGCGCGCGTTCGCGCGCTTCGTTCTCCTGGCGTTCCCTTTGGGCCGGTGAAAGTGGCAGTCCCATTCGTTGCTGGAGGAGAATGTTTCCTCGTTACGGCGGCCCGGCAATAGCAATTGTGGGGAGTTTGACTCGTAAACGATCAATGGCTTGCCGTTGGCAACTCTTCATCCTGGTTCCACTTGTCAGATCGCCGCGTCACGGGCCACTGCGGTTCGGGATTGGCTTGCGTTGTTATAATCACTCAATTAGACTCCGGCGAACTACGACGTTCCCGATCATGAACATTCTTCGTCACAAATGGTTTTCATCGACGCTTTCTCCGCAGATGCCGCGTGAGTTGCCCGCGGGATTCGTTCGATGGGTCGCGTTTGTGATCGGTGTACTGCCCGCAATCGCCGGGCTGGCCCAGGAGCCGGGCGCGAAAAAGTGGGATTTCACCACCGGGGGCCCGGTCAACTCCTCTCCGGCGCTCTCAGCCAATGGACTCCTCTACGTGGGAAGTGGCGACAGCAACGTCTACGCCTTGAACGTCCAAACCGGCACGCAGCAATGGAAGTTCACCACGGGTGGTGCGGTCGGATCCTCTCCGGCGATTGGCGCCGACGGGTCGGTCTATGTCGGGAGTACGGATGCCAAGGTCTACTGCCTGGATGGCGCCACTGGGAATAAGAAGTGGGAGTTCCTCACGGGGCGCATGGTTGCCACCTCACCCGCTGTGGGATACGACGGCACGATTTACGTCGGAAGCCACGATGGCAAGGTGTATGCGCTCGACGGGGCTACAGGAATAAAACGATGGGAATTCGCGGCGACGCGCCCTTTTCAGTCGTCGCCCATTGTTTTCGGTGACGAACTGTACATTGGCTGCGACGATGGGCACCTCTATCAGATCAACACCACGACCGGAGTGAAATCTTCCGAGTACATTGCCGGAACATCCATCCGTTCTTCGCCTGCATTTATCATAGATTACCTGGAATTGATACCGTCCGAGATTTTCGTGGGAAGCATCGATCGAAAACTATATTGCCTCGATGGCGGGAATGTTGGGAAACGATGGGAGTTTGCAACGGATGGCCGTGTCATGTCGTCCCCGGCGATAGCACTATCCGGATTGCTGTGTTTTGGCTCCGATGACGGAAAGGTGTATGCCGTCGAAAGGGAGCGGGGCGGAAAGCGATGGGAGTTTTCCACGGGTGGCCCTGTTTCCTCGTCCCCCGCGGTGGGATTGGACAATCTTGTGTATGTCGGCAGCCAGGACGGCAAGATCTATGCCTTGAATGGTTCAACAGGAAGTAAGCAATGGTCGTTCGATACCGGCGGGCCTGTTACTTCTTCTCCCGCGATCGGCCCAGATGGAACGCTCTATGTGGGTAGCCAGGACGGCAAAATTTACGCGTTGACCACTTCCAGTAGGGGGGTAGGGGTTACCCGCTGGCCGATGTTTCGCCAGAATGCCAAACACACAACGGTTATTGAAACCTCATCCAGGCTAAAGTGGGGATATAACACACCCTATGGAAAGCCGCTTCCACCAATAATTGGCGGCGACGGGTCACTCATCGTTGGAACCGATACGGGGAATCTTAGCTCACTCCATCCGCAATCTGGTGTTTCAAGATGGGACAGGATGTTTGAGCAGGGAGTCCAGTCCCCGCCAAGGATCGGCCTCAACGGAAGTATCTATATTGGTTCAGCGGGGGTTGTACACTCCTTGGATCCGGATACGGGGCTCACCCAGTGGACTTTCGGTACCAATCAAGCCGTTGACGTTGCAGGCGTCGGAGGGGACGGCTCGATTCAAGTTCGTGGGGCCGATAGCAAGGTCTACGCCTTGGATGCCCGGAACGGACTGCCCATTTGGAATTTTGCTCCCAGCAATGGTTGGAACCTGAAATCGATCTCCACCAATCATATCGCATGTTTCATGGATGGAGCCGAGATCGTGCAAATCGTCAATACTCGGACGGGTGAAAGGTTGGCGCATTTCCCGACCGGGTTGACTAATATATTTTCGGTGCTTCTACGCCCGGATGGAGTAGTCCACATTTCCAGCGAACACATCATGGCCGATTTTGATGTCGGAACAGGACAAAGGAAATGGACCGCCTCCGGCTGTGGCACCTTTTGGAGTTTCGAGCCGGCCTTTGCCACCGATGGGACTTTGTACGCCGGTAACTCCCAGTATCCGGGCGGTTATTGCGATGCCGTTTATGCACTCGACCCGGAGACGGGGGTGACGAAGTGGAAATATGATAGCGCCAACATTATTTTGGGGACTCCCAGGGTGGGGGCGGATGGCGTGGTTTACGTATATGGATGGGATGGAAATGTCTGCGCGCTCGATCCCGGCACCGGCCTTCCGATATGGGGTTTCTTTGCAGGCGGAAGGTTGCAGTCAGCAGTTCTGGGTAGTGATGGGACGTTGTACGTCTCTGGGTTGTATGACGGTGTTATTGCCCTTGCCACCGGTCAATATAGTCCATCCCGGCTATCGATCGTTCCTGCGGCGCCGGGGCTGCCGAAGGTCCGGTTGACTCTCCACGTGGCAGTCGGTCGAAAGTACCAACTCCAGCGGTCGCCCAACCTCACGAACTGGACCAACTCCGAGGATCCGTTTGTGGCGACGTCCTCGCAGGCAGACCGGGACGTTGACACCACCGTCGAGGCCGGGTTCTGGCGTTTGGTCGAGGTTGCCCCGTAGTATTTCGGAACGGATCCAAGAAGGGGAATATTATCCGCAGATTGGCGCAGATTTAAAGGCAGGGATCACGTCGGCACGGTTGACGGCAAACCATCGCCGGCATTCTAATTTCCCCTTCTTGCAATCTGCGTGAATCTGCGTAATCTGCGGATAAATAATTCCTCTCCCCTTCCCCCCGAAGGGAGGTATAATAATCCATGTTGGCGATGCCTCCACTTATGTCGTGGTTTTCGACTGATTTAGTTATAATATGAGCCACTGATCGCCTAAGGTAGCGTCGCGACACGGGCGCCCAGCGCGGCGTAGTCGGTGGGGGTGCAACTCAGGACGATCACCTGGAGGCCGCGGCTGGCGGCTAGGTCGAGCATGCGCTGGAGGCGTTGGACCCGGTCAGGGTCCGAGTAGGCAAAGGCGTCGTCGAAGACTACGGGGAGGTGGCCGTCGAAATTCGCGCTGAGGACTTCAGCGATGGCTAGGCGGACCGCGGCGGCCATTTGCTCTTGGGCACCACCGCTCAGGTGGTCAAAGGAGAAAGCCAGTCCGGGGCGCTGGAGTTCGAGACCCGTCAGTGACTTGTCCTCCAAGGTGACCTTGGCCCGCGCTCCTGGGCCAAAGAGGCACTGAAGGTATCCGGATATCTTGTCCGCCAAGGGGCGCGTGAAACGTTCGGACAGGGCTTGCTGTTCCTCGGCGAAACGTTCGGCGAGCAGTTTAATAGCGAGGGATTTGCGGCGAACACCCGCCAAATGTTCCTGGGTATCGACGACGCGTTGAGACGCCAGGGCAAGCGCGGCCTGCGGGTCATTGCTGCCGTCCGATTGCAACGCGGCGTTCGCGACGGCCCG
>DATJII010000335.1:0-26127 GCA_035493435.1 Candidatus Limnocylindria bacterium | reverse complement strand
GACTTGCCTGCCGCGTCGCGTCCGTTGAGAACCTTGCCGTTCTTCTGGACCGTGGCGGTTACCACCTCGACGTCATGCTCCTTGAATCGATCGAGGCGAAACTCCGCGTTCGCAGGATAGAGCCGCCCATCCGCCCGCAAGGTGGTGAACCCCTGCTTGACCGCCCATTCTGCATGCTCCGAGTGGAAGCCTTTGCGATTCCGTACCAAGGGGGCCAGAAGCTGGACCGGACCGCTGGCCTTGGCGTCGGCTTCGATCTGCGCGCAAATCTGCCCCTGGGTCTGTCCGCCCACGGGAATGTCGCAATCCGGGCAATAAGCCGTGCCCAACCGGGCGTACAGAAGCCGGATGAAATGGTAGATCTCGGTGACCGTCGCCACCGTGCTCTTACCACCTCCACGCGAAGTGCTTTGCTCGATACTGACCGTCGGTGGCAAACCCGAGATGAGGTCCACGTCGGGCCGGGCCAGTTGCTCGACAAACTGCCGGGCGTAGGCGCTCATGGAATCGAGGAAACGCCGTTGTCCCTCCGCAAAAAGGAGATCGAACGCCAGCGTGCTCTTTCCCGAACCGCTTACCCCGGTCAACACCACGAACTTCCCCCGGGGAATGTCGATGGAAAGGTTCTTTAAATTGTGTTCGCGGGCACCGTGGATGGCGATGACCCCCTCAGACTGCAGCGTCATATCGTTTTAGCTGCGCGGACCTTTAGCACAGATTGAGCCCACAGCAACATTTGATGGCGCTTGGCGCGGTCGAAGAAATTCAGTATTCCATGTTCCCATGAAACTCCCGCCCGTCCTGTTGCTTTCCCTCGCGATGGCTGGCACGGCATGCGCCGCCAACTGGCCGTCCTGGCGCGGTCCCGCGCAAAACCAAGTCTCGCCCGACAAAGGCTTTCCGGTGGCGTGGAAATGGTCGCCCGAGGGTTCCAGCAATATCGTCTGGCGCACCGAGCTGCCGGAAGCAGGGAATTCGTCCCCCATCGTCTGGGGCGACCGTATCTTTGTCACCCAGCCCCTCGACGATGGAAAGAAGCGCACGCTGATGTGCTTTGATCGCCGGAATGGAAAACTCCTGTGGCAGCAAGGCGTCGACTACGAACTGGCCGATACCCATCACGAAGCCAACACGCATTGCGCCGGTTCGCCGACCACCGACGGTGAACGGATCATTTGTAATTTCGCTTCGGCCGGCATCGTGGCGTACGACTTCAGCGGCAAGCAGCTTTGGAAAACGGACCTGGGCCTCCAAAAACATAATTGGGGCTCCGGTTCGTCGCCGGTCATTCACGGCGACCTGGTCATTGTGTATCACGGTCCCGGGAAGGACTCGGCCCTCTATGGGCTCGATAAGAAGACCGGAGCGAAAAAGTGGTCCACTCCGCTTCCGGAAGACCAGCCGATCGAGCGTTTTGACGGCTTTGCAGGCAATACCAACGGCATGATCGGCAGTTTCGCCACACCGCTCGTCCTCGGCCACGGGGGCCGCGACGACATCATCCTGCCAGTCTCCGGAAAATTGCGGGCGTTTGCTCCCACCAGCGGCGAATCGTCCTGGACGATCGACGGCATGAACCCCTTGGTCTATGCGTCCGCTTCGTATGGCCAGGATCGAATCGTCGCCTACGGCGGCTATTTCGGTGCCGCCATCGTCGCCAAGCCGGATGGCCACGGGGACGTGACCTCCAGCCACCGGGTCTATTACGAAAAACGGGCCAAACGCCACCGTATAGGCTCGCCAATCATCAAGGACGGCTACGTTTATTTCAGCAATACCATCGGGCTCGCCGAATGCGTGGAGTTGGAATCGGGAAAAACAGTCTGGGAAGAGCGCCTGCCCTCCAGCAAGACCGTGGGTGAAACCTGGGGCTCCATGGTCCTGGCCGAGGACCGCCTCTACGTGATCAACCAATCGGGCGACACCTTTGTCCTGAAGGCCTCGCCCAAGTACGAACTGTTATCCTCCAATCCGGTGGGCGAACTCTCGAACTCGACCCCCGCCTTCGCGGACGGCGACATCTTCCTGCGCACCCAAAAGGCGCTCTACCGCGTCGCCCGCACAGTTCCCGTCACACAATAAGACACAAGCCCCGGCTAATATATATAATAAAAGACCAACCGGGAGAGAACTCTGTCTTCCCGCCTTTTTGAAAGCGTCAGGCTCAATTGGGCAAATCGTTTGACCTAAGCCGGACTCGCGATTTTGGGTTTTGGCCTGGTGGTCGTATCGTGTGTCCCAGGTGGCAGGCTGGTGTTGCCCGTCGGTCTTGATTCGATTAAGTCATCAGCCCCTGGAACCCCAGCGTTCGCCGTGTGATTCGGTGGGCGGAGAAATTTGAAACCTTGGCTTCTACTCCTCGTCGTCGCCCGCGCCGTCTTCCTTGGGAGTGGTCACGCCGTACTCATGCAGCTTGTTGCGCATGGTGCGGATACTTATACCCAGGCGCTTCGCGGCGTGGGTCCGATTCCCCTTGCAGGAATCGAGTGCCCGCAGGATCGCCTGCTTTTCCAATTCGGCGAGTGTGACCACCTCGTCCGGTGACCCCGGATTTCCCGAACCAGGCATCGGATTGCCGACGGATGCCGCCGAAAGTGAGGGACCGCTGTCGAAACCACCTCCCGACAGTCCCTGGCCCGGCTGGAAACCCAGGTGGCTGGGATTGATCTCCTCGCCGTCCGGGCAAAGAATCACCGCCCGTTCAATCACGTTCTGGAGCTCGCGGACATTTCCCGGCCAATCGTGGGCGAGCAGCGTGCTTGTGCATCCGGCGGAAATGCCCGTCACGCGAACGCCGTGCTTGCGGGAAAACCGCTTCAGGAAAGCTTCCGCCAACTGGGAAATGTCCTCCCGTCGTTGCCGCAGTGGCGGAACAAACACCGGCACCACGTTCAAGCGGAAATAAAGATCCTGGCGAAACTCCTTCTTGGCCACGCTCTCTTGCAGGTTCCGGTTCGTGGTGGCGATGACGCGCACGTCCACCTTGATCGTGCGATTCCCACCCACGCGTTCCAACTCCCGCTCCTGCAACACGCGAAGCAACTTGGCCTGGACCTGGGGCGACACTTCACTCACTTCGTCCAGGAGAATCGTTCCACCGTGGGCCAGTTCGAAACGCCCTTCCCGCTTGTTTTGGGCTCCGGTGAAGGAACCTTTTTCATGGCCGAAAAATTCGCTCTCAATGAGGTTCTCGGGAATCGCCGCGCAATTCACCGTGATGAACGGCATGTTGGCCCGGGGACTTTCCCGGTAAATCGCCCGTGAAACCAATTCCTTGCCGGTGCCGCTCTCGCCCTGCACCAATACCGTCGCGTCCGTGCGGGCCACCCGCCGAATCAGGTCCCGGAGTTGCTGCATCGCTGTGCTGCGCCCCAGCAGACTGGTGCCACTCTCGTCCACCGGATCGTGGCTCAAGTGGTGATTCACCTTCACCAGCCGCGTAAACTCCTCGGCTTTCTTGAGCGTGATATCGATCTGGTCGGAGGAAAACGGCTTGATCAGGTAATCGAAGGCGCCATCGCGCATGCAAGCCACCGCTGACTCCACGGAAGCAAACCCCGTCATCATCACGACCAACGGCTTTTGCGCCCGGCTCTGCAATTCCCGCAAGAGATCGGTCCCCTCGCCATCGGGCAGGCGGACGTCCACGAACATCAGGTCGAAGTTATCCCGGGAGAGGTATTCCTGGGCGGCGGCCACCGTGGCGGCGGAAGCCACCTCATAGCGGCGGTTTCTCAACTGCTGCTCGAGATGCCGACGGATGATGACATCATCCTCCAGCACTATGATCTTCTCTATCGGCATGTAAGACTAAACGTTTCCGGTCATCCTTGTTTTGACCAAGCACCACACGAATGACGGATCATGGAGCCCTTTCGGTCATGCTGTCAAAGGACTACCAGTCGCTCGACCCGGTAAATTCCCGGCTTCGAACTCCTTGGCAATCAACCGATCGGATTACTTCCACCCATATTTTGGCGTCGATACAAGTCCGCTACGAAATGGGGCCGCTGCCGTTGGGCAGGGGGGAGATGGCGGGCGGGAACCAGTCCCCGCCGGAGCAAGGCCTGCTCATTCTCACGATCCAGGACGATGATCTTCATGATCAGGTCCTGATTATCGCGAAGCAAGGGGCGGACCTCCGGATAGCGCTCGCGTTCGGCGGGTGCCATGGCCAGCCAACGGGTGCGGTGGTGTCGCAATTTGGCCAGGGTGTCTTCCAAGCGGGGCAAAGCCTGCTTCCGGGCCTGGCAGATTTCGAAAACGCCCGAGGTATCGGGCAGGCGCAAGGCCTGGCTCTCCCGTTCGACCACGGAAAGAACCTCCTGGCAGACCGCGCGATGCTCGCGCAAGTCGTTTAGCATCTGCTCCGTTGGCGTCATTTTGGCTGGCCTGCCGCCGCCACTGCCGATCCGGCAGGGACAGGGACCGGCACCAACGGGGAAGCATTGGCGATTTCGCGCGTGGCGCGCAAGGCCGACGATTCCCAAGCCAACTGGTCTTTGCGCCAGTGGCTCATTTCGAAAAGCAGCTTCAAATTCGGAGTTAGATCCTTCGTTTGGATGTCTTTTTCACGCGCCAGTATCTGTTGGTACATCTCGGACGCCTTTTCAGGCTGGCCCAACCGTTCGAGCACCAGGGCGATTTGATACCACGCGGGCACTTCCCATCCCGGATCTTTGCTGAGATTGGAAAGGCAACGGTAGATTTGGAGCGCGCTCAGGTAATCGCCCTCAGCGTAAAGCTGGTTGCCAATATCGTTGCCCGTGCGTTGTTGCCAGTAGGCCCAGACGTCCGGCGCCTTGTCGGAGCGGGTCTTTTCCGCCTGCAACAGCGCCATGGTCTGCTCGATCGATTCGCGCCGACGATTCAGAGTCTTCAAGGTGGAAGCCAGCATGAAGCGAATCTCCGGCACGTTCGTGTCGTCGGGAAACCGTTCGATAAAGCGCAGCCCTTCGGCCACCATTTTATCGCCCTGCTTCAGGACGTCGAAACACTTGGCCAGCTTGAAGCGGATCAACGCCTCATTCAGGTTCGGGCTCTCCAGCTTCAATACCCGGCGATAGAAATCGGCGGCATCCTCGAAATGACCTTGTAGATAGTAAGTGTCCGCGATCTCGGTTTGAGCGAGCAGCACGACCCGTTGGTAATGATCGACTTGGTCGTCCTTCAGGTTCAGCGCGGTGGACATCACCGCATAGAACTTGGAGATCGCCAGTGCGGGGGCGCCCATTTCGCGATAGAGCAAGCCTTGCCGCAGCAACACTTCCGCCGTCAGCGGATCCGATGGATATTTGCGCGCAAACTGCGCCAGCAACTGCTGCGTGCGCGGGAGGTCTCGGCTATCCAGGACGGACAAACCGAGCTCATAGAGCGCATCGCGCTGGATCTCTTCGGGAGCGTCGTCGGAAAGAATCTGGACCAGCATCTCTTCCGCCAAAGCCGATTGATGCTTCTTGCGCAGATCGCGGGCCGAATTCACCAGCCCCTTAAAATACTTCAATTGCGCCGCCAAGGTGTCGCTCATCGCGGGCAATTTAACGTTGCCGGATGCAGCCAATTCCGCAGGCAGCGGATGCCGCAACTCCGACTCGGTCAACTCCGCAGGCTTGGGTGGCAGTTTGGTGGGTGTGGGGGCATTCGTGGCCACCAAACGATTGGAAGGGGGGACCAACTTTTTCTGAACCTCCGGTGGGAACGGTTCATTGTCGGTCAGTGAAAGTGCGTCGGTCGCTTCGCCTGGTTGGCGGGGCGGCACAGAATTCGTCAGCCCATGTTTCGCAACCGTTCCCAGTGGCACCGGCGTTGGTGTGCCTTTGCCCAATTTGTTGTCGGGAACTCCGGGATGGACTGCCGCAGCAGTGTCATGGGGCAACGTGGCGCGCGAGGAGTCATTCGTTCCTTCGGCCCGTACATTCTTCTTCGCAGTACCCTCCGGCGCAACCGGGGTTTTCTTGAGTTTGGCAGGCGCATCTTCAGCGGACTTGACCTCGCCATTGGACAAATCCGCCTGGCTGCTCGCAGGTTTCTTCTCGGTATTGATGACCGGTGCGGAAATGGCGGACTTGATCGCGTCGCCCTGCAACGAACCCAAAAGTAACAGCCCCATGGCACCAGCCACCGACGCCGGGTTCACCGGGCAGCGGACGAAGTTGGACCATGGAAAGCGTTTCATAAGGTTACCGTTTTTCGTACGTCGCACTACTGGAGGGCGGATTGGGAGTCGGCGGAGTGGCCGGCGAGAAAATCAGCGGCAACGTCACCGATACGCCCGACGTCCGATTGGTCCCCATCGATTGCTGGAAATACGGCAATAACATCTGCGGCGAAAGCAACGGCTCAGGTGCCGTATCCACATGGGGCGGAATGAAAATCGGCGTTTCCGGCAGGGTGCGATCCCGGATCGTGGTGATCACTTCCGGTTGCGAGTTGGCCGCCGGCCCCGTATTCGGAGGGACTTGCGTCGCCCCCAGCACGTCGTCGACGGAAGGCTTGGCCCCGGATGGTTTGCCGTCCTCTGCACCGTCTTTTGCGTTGCCCGAGTGCCCCTCACGCGCTTCGCGATCACTCATCGGCAATGGCGGCAGCAACCCCAGGTTCGGGTAAGCCATCGGCTCGGCAATCCGGAGTGGCTTGGGACCGACTACCGGCAGGTAATCGGCCAACCCCACCATTCCCATTCCTTGAAGAATGAATGCCAATGCGATGCGTGCGCTTTTTCTCACTGGGGAAAAACTCCCCACCCACGCCGGGCCTAGGCAGCCGCGGCAAGGGCGGCGTTATTAATATCATTCAACGCGGCCTCGTAGGTCGCGGAGAACTGCCAGTCCTTGGATTCCTCGTAGTTCCGGCATTCCTGCACCACCAACGCGGTGCCGACAATCCGTTGCTTGAGGGCCAGTTCGGAACAAAGTTGCATGGCCGAGAGGATCAGTTTGACCAGGTTGACGTCCGCCGTCCGGACCTGGCTGAGATCCACAATCATCCGTCCGAGACCGGAATCGACTGCCTCGGCCACCTTCGGCCGGAGGTTCAGCCCGATTTCGTTGGCCACGTTCGGATTGAAATTGGCGGGCAGCGTCATCACCAGCACGCCATCCCGTTGCGCGAAATACTTATAAGAAGTGTCCAGGTTCAGCGCCCGGCAGATCTTGGACTTCACATCGTCGATATCCAGCGGCTTGGTGATCACCCCGGTGAAACCCACCTGCTGGGCGCGCAACTGGTCGTCGGCGGCAGTCTTGACGCACAAGCCGAAGATCGGTGTCTTCTTGGTCTTGGCACTGGCGCGGAACATCTGGAAAAGCGTGAAACCCGCGTTGTCCGGCAGGGACAGGCTTACCAGGATGGCGTCGGGCTGCTGCTGGCTGCAATAGTCCACCGCTTCGCCCGTCTGGGTGCGGCCTTCGACCTTCCACGGCGTGTCGGACATGCCCGAGCGCATCTGGTCCAGAATCGCTGGCTTGTCGTCCACGACGAGCAGGGAAATCGGATCGTCGAAGCGCTTGGCGCGGACCGTACCTTCGCCCTTGGCCTTCAGCTCGATGATGCGCCCGATGCGTTCCACGAGGAGGTCCTCCTTGAACGGCTTCACCAGGTAATCCCGCACGCCCATCTTGGCGATGCGCAGGACGTTCTCCCGGCCGGATTCAGCCGTGAGCATCACGATGGGGATGTTTTTGAGCTCGGGATGAGCCTTCAACTTCGACAGGCACTCCGCGCCATCCATGATGGGCATCGTGATGTCGAGGATGATGACGTCCGGCTTTTCCCGCGCCGCGACAGCGAGACCTTCGACGCCATTGGAGGCTTCGAAGACTTCGACATCGAAAGGCTTGAAGGCCTTGGTCACGATCAACCGGATCGTCTTGCTATCGTCAACCGTAAGAATCTTGGGTTTCATCGGCTATGCGTCTTGGACAAAGGGTTGGGGATTAAATTATCGTCCGCGGGGCGCTTCTCCGATTTTAAGGAGGACTTCCACCACGAGGGGACGATTTCGGCAGATATAGTGGTACACTTTGCGTTCGGTGCTGCTGATGGGTTCCACCGTGAAGTGGCTGCCCCGGACAATCGAAGGAATGGTCAGGGCGCAGGAATAACCACGGTCACACAGGCCGGACTTGAAATTGCCCACCACCATGTTCGCGATTTCCCCCATGACGTCGTTCACCATCTCGTCGGCGTCGACTTCGTTTTCTTCCAGTCCCAGCATGGACGCGGCGATTTGCCTGCCGAAACTTGCTGAAGTGTAAAGATAGACAACACCGGTCATGGTGCCGCTGAATCCCACCGCGCTGGCGATATGGGCTTCGCCATTCGGCTGCATGCTCACCGGAGGCTGAGGCTCCACATTCATGCTCAGCATGGTTCCGAAAACATCGGAAACACAGTTTCCAATGAGTTGATCTAGGTCTGCAATCATCCCACACTTGAATCGGCATCCCCCCGCCAGACTTGAGTGAAGATTTCACGGTCGCTCCTAAAAGTGGCTTTCGCCCAACGACTGTAGCACTCTCAAGCCGGAGTACAAATGGGCTCAGGTAAGTTGCCGATTCCTCCGATACACCCTTGAGAATGTACGGCGAGCAGCAGTTAGTTCAGAAAATCCCCCGCGCGCTGCCGCCCCAGGAGATCCGGGCCAGGCTTCAATCCTGTCCGAAGCTGCCTTCGTTGCGCAGCATCCATGGGGCGCTGAACGAGTTGTTATCCTCGGAGCAACGTTACGCGGGCCAGATAGGCGAAGTCATCCGGCGCGACCCCGGCTTGACCACCCGACTGCTTAAACTGGTCAACTCCGCCTACTACGGTCTTTCCCAAAAGGTCTCCAACCTGGAGGAAGCGGTTTTCTACGTCGGAATCCGGCAGATCCGGGAACTGGCTGCCATGACCCCGGTCATCGAGGATTTCAAGAAGGTCGCCGGTCCCAAGGCGGACACATGGCGCGGATTCTGGCAGCACTGCATCGCCGTGGCTTCCCTGACGCGGGACCTGCTCGCCGCCGTGCACCACAAGGAAGACGACACCCATTACGTGGCTGGCTTGATCCATGACGTGGGCTGGCTATCCATGGCCACCGTCTTTCCTGAGCATTGGACCGAGATCCAGCGTCGCCACGCGGCTGGCAGCAGCGCCATGGCCGCCGCCGAACTTTCCGTCCTGGGCGCCCGGCACACGGAAATCGGAGCCTACTACCTGGAATGCCAGGATCTGTCCCCTTCCCTGGTCAACACCGCCCGCTTTCACCATCATCCAGCCGCCGCTGGAAACGATGCCCCGTTGGTAAGCGCCGTACAGATCGCCGACCTGCTCGCCTCGAAATCCGGCCTCGGCCAAAGCAACGACTTGTCCTACGAGGACGACAACGCCTGGCTGTACGCATCTGGATGGGAAACCTTGTTCGGCCCCAACTCCCGCCTGGAACGGGAAAGCGCCCAGAACACGCTCCGCCGTTCCGTCGAGCGTTTGCCGTTTTTGTTGGAGTGCTTGGTTTGATGGGCGGCTCCGCAGGGTTGCCGCATGCAGTGATAAAGCATCTGACTGCGGTTCACAAATCGGGTGCTCGATGCTTCTGGGTGTAGGTCCGAGCATAGCTTGGAGTCTTGCAAGCTCGTATCAGGGGAAATGAAAAGTTTCAGCAACGCTGAGACAATTACCATGGGGCTCATTGGCTGCTGACTGGCTCTTCGAAACCCATCGGGAGCAGCCGAATCTCTCAACGCTGTTGAGAGAACTTCCCTGGTCGGCAAACCTACATATTCTAAGTGGCACAAAGCGTGCAAACGAGCGCGAGTTGTACCTCCGGATGGCAACCTCGAAGCGTTGGTCGGTCCGGGAGTTGGCGCGGCAGATAGCCAGTTCAGCCTTCGAGCGCTCCGTGCTGGGTCCGCCAAAACTCTCAAAGCGTTGAGGGAAGTTCACCCAGCAGCGGCAGACCAGGAGTGCTGCTCTGCGCGACCAAGGATAACGAGGTTGCGGAATACTCCCTGAGCCGAACGCTCTCGCCGACTATGGTCGCTGAATACCAGACGGCATTACCCGCCAAAGCCGTTCTCCAACGGAAACTTCACAAAATCTACGCCCAACTCGCTCCAGAGATTTGATACAACTCACGGTTCTCCGCTTGCCGACCACTGCAGGAGCACCGTCAGGACCCGGACCTCCTATTCCACGGTGCCCGCGCCAGCAGCAGGCCCACGCCGCACCAGTCGATGATTCCGGCGAAAACAAAGGGTTTTCGGCACCGCCGCATATCCGTTTATTTTTATACTTATATAACTCCTCCCGCCACGCCGGTGCCCAGGCATCGAAGCGCGACTCACTTCCTTCATCCTTCGCGGGGTGACGGTGCCTGGAGGACGCCTGAGGCTCGGCGGGACTCCGGCGGCTCTAACCGCATCCCGCCCTGCCGGCTGGCCTTCCCGACGACAGATCGCGACTCGACATCCGGAGCCAGTTCTCAAATGATCCCCTGCTTTATGAAGCGCCAGAAAGCTTACGCCGCCGCCGGAGTGGACATCGATTTGGGGAATCGGGTTAAGGCCACCCTGCCCCAACTTCTCGCTTCCACCCATCGCTCGGAAGTGCTCGGAAAAGTGGGCGGTTTCGGGGGGTTGTTCGCCCTCGACCTCAAGAAACATCAGAAGCCCGTTCTGGTCTCCTCGGTGGATGGCGTGGGTACCAAGCTGAAAATCGCCTTCGCCATGGATCGACATGACACGATCGGCGAGGACTTGGTCAACCACTGTGTCAACGACATCGCCGTGCTCGGTGCCGAGCCCCTTTTCTTCCTCGACTATCTGGGCACCGGCAAGCTGGAGCCCCACGTTTTCAAGGAGATCATCGAAGGCTTTGTGCGCGGCTGCGCCTACAATAACTGCGCCCTTATCGGCGGTGAAACTGCCCAGATGCCAGGCTTTTACCAAGCGGGAGAATACGACCTGAGCGGAACCATCGTGGGGGTCGTGGATCGTGACCGGATGCTTAACGGCGCCAAGTCAGTCAAGAAAGGCGACTTCATCCTGGGCATCGCCTCGAGTGGCCTGCACACCAACGGTTATTCGCTGGCCCGCAAGATCCTGTTCGACGATCTCAAGTTGAAGACGAGCAGCAAGATAGCCGGTTTTGGGGAAACCCTGGGCGATGCCCTGCTCAAGGTTCATGTCAGCTACGGCCCTGCCGTGTTGAAGCTGCTGAAGAAGTTTAATCCCGTGGGCAAGCCGCAGGCCATCAAGGCTTTGGCGCACATCACCGGTGGCGGGTTCGTGGACAATATTCCCCGGGTGCTCCCCGCCAGGTGCGACGCCATTATTCACAAGGGAACCTGGCCCCTGTCGCCCCTTTTCCAACTACTGGCCGAACGCGGCGGGGTGAATGAAGCCGAACTCTACCAGGTATTTAACATGGGCATCGGCATGACGGTGATTGTCGATGCGGACCAAGCCGACAAGGTGAACCAAGCTATTGGGGGACTCGGATTCGAATCCTGGATTATCGGAGAAATTGTTCGCGGCGAGGGCTTGTGCAAAGTGGTCTGAGGAATCAGTTTCACTACTGATGAGTTCTAACGCCACCCAGCGGACCGCGCGTCCGCCAGCCGACCTGTTTCGACGAGTCCTGATGCTTTCCACTGCGGCGGCCTTTGGGGGCATGCTCGCCAGCATGGGCGCGGTGAACAAAGACGCAGGTGGCCTCAATTTCAGTTTCCACTGGTCCGTGCCCGTCCTTTTCGCCACCGGGGCCGGGCTGGCCTTTGTCTTTTGGCGCGTGGTATTTCGGTTTGAGGGCGGCAGTGATGACACCAAGAAGCGGCGCCTCAAGCAGATTGCGGCCGCTTTGCTGGTGGTGGCCTTCACCTCCTTCTTTTACCCACTACGGATGGTGGATCCGGAGCGCCGCCGTGAAGTCATTTTTGGTATCGTCCTCGCGTTGGTGGTCCTGTCGTGTTTCGGTTGGCTGATCTACCAGACCATCCGCTTTGTCGAAGCCTCCAGCCGGGAAGAGGAAAAACGCGTCGATGGCGAGTAGCCAGAGCGCCGGTCTGGCACTCCGTTCCCATTCAATCTTTGCTGTCTCGGCTGGGAGACTGTTTTAAAAGGGGCTTGGGTCTGATCCGCCAGGGAAAATGAGCAAGGGCCAGGCGTCCTGAGGGAGCATATCTGCGAAGATCTGTGACCGAAGGACTACAACGCCCTCGCTTTTTCTCACCAGCTGCAGGCCCAATTGCACTTATTAAACAGCCTTTTAGGCCGGAAGCCCGAAGCGAGCGTGCGCCTCTTCCGAGTTAATACCCAGTGAAGCGCAGACGTGGCGGGACGCCAGGATTCCCGCCGCAGTGCGGATCAACGCATCGGCCTGGTGGGGCGGCAAAGCCACTCCCTCATGCAGGATCTGCTGGATCCGAAGTTTCCGCTCGAGCAAATCGGCGAGAAACGTCTCGCAAGCGACTGGATCGTCAGTCGTCACATGCGCACCTTGGGCCGCGTGGTGGGTTCCCCAATCAAAAGTGATTTTATATTTCGGCAGCATAACGTCGCCTTTTTAATAGATCCTCTCGCGGCTGGGCCTTGATTGGCTCCGCCGGAGGATCTAGAGTCAACATAACGCAGGATCGGGCGTTGGGAAACACGCTGCTTGGCCAAGGCCAACCCTTCCTGGCTCCTGCGTGGGCAATTTTTGCGAAAGAATGGTCAACCGCAGAGCAGCAACGCTTCTCCGCACCTGCCACCATGCCTAGTGAAATAGATAAGCAGTATGAAAGCCAAAAACCCCAGAAAGAAAGCCCCCGAGACGACCGCTCCCAGAGGTGTGATTTTCACCTATCGTGATGACGAAGCCAGGGAGGTGTGCCTGGCTGGAAGTTTCAATGACTGGCATCCTTCCTCCACTCCCATGGTGCCGTTGAAGCCGGGCCATTGGAGCAAGGAAATCATGCTGGCACCCGGCGTTTATGAATACCTCTTCGTCGTGGATGGCCACTGGCTGACCGACCCAGGGGCCGCCGTAACGGTTCCCAATGCCTTTGGCGGGATTAACTGCTGCGTAAAGGTTTCTTAGCACCGACCAAGCACCCTATTGAAATATCTCTCAAGCTTATGAACTCATCCAATTTTGTCCCTACCGATACCGATGCCCCGGAAGCCAAAGGTGTGGTTACCACTCAACGCGTCCACCCAGAAACCATCTTGATCCCCCTGGATTTCTCGAAATCCTCCGACAAGGCCTTGGAATACGGCAAAGCGTTCGCGCGGCAATTTGAGGCCAAACTCATTCTTGTCCATGTGCTGGAACCGATGGTGGTACCCGCGGAGATGGGCTACGGATTTGTTCCGCCACCCGAGGACAGCCTGCCCTTGGCAGTCCTGCGCGAGAAGCTAGCCAAACTCGCTTCCAGCTTGGGCACGGATCTCAATGTCTCCTCGCAGGTTCGCATTGGCCGCCCTTGGAGTGAGGTAGTGGAAGCGGCCAAGGAATCCAGCGCCAACTTACTGGTGGTGGCGACCCACGGTCGCACCGGGCTCCAACACGTGTTACTAGGGAGCGTCGCAGAAAAAATTATCCGCCACGCTCCTTGCCCGGTCCTCGTGGTCCGCAGCGAGGAACGCGATTTCGTCTAACTCTCCGATCCGGATTAACCGGCCGGCCTACTTCGTGCCCGCCTGGGCGGTAGTCCCACTGCGGGCACCGCCGAGTTGGACCCAATCGAGGAGGATCTTCTCCGCTTCACGCAATTGGATGTCCACGGCGGCGGAATCTTCCGCTGCAGCTGCGCCTAACTCGTCGTCATCGTCTTCCAATGAAGGCGGAGCGGCGGCCTTATCGACCTTCAAAGTGTTCACGTCCCGACGGCTGATCGCGACCACTGTCTTATTGGTCATCGGCGCCGGTAATCCCGGCTTGTCCGCATCCTTTAGGGAAATCTCATAGGTCAGCGGCTCCTTCTCGCCCCGGGCCAGGATTTCACGTTTGCGTTTCTCGGCCCGTTCCTTGTCCGCCAATTGCTCGGCGCGGCGGGTCGGTTCGCTCAAGGAAACCACCTTCTCGGCCTCCTGCTTTTTGAACCGCGCAATGTCTTCACGCACGTAATCAAAATCCGGATCCTTGGCAACCCGTTCTTCCGATCGATGCCGCAGTTCCGGAATCAATGGCTGGAGCTTATCCAGGTGGTCGAAGGAAGCCGCCACGATGGTATCCCAAGGCAACGCATTGCTCAGCGATGCCTCCCCCCGGTTGATGACCACGTTGATGCTCGGGAGAACGACATCGGGAACCACACCCTTGAGCTGGGTGGAAGCACCCGTCACACGGTAAAACTTGTTGTCCGTGATCTTCACTTCGCCCGGATCGGAATCGCCCACGAAGTACTGGCGCAATTGGAGCGGATGCTGGGCCGTTCCCTTGCCGTGGGTGGATTCTTCGCCCACGATCAAGGCCCGCCCGTAATCCTGTAACGCGGCGGCCAAAATCTCGGACGCCGACGCACTGTTCCGACTGGTCAATACCATCAGCGGCCCGTCGTAAACGACGCGGGGATCTTCGTCACCCAACACCCGCACCCGACCGAGTGTATCGACCAATTGGACTACCGGTCCGGACTTGATGAACAAGCCCGTCAAAGTCACGCATTCTTCCAACAAGCCACCACCGTTCGCCCGGAGATCCAGGATCACCCCGTCGACCTTTTCTTCCATGAGTTTCCGCAAGAGCTTCGCGACATCCAAGGTCGGACTGCGCAAGGAAGTCGCACTCCGTCCGCCGACATTGAAGCTACCGTAGAATGAAGGAAGATCGATCACACCAAGCCGGTTGGTCTTGCCATTGGGGCCAGGAATTTCCACCAGACGAGCTTTGGCTGCCGCCTCTTCCAGTTTGATCTCGTCACGCACAATGGTCACCAAACGCCGTTTGCTGGAATCCGCACCGCTTGGAATAATCGTGAGAGTGACCTTCGTATCCTTGGGTCCACGGATCTGGTCCACCACCCGGGAGAGTTTTTCCTCGACCACGTCCACCGGGGGCTGCCCTTCCTGAGCCACTGCGACGATCTTGTCGCCGATTTTGACCTGCTTGCTTTTCTCCGCTGGGCTCCCCGCTTTGACGTCCCGGATGACGGTATAGCCGTCCTCGCTACTGAGCGTCGCCCCAATACCAAACAAGGCGAGGTTCATGCTGATGTGAAAGCTCTCCGCCGCCCGCTTGTCAAAGTAGCTGCTGTGCGGATCGAAGCTGCGGGCGAGGGAATCCAAATAGAATTGGAGAGCCTCGGGGGCTTCAATCTGCTTGAGGTTGCGCAGCGTCCGGTTGTAACGGCGCGCCAGGGTCTGGACGATTTCCTCCTGCTGGTAGGCAGGAAACCAGGTAGCCAGATAGTTCTCGATGTCCTTCGAACTCGCGAACCGTTTTTCTTCGACGAGCTTGGTGAACTCCGGCGCACGGTTCGTGCCGATGATCGAATCGACGTTCGTCAGGCGGGCGAGCAAGTTCGTCCCTTCCAGAAACACCGGTCCGATCTTCTTGGAATCCGGATTGTCCGTGTTGAGCGGATTCGTCCGTCCATGCCGGGAGATCTTCGTCCAGAGATTGCTGGAGGCTTCGGCCACCGTGGGTTTGTTGAGTTTCTCCGTCAAAAACTCCAGGTCCAATCGTTGCAACCAAAGGGTCTGCGCTTCGGTCAGGTCCTTCGGGCGATCCGCGTCGCGGCGGTTAAAGGGAACCTTCTGCTCGGTATCGAGCTTGAAAGTGTTGGTCCGGAGATTCGCCATCACGAAGGCGTATTGCTGGTCCACCCGCAACAGCCAGCGATTAAACATTTCAAATCCCGGCTGCGTATCTCCTTTGCGGGCCGTGAGATCGCCCAGTTGGTCCTTAAAGGCGGAAAATTCTTGGTAGTCGGACTCCAGGAAAAACATGCGCTGGGAGTCCAGGGTTTCCAGGTAGAGATCGAAGAAACGTTCCGAAATGGCGTTGTCGATCTTGTGACGGGTGAAATGGGTCTGTTTGAGCAGATTGGCCACCAAACGCGCGATTTCCGAGTCCTCTGGCGACGGCGCCAGACTCATCGTGTTGGTGTACTTGCCCGGGATCGAGGGCAACTCCCGGGGCGCAGCCACTTCCCCACGGCAGGCCAGCGCCAAGACTAATAAATGAAACGCACTGGCGATGAGTGACCGCATCTTCATGGCGGACACTATGGCTCGACAGCCCGATCTTGCCAAACGGAACTTGACGGCTTTCCAGCCTGTTGGCTCGACGATTACCCCGCCAAACCCGATGCTCCGCCCCATGGCAGTCCGCAATCCTACACTTTTGTTTCGTCCCCACCTCCGGGAATTGCACGGCTATACCCCGGGCGAACAACCCAAGATTCGGGGGCTGATCAAGCTGAATACCAACGAAAATCCGTATCCACCGGCCCCCAAGGTCCTGAAGGTCACCCAGCAAGCGGTGGACGGACGCCTCCGCCTGTATCCCAATCCCACGGCGGACGCCTTGCGCGAAAAGTTGGCCAGGTTTCATGGCTGCGATCCGCTCCAGATCATTGTTGGCAATGGGTCGGATGAGTTACTGGCCATGGCCGTGCGGGCCTTCTCCGAGCCCATGAGCCGGGAAGTCCCACCCCATTTCAGCCGGGTCCAGTTCTTTTGGCCGAGTTACTCTTTGTACCCGATCCTCGCCCAGATCCACGGGGCCACTCCCATCAAGGTTCCTTTGGCAGCCGATTTCGGACTGCCTTCCGTCAAGGAACTTAAGAAAGGTAAAATCTGGGATTTCCGCGCCGCCTTGTCGTTGGTGACCACTCCCAACGCGCCGAGTGGACGCGGCTATCGGACAGCCGATCTGGAAGCCCTTTGCGAGGCCCAAAAAGGCATCATCATCCTGGACGAAGCCTACGTGGATTTTGCCGAGGAAAACGCCCTGGAACTGGCCCTCAATTACCCGCATGTCATTGTCTCGCGGACTTTTTCGAAAGCCTATTCGCTGTGCTTCCAGCGCGTGGGCTATTTCGTCGCCCACCCCAAGGTGATTGAGGGTCTCCAGAAGACTCGCGATAGCTACAATGTAAACGGTTTGGGCCAGGTGGCGGCTGAAGCCACGCTGGACGCCCTGCCCTACTATCATAAGAACTTCGACCGCATCAAGAAGTCGCGCGCCCGGTTGCACCGCGAGTTGGCTGGCATGGGTTGGGCCGTCTTGCCGAGCCAGACCAACTTCATCCTGACCCGCCCCGCCCAAGGGAGCGCCGAATACTGGCTGGGGGCTTTGCGCGATAAGAAGCTGTTGGTGCGCTGGTTTTCCGCGCCAGACATGAATGAATGGTTGCGGATCAGTATCGGCAGCGAAACTGAGGTGGATGCCTTGCTCCAGGCCATCCGGCAGATTCAGGCGTCTGCGTAGGAATGGACCGACCTCCCAATCTTCCCGCGAACACGGCGGACAACGGCGCTCCACAGGATCCGTTGGATCTGCCGGTGCGCGCCGTTCGCGGCATTGGCCCTGAACGAGCTCGGTTGCTGGAACGGATGCGCATCCTGACGGTGGGCGATCTGCTCTTCGTTCGTCCCCGACGGCACGAAGATCGACGCCATCTTTTGACCATAGCCAAACTGCAAAAAGGACAATCGTCGACCGTGCTGGGGAAAATCGTCGCCTTGGGGACGAAGACGTTTCGCGGCGGAACGCGGTCGGTTTTCGAGGTGATACTGACGGACGATACCGCTCGCCTGCATTGCCGCTGGTGGAACATGCCGTTCATGGAGCGCCTGTTCACCGTAGGTGAAGAACTGCTCGTGTTCGGCAAGGTCGTAAGTGAACGTCCGCGCACCATCGATCATCCCGAAACGGAGAAGATCGACGGAGGCGATGAGCGTTCCATCCACGTGGGACGAGTCGCCCCTATTTATCCGCTCACTGAAGGCCTGTATCAGCGGAACATGCGCGGGATGGTTTGGGCCGCCTTGGAACAGTTCGGCCACGTGATCAAGGAACCGGAGCTCGCCATCGTGCCCAGTGCGCCTCCCGGACTGAACACGCCCGGAGCCTGGATGCCGCGCCAGACGGCGGTCCGACTGCTTCATTTCCCTGAGGAACCGCATGAACCCGAACTGGCGCGCCGGCGGCTTGCACTGGATGAATTCGTAGCGCTCCAGTGGGAAATCCAGCGCCGCCGGAAGAACCTGGAAGCCAAGTCCAAGGCGTTTCCCTGTGCGGGCAGCAACGCCCTCATTCGCCCTTTTCTGGCCGAACTCCCCTTTAAGCTAACCGACGCCCAGACCCGCGTCCTGCGTGAGATTCGGACCGACCTCGGCGGGAGCGTGCCCATGCGCCGACTGCTCCAGGGCGACGTCGGCACCGGTAAAACCGTGGTTGCTGCGTGCGCCGCGCTGATGACCCTGGAAAGCGGCTATAATGTGGCGTTAATGGCCCCCACCCAGATTCTGGCCGACCAGTTGGCCACTAACTTTCGGCGTTGGTTCGGCAGTTTGGGCATTGAGGTTCCCCTGCTGACGGGCAACCGATCCGGCGACCGTGAATCGCCACCCACGTCAGATCGCCCCACATTGTGGATCGGCACCCACGCCTTGATCGAAAACGGCTTCACCGCCACCCGGCTGGGCCTGGTGATCATTGACGAACAGCATCGATTCGGCGTCGCGCAACGGGAAAAACTGGTCAAGAAAGGGTTCTACCCACACCTGCTCGTCATGACCGCGACGCCCATTCCGCGAACCCTGGGCCTGACACTCTATGGCGACCTGGATCTAAGTATTCTCGACCAATCGCCTGAGGGACGCGGACGCATCCGCACGCATGTCCGAACGCCCGACGCCCTGCCCAAGGTCTGGGACTTCATTCGCAAGGAACTCGCGCAAGGGCGGCAGGCTTATATCGTCTACCCACGGATCCAGGATTCCGAGGAGGACGACGTCAAATCGGTCACCCGCGAATTCCCGCGAGTCGCTGAAGCCCTGAAGCCGTACCGCGTGGGTCTCCTGCATGGCCAATTGAATCCCGACGAAAAGGATCAGGTCATGGAAAAGTTCCGGAAGGGCTCTCTCAATGCGCTCGTGGCCACCAGTGTGATCGAGGTCGGCATCGACGTCCCCAACGCGACCGTCATGCTCATCGAAAACGCCGAGCAATTTGGCCTGGCCCAGTTGCACCAACTACGCGGACGCGTGGGCCGCGGAAAACACGCGTCCCATTGCATCCTGGTGGGCGAACAAAAGACCGACGCGGCCAAGGACCGGCTGAAAGTCATGGCCGAGACCTCGGACGGATTCGAACTGGCCGAAGCAGACATGCGCCTGCGCGGTCCTGGTGAACTCACCGGCCGAGCCCAGAGTGGGCTGCCGGAGTTTCGTTTCGGCGACCTTCTGGAAGATCGGAGTTTGGTGGAATTGGCGCGCAACTTGGTAAAACAGCGACTGGGAAATATGAAGTGATCGGAATCCAAGTCTCTCTGTATACGACTGAAAGACCCCAAAACAGCGTGAGTTCAGGCTATCCAAATGTATCGAATAACTGGTGTTTTCAATTGAAAACTTGCTTGATTCGTGTCATGGATGAATTCGGCTCAGTCACCGCACGTTTATGACACCAAAAAATCGAATCATCCCCCTCTGCGCTGCCCTTGGTTTCTTGATGGCCAATGCCGAAATTTACGCGAATTTTGACTTGGTTGGCCCATTCGTTCCCGGAACGGGTTACTGGTCGGATGTGCCCTATGGCGACATGGAATTTGGTCCTGGGAAAATAACCACCACGGGAAGTTGGGATACCAAAGTAGGTTTTCAACTTCTGGCCACTCCTCCCGTTTCTGGAAATGCGTTCACCAGTTCCGCTGCCGCTGCGGTGGGAAATCTCGGCGCGGACGTTGTTCCAGGAACGTTTTCGGGTGCGGGGATTGCCGTGACTCACGGTCCATTCTTCACGCTGGCCGAGGGGCAAACGGTTGTCTTGAGTGCTTTTGTAAAACGCATCAATGGCTCGGCTGGCACGGGCAACGTTTATTTGGATCTTTGGGGCACCTCATTTCAGGTATTCGTTCCCAACACCACCTCTGAGTGGCAGTTCGTTTACGGCACCTACACCTCTCCCATTCAAAAAGATCTTGTAGCCCGCGCCGTGGTTGACGGGGCGGTAACGCCATTTGACGAATTTTACGTGGATGACCTGGCAGTGACTCACGTGGCCGATTTCTCCCCTCCGATACTCTTGAGCGCTCCCGAACCGATGACCACGAGCGCACTCGTCGCGGCCGGATTGGTTGGGCTTGGTGTTTCCCGCCGGTTTTTGCGGCGTTGAAAGCAAGTCGAGTCGTTCGGTTCAATCTGGCCTTCGCCAGCCCTTGGAACGAGGAGAGGGTCTACCCCTCTCCTTTTTCACATCTTGCCGTGGCGCAGGATCGATAGCATCAGCCAGCCGCCCATCAATCCCGCGAACACATAGCCAGCGAGGCCAATGACCGGGACCCCGTGCCAGCGGGGCGGGATGCCAGCATGGAGGATCAGTGAGGACGCGATCAGGAGGGAGGCCAATACCAGGGCAAAAGCGAGTCGGTTGCTTACGCGCTCCAGGGTATTATTAAGCGGCTCCAGACCGTCGTGATGGAAGGTAACCTTGGCCTTGCCACCTTTGAGTTGGGCCAGGACTCGGCGGACCTCCATCGGAAATCCGCGCAGAAACTCGCCTGCTTCCATCCCGAATTCGCTTAATTGGCGAAGGAGTCGCTTCGGCCCCAGGCGATTCATGTGCACTTGGCGCATGAACGGTTTGGCTTGGGCAATCAGATCGTGCTTGGGATCGAGCGTGCTCACCAGGTTCTCCATCATGCTCAACGCCTTGAGCATGGTGAACAGGTCCGGCGGCATCGTCAGCGAATGTTCCGTGGTCAGCTTGAAGAGGTGGTTCACCAGTTTGCTGAAGATCATCTCCCCGATTGGACGGTAGAAATGCTGGTGCATGAATTCCGCCAGGTCCGACTCCAACCCCTGACGCGGCGGATCCAATTCGGCGTCAGCCAATCTCAAGAGCGCGGAGGCAGCCCCCGATTCGTTGCGTTGGGCGATGGCGGTCACCAAGTCCGCGAACACTTCACGCGTTCGCTGGTCGAGGAAACCCATCATGCCAAAATCCAGGAAACAAACCACATTACCCGGCAGTATATGGATATTGCCGGGATGCGGATCGGCATGGAAAAAGCCATGCACGAAAATCTGTTTCATCACCAGGTCCGCCACCCGGTTGGCGATCACAGCCCGATCCAAGTTCGCTGCCTCCAGATCCTGCAGCAGGGAAACCTTGATGCCGTCGATGCGCTCCATCGTAAGGACGCGCAACGCGGACTGCTCCATAAATACCTGCGGAGCGCGCAGCGTGGGCTCGTTCGCGAATTGGTCCGCAAAACGGGAGATATGTCCGGCTTCCGCGTTAAAATCCAGCTCCTGCTCCATCCGTTTCGCGAATTCAGCCACGATGGCTGTGGGCCGGTGAACCGCCCAACCTTCGACATGCTTCTCCAGCAGGTTGGCGAAATCGGCCATGATCTGCAGGTCGGTGCGAACAATGGCCTCGATGCCCGGTCGTTGGACCTTGACGACCACCTGTTCCCCGGTGAGTAAAACGGCTGCGTGGACCTGGGCGATGGATGCCGAACCCAGCGGTATTTCCTCAATGGAGGCAAAACATTCGGCGAGCGGGCGTCCTAGTTCGGCTTCAATGACTGTTTTGACCTCGCTAAACGGCACCGGCGGCACGTTATCGTGCAGTTGCTCCAACTCATCCAGCATCGCCTTGGGCAGCAGATGCGAACGGGAGGCCAGCAATTGGCCCAACTTGACGAAAGTAGGGCCTAATTCCTCCAGCGCATGCCGCAGGCGGCGAGCCTGGGACAGTTTGCGAATGGGTTCACTGGGCGGAGCTGGCAGGCGGAAGGTCCAACGGACCGCACCCCGCAAGGGCAACCGTTCCACGACGTCAGCATACCCATACTTGGCAAAGGTGCCGACGATGGAGCGATACCGCTGGGCGTGTTCCACCGCGCGGCCGATTTTCCTAAAGCGTTGAAACAACATTGCGCGAGAGCGTCCGGCGGAAATCAGAAGGGGCGATTGAACTTCGCGGCGGCATTCTTCGTCGCGGTCTCCAATTCGGAAAAGGCTTTTTTGAAGCCCTCTTTCAGGTCCTTGGCTGCCGCGCTACCGGTAGTCGTCAAGGCCTCCAACTTCTGGCGCGCCGTGGCCAATTGGGCGTCGAGCTGATCCAGTTCGTCTCGTGCAACGGCCCGGCCCAGTTGCACCGTGCGCTGGAGATTGACCCGAAGTTCCTTCAGGTGGGCGATCTCCCTTTTCAGTTGGGCCTCAAGTTCTTGTCGTAAAGAGTTAGGAGTACTCATGGGCATGCTCCCGGATGATTCGCAGTCTGGTTGCCCGCTCAGGGACCGGGCGGCGGCAACGTAACTCCCCCGAGGAAAAGCACAACTAACGTTGGCCGACCCGCGATCAATCGAACGCGAGCGGAGGTTCGCGGCGTCCCCTCCCCCAATCTTCCCCCCGCACTTCAATCCCACTCGTGTACTTGGCCGCACCCGTTCGCACGCAATCGAAACGTTGTACCAGTTCCTGGAACCAGAGCGGGAAGCGGGAGGTAAACTTCAGTTCCAAGATGACTGTGGTCCCAAAAAAACAGTGTGGATCACGGGTTTTCACGACCAGATCCGGCGACCTGACGGGTCCGGTGATCACGTTGCGGTCCATGGTCACGCGGGCACTGGAATCGAGATCGTGCTCAAACGCCTCGCGATCATACCCCACATGAAGCATGGGACGGGCATCGAGGCCAAACATGAGCTCTTGAAAATGCTGGACTGCCAGCAGGTCGGAAGTGGAGGCCGGATTGAGTAAATCTTCCGGTTCCACGTGATGCCCTTCCAGAAGACGCGGGACGGAGGATTTCTTCACTCCGCCCCGGTCCTTCAAAATGACGTCATTCGCCCGGCGCTTGATTTCAAAAAAAGCAGGAGTGTTCGGCTGGTCGTCGTAATACCGGATCCGCAACTTATACCGGTTCTTGTTGCCGTTGATCGTGTGCCAATAGGTGTCCAACCTCTCGGAATCGAGGTAGATGCTATGCACCGGATAGCTGTTCTCCGGCTTGCCAACTCCAAACGGGTCCAGTTGCAGGTACTGAAGGACGAACTCCCGCACGAGCGGTGCCACCTTGGCGTCCACCCAATACTTGAGTTCGTAGCGTTGCTCCTGGAGCCGGTTCATGGAGTTATTGGGCCTCGGGACGATCGTATTCGCCCAGCGGACGAATCCAGATATTCCGGTACCGAACGGGATCGCCATGATCCTGGAGGCGAATCGGTCCGGTGCCGTCGTATTTCGGGTACGGCGTGACCGACCGATGATTGGTCGGCCCGTTATATTCCTTCTTGTGGTGCAGCACCACGCCGTTGTGGATCACGGTCACCGACGCTTTGCGGGAAATATTCCCAGCCTCGTCCCACTTGGGTCCTTCGAAGATGATGTCGTAGGAATTCCACTCGCCGGGTTTTTTGATCGCGTTCGCCAGCGGTGGCCACTGCCCGTACAACCCGCCCGCCTGCCCGTCGGCGTAAGTCTTGTTCTGGTACACGTCGAGAACCTGGACCTCGTACAACCCGTGGAGGAACACCCCGGAATTACCGCGGCCCTGGCTCTCGCCCTTCGGGGGCGTCGGCGCGGACCACTCTATATGCAATTGGAAATCGCCAAACTTCTCCTTCGTGGTGATGTCCCCCTTGGAGGCGCTCATGACGCCGTCTTCCACCTTCCACTTGGCTTCGGTTCCATCGCCTGCCTTCCAATGCGAGAGGTCCTTGCCATCGAACAGCACGGTGGCGTCCGCAGGAGCCCCGGCGTTTTGGCTGAAATTCTCAGCGGGAACGACGATGGCCGGATTCGGACGAGCCTTGTCGTGGACCTTCCATTTCTGGCCAGGAATCACGGGGGTATCATCGTAACCCACGCCCGTCGCGAAGGCGGAGCCTACGAAGGCAACCGAAAGAATGACGCTTTGAAGCGGTGTTTTCATGAGTGAAGAAACAACTCTCGCCAGAGGGAGACAAAACGCAATCGCGAAAAATTCAACCCACCGGCGAAAACCCGCTATTGCTGCGGCCGCGTTTCCCCGGGTTTGGTCGGCTCCTCGAAACTGGCCGCCCAATGCGCCATGAAAAACTTCTTCTCCTTCGGCAACCACATGGGAGCCGTTCCGACAATGGGCCGCAACGCCGTGGCCATTTGCAGTGAGACCAGCACAAACAACACCAGCCACACGTAAAACGCCCCCTCAGACCGTGCCCCCGCGCGGCGCATGCCGCGCAACAAAAATCGGCCCCCGAAGGAAATGGCAACCAACCAAAAGACCACGTGAAATAAACCCATGACACCCACGGAATTCGTCGATTGCGAGAAAACCCAGGCCACCGGGGCGAAGCTGAACAGAAGGATCAGCGCCAAGGCGAGCGTGCCAGCCAGCATCCTTACGGCGTCGCGAATGCGCGCCGTTGAACCACTGAGGCAGCCGAACACATACAGACTCGGCAGGCACAGCGCCGCTGACACTAGCAGGCCGCCTGCGATCTTGAGCGGCGCGGCATAGTATTGGACCCCGCCCGAAAACGCCCCGACGACCAATCCATAGAGCAGCGCACAGGCGGAAGCTGCCAACACCAAGATCACGAGCATTCCATTGCCCTCCTCCTGTGCGAGGGCGTTTAGCAAGCCGCGCGGTCGCCGGAGCAGGGCTTCAATGGTTCCCGAGAATCCCCTGATCGGGGCCCGCTCCGCGTCGGTGAGCGGCTCCTCGTGGGATTGGTTATAGTTGGGCGGGAAAGGCGGTGGCGTTATGGGTGTGGATTCGGGCATACTTAGTAACTCGTTCGGTGGACTTCAGCGAAAAAGATAGGTGATGGAATAAGCGACGCTTTCAAAGAAATTACCCCGCAGGGCATCGGCCCGCAGGAACTGGACGGCCAGGTGCGGCGAACCGAAAAAGGGCCGCAGGATCCAGGTCAACTGGGTACCCAATAACAGGTTCCCCGCCAGCCAGGCCACCAGGACGTTACGCGCCACGGAAGCGCTGGAGCCCCAACTGCGCAGCAGCCGAAACAGGTGGACATTGGCCGTGGTCCCGGCGAAGGCGATGGCCAGCACCTGGGTGACTTGCAAAAAGGCAAACGCCCCGGCCCGCGCTTCCGGTGTGGCCATGGGTGGGAGGTTCCAGACGGTGAAAAAGACCAACGGACTGAAGGCCGCGAGGATCGTCACCGCAATGGTCTGGCTCATGAGAATGGCCAGGGTCGATTGGCGAAAATTAATCTGGAGACCCAGCAACGGAGCCAGGACCCCATTTAAGAGGGCATTCCCGACCGTGGTCGCCAACAGCACCAGCGGAAACTTGATCGCCGTATAGAGAGCCTGTTCCGGTGCCCGCCAACAACCCATCGCCGCCCCGTACAGGGCGGCTCCCGCCACGATGACCGCCACACAAACCAAGCCGCGCCGCGCCCGGAAATCCGCCAACCAACCGCGCAATTGCACCGGGTCTCCCCGTAGGAGCATCGGAATCTCCCCCAAATCGGTCGTCGTGCGGTTTACCATCCACGGCTTTGGAGTATGGCCGGGGCGAAGTGTTCAATCGAACAACATCTAATCGCTCCGTATTTCGCTATTCACACCCAACGGAGTTACGGTCCTCGAATGGCCTTCGATCGTCGCAATCTATGGAAACCGAAACAACTAGGCCGCACCTGACATCGGGTAACCCGCAGTCACCGCAGCAAGACTTTGGGGGACCGGCCCACTCAACTCATTTAATATGCTTGAAAAAACTCAAAAGCTCATCCATTTACCTGAGATGGCTGATTTCGTAAAAAAGGGTGGGTTCCTAGCTTCCGAATTTGCGATTCACCGAGTCCGGTGCCGAGAAATGCATGCAGAGTTCTTTCTCCTTGCAAACGAGATTAATAAGTTTGGAAGCAACCTCATCCACAGATTGATGTCCGACGACAAATCAACCTACAAGGGCGATCACGAATCGCTGTGCAAAGCATTGATCTTACGAGGATTGGAATTGTTTCAG
>DATJII010000334.1:0-16483 GCA_035493435.1 Candidatus Limnocylindria bacterium | reverse complement strand
GCTCGATTTCCGATACCACGATTCAGCTTCTATTAGGCGGTGGAGTTGATCAACGGTGGCTGCTTCCCATTCTGGTGCTCGCCAGGGCGATTGACCTGAACGTGAAGACAGCAACTAAGGTTTTTGGCGAAAGGCGGACGGTCGAACTGGCTGGGTATTTCTGCGCCTGCTGTCGGCATTTCGAGGGTCTGCTGCGAGAATTGAAAGTGTCCCAAGAATTGCCTGAGGATGCCGATCAGGCTTGGTTGCTCCTGCATTCCCAAACGATTATCGGAAATTCGCTGTTGGAAGCAGAGCAATTCTATCCGTTGATGGACCGCTATATGAGCGAACTAACGCTGTATATCAACCGCGAACTGGAAGAACTGCCCAACACTGTGCAATTGCCACGGTTGCCTTTGGGACGAAATTGTCGGCAGCGAAAATCGATATGGGATTTGTCAGGATGGAGGCCGCTACCGAAGGAAATCGAGCGTGCGTGGGCATCCCGGAATTTCACGGAAGCAATGGTGGCGTCGCTGGCATATTTTAGAAGCCACGCAAATGACGGAGTTCAAGTTCGCGTTGGCAAATTGTTTTGTATTGAAGGATTACATCGTAACCGCACTTGCGCGGCAGACCCGTTGAATCAAAATCTAGTGAACGAGGGAATCCGTCTCCTTACACGGGCCTGTGCCAGTGCGCGCGGAAAGCAAAGAACGTCGGTTGCGGTTTGGTTACTTCGTTTCCTCCTGGAGCCCGACCGACCGAAGGCGCTTGCAGATAACGATCTGGCTCGGCGGATGTTTTGCATGGTGTCGACGGCTTATCGAGAACGCGGAATGGATGGCATGGTCGCCTATCTGAAGGGTGGCATATTGTGGTTGGAAGGAGATGAACGCTCAGCATTGAACTGCTTTTGGGAGGCGAAGAATTTCGGCAAGGGTTCATGCGGATCGGACTGGATATCCTTGCTCAGACGGGCTTCTGTTCTGGGTGGCAAGATTTCACTTCGAAGGAGAGATCAGTTTTTAAAATTGGCAAAGCTTGAAGGAATATTCTCAGACAAGGTCCATTCGAGAATGAACCAACGATCGGGTTTGGTGACTTATGCGGAGTTTTCCGAAACCTTTTGGAAAACCTTTTACCCGTTCTCGGAATTGAAGCAAACCTCCCGCCCGGCAAACTAGGCACTTGGCCGAGAAATCGTTCCGGCACCGTGAGAAATGCCTTTCTGTGTTCCTTCCTTGGGCTTTTTCCCGAAGACATTAGCTGATAAGGAGATAACCGCCCACCTGTGCCCGGATCGAACGTCCCTCCGATCCCGCAGGAATCAAAGCCATTAGCCGGTCGGTTGAGTCTGCGAAACCATCGGTTTCCGTCGCAGAATCAATGGCTCGCGCCCGCAACATATTTTGCGTTTTCGGGTATCGCGAGCACCGAGTTCAGACGATATTTCCCGGAATCAGGGACGCCCACCATTTCTCTTCAAACGTCCTCCGTTCTCTCAACGCTCGCGATACGTCAGAGGGCAAATACACGCTGGACGCGAGCGACGACTCCGTTTTTTGTACCGATGGTATCGCTGCGCTCAACCGACCGGCTGCTGGCTGGCATCCTCCGGATGCTCTTCCGATCGAAACCCGGCACCCGAAAATGGGCTCACCTGCTGTTCCAACGACACCTATCCGCGACCTGAAGATACGGCCCGGATGCCCAGCTGGAGGCTTTTTGGGCTTGCGGTATCTTAAATAAGGCGTGTACAAACTGTCTGTCCGGGGAGGTAAATTGCTATGTCCATTCGTTTTGCGTTGCTTGCCGTTGCATCTGGCTTGATGGGTTCTGCTTTGGTCGAGGCCGGAAGTTTTGCCTTCGATCTTGGCACTGTTGCGCCGCCCCTGTCTTTCGGGGGGTACGACCTCCATGCCTTTCCCACCGATCCCCAGGACAATATCACTCTATCCACCGTGGCGTCGCCCTTGGGCGGTGCGATTGGATTCAGCGATTCCCTCCAGCACGCCACCGTTCCAGACGTCTGGGCAACCTGGAGCCATGGGTATAGGGGCGACGTCTACTATCTCTTCGAAGGCTCATCAATAACGCTCACCCTGCCCGCGAACACCGGGGCGTTTTCTCTCTATATCGAGCCCAATTCCTTCGGGCAGGTGGATTTCACCGTGAGCGACAATCACGGTTCGTCTTTGTCGGCGCTAATCACTGGCAATGCCGGGGCGAACGGCTTTGGCTTCGCCGCCGATCTCGGGGAAACTCTCTCAGTCATTACGATAGAATCGTCTTCGCCGTTTGCCGTGGGCGAATTCGCCATCGCCAGCAGCGTCCCCGAGCCAGCCGTTTGCGGTCTGTTTGCTGGATTGGGCCTGGCAGCGTTTGCTGGGTGGCGTAGGACCAGAACGGCGGCTTGAGTCGATCGCGTGATATAAACAATACCGATTCTTGCTCCCACAGGGACGCACAATAATAGCGGACGATCGGGTGGGGCGACACCGCCGGTATAGAAAAGCAAGAAACACCCGTTCGCTCGCCAGGTGAAGCTTTCCATCTGGCACGCCGCGAGCATCCTGCGGGTTGGGCGCAAACCTGGCCCACGTATGAAGAACTGTTGAAGGCCGTCCTGTCGGTGAGGGATGTTCCCGTCTCAACCCTCCGCCAACATCCCGCACAGCCGCGCCTGGAGCTCCGACACGGTGAATGGCTTCGCCAGGAACGCGATCTCGCCGGAGGCGATTTTGGTTTCCGTTTCGGCATCGGTCACATGGCCGGACACCAGCAGTGCACGGGTTTTCGGTGAGGCGTGCCGCACGAGTTTGATTAGATCGCTGCCCGGCATTTGGGGCAGGATCTGGTCGGTCAGCAGGAGGTCGGGGCGGGGGCTCTTCGGGTTTTTCAGCCACTCCACCGCCTCTTCGGCGCGCCCCAGGATCGTGGAGGTAGCCCCCAGGCGCTTGAGCACACGAAGAAAAACGGAGCGCAAGGGCACGTCATCTTCGACCACGAGAACATGTTTACCCAGCAGGTTACCCCGGTTTTCGGCGATGGGGGCCGTGACCAGGCTCGGTTCGGCACCAGTGCAGCCCGGCAGCCAAACCGAAAAGGTGGTGCCGACATCGACCTGCGAATGGACGGTGATGGTTCCCCCGTAGCGCCGGACAATCATTTGGCAAACGCTCAAGCCTAGTCCCGTGCCTTTGCCGGCTGGTTTCGTGGTGACGAACGGTTCGAAGATGCGGGCGAGGAAATCCGGATCGATCCCGGTGCCCGTATCGGAGATTCTTAGATCCACTCCGCAGGGTGGCAGCGGCAAGGTTTCGCGGGGAGAATCATCCGTAATGGGAGCGACGGGCTGCCGTCCCGGCTGCAGCGCCACGTGAATTCGCCCCCCGTGGGCCATGGCGTCCCGGGCGTTAATCACCATGTTAAAAAGGATCTGCTCGAATTCACCCGGATCCATGAAAACATCCGGCACTGTTCCCAAGACTTCCGTGTGGACGGCGATGTTCTCGGGCAGCAGGCGGGAGAGCATTTTCTCCATGCCTTGGATGCAGTCGATCGGCGAGAAAACCTTCGGCTCGCGCGGGCTGCGCTTTCCAAAAGCGAGTAGCTGCCTCGCCAGCGCCGCTCCCCTGCTGGCCGCGTCGGCGATGACTTCGATCTGCGACGCCACCTCGGGCGAGACCGAATTCTCCGCCTGCAATAGGCTCGCCGTTCCAAGAATGACGCCCAACACGTTGTTGAAATCGTGGGCCACGCCGCCCGCTACCATGCCAATGGCTTCCAACTTCTGCGCCTGCTGGACATTTTCTTCCAGGCCGCGTTCGTGACTCACGTCCCGCAGGGTTCCCATGAAAAACGCGACCTCGCCGGTGGGTACACGAATGGGTTGAATCGCTATCCGGTTCCAAAACAGGGAGCCGTTTTTGCGATAGTTGCGGAGGGTCACCGTGATCGGTTCCCGTTTCGCAATGGCCCGGCGCATCAGGGCGAGTTCGGGTTGATCGGAGTCGCCCGCCTGGAGAAAGCGGCAGTTCTTCCCGAGCACTTCGGGTAAACTATACCCCGTCAACCGGGCAAATCCCTGGTTCACGTAGACGATGGCGAGCTCGGGATCGGTGGCATCTACCAGGGCAATCCCGTCGGCGAAATGCTCCAGGCAGGCGCGTAAGAGCGTCGGCGCGGCTTGAAGAAATCTTGGCTGGTGAGTGGTATCTGCGGCAGGCATTTACGGATCAACCGGATGGCACCCTACGAACCGATTGGGTGGGGGAGCAAGGTTGATCCATGCGCTAGTGGCACTTTTTTGCAAAATTGGGTTGAACAAGGTGTAGATCGCCTTCGGGGAATGATTTACGTCGCGAGGTTTCGACATTTGGGAAACAAGTTCGCGTCGTACGCAAGGCTCCGTACGCGGAGGGGATGGGACACAAAAAGACCTCGGCGGCCAGCCAGGAACCCCTTGTTGTTCCGACCGACCGCCGAGGTTGCACTTTGCACTGAAAACGAAAGACTACTGGCTCATCCGATAATAGCGGCGAGGCAGGTCAGCGGTGGTCTGCACCTTGAAGTGAAACGCGCCGTGGCTGTCGGTGGAATTGGTTCCCACGGTGGTCCAGTGAATGAGGTCGGGCGATGATTCCAGCCGGTAAACGGCCGAGGCTTGGCCCTGCAAACTCAGGGTCATGGAGTTGCTCTCTGTCTTGCCGCCGATGCCGCCCAGGCCCGTCGCCGCCTTCCAGCTTTGCAACAACGTGCGCAACGCTTCCGGCTTGTTGGTAGGCGCTGGATGATTGGCCTGGTCGCGGGTATTGACGCCGTGGCAGGAGGTGCAGGTCCGGATTTCGCCCGGCTGGAAGGTCAGCCAGAAACGTTCGCGAACCACCGGCCCGCCGTTGGTGTCGGTGAGCTGCCAGGTGAGGGCGCGGCGCGCGGGGACAAAGGCTGCCATTGAACCATCGGTCCCCAATTGGACCGCCCCGGAGGGCCCGGCCGCGGGGTTGATATTATTAGCCACAGCCGCGGAGTCGTGCAGGGGTTCTGCCAGGACCCGGCGCCCCGGCCGCGGCGCGGAGTTGCTGGTGTACAGGCCGAATCCGCGGATCTGGTCGGCTTGCAGGATCTGCATATAACCTACGTCGTATAGTTTGCCGCTCGTGCCCACCGTTTTGTTGGTCGTGCCCGCAATGCGGAGGTTGAAGGGCTGCTGGCGGTCCGCATGGTCGCGGGTGGTGACGTTGCGGCTCACGATCAACGCGAGATTGTTCATCTGCAGGTAGGACTTGAGGGTGGACACGTCAACGCTCTCCTCGTCCATGATCTGCTGCTCGGGACCGCCCAGGGGCGTGGGCGCGGTCACCGGCACCGGACGGGAACGCACTTCGACCGGGTTCATTTCCCACAGGGGACCGTTGTAGCTGATCATGCCGCCACCAGGTCCATAGTAGCTAACGCTCTTCTTGAATCCCGCCGTTAGATACTGGTCCGCGCGCCAGTAGGCGCCGACTTTGTTCAAGGTGCGCAACCGGAAGGCGAAGTCCGAGCCCACGCCGCGCTGGGTCTCATAGCTCGTGTTGGGCGTGTGCACCGCGACAAAGGTGCCATCGCTCATCGGCAGCGGGTCGCGATAGAGTCCCGAATGATTGGTCGTGGGCGTATCGGTGAAACTCTTGGTTTCAGGATGGGTGATATAGCCGATGGTCATGTGGTCCGCGTCCAGGCCCACGGGGCCGAGCAGGGTCACGACCTGGCCCGCGGCATGGGTGGAGAATTCGGGGCAGTCCGTCCCGAAGTAGAGCCCCGGGTGGGTCGGGTCTTCCTTGATGTGCAGGAAGTTGTTCGCGGAGTTCGTATTATAGCGGGCCGCCGCGTTGTAGAAATAGCCGAGGCTGTTGTCGTTGTTGAAGCTGGGCTGCAGGTAGGTGGCAATCTCATGCCGGCCCACGTGGTTCAAGGTTTCCTCCTCGGTCCCGTCCTGGTTGATCATCCAGGGAAAGAACTGGTTGAAGGTGTGCCCGTTGACATTTCCGCTGGCGATGCGCGATTCCGGAAAAACCTCCGTCTTGTTGTTATAGAGGATCTGGGCGCTGGAGGATTCGTCGGAGTAGTTGAACGTCCCATAAGGAATCGAGAGCCCCTTCGCCATGGCGTCCCGGTCCAGGTCCGCTTCCTGGTCCTGCTGCAGGTGATCCCACCGGGTGAAAAGCACCCGGCCGTAGCTGTCGACGCTCGGGGTGAAGGCGCCAGAGGGCGCGTGGTCCAACTGGAACAGGTCGCCGGTCGCCGGGTCGAAGGTCCAGACGCCGCTGACCGTGGCGGCCAATTCGTATTCGTCCAGTTGGGGATAGAGATGAGCCTGGCCGGACCGGGGGCGGTCCGTTGTGAAGATGATGCGCCCGTCGCTGCCGTAGCAGGGGCTGATATTATTATAACCGGTGGGCTGGTTGGGCACTTTGGTGATGACCGTGGTTTCGCCCAGGCCGAAGCCGGTGACTTCATAAAGCTGCCATACACCCACGCCCGCCTGGTTGGCCGCCGTCGCGGAGCCAACCACCATGCTGAAGACCGCCTTGGTCCCTGTCCAATGGACCGAGGGGTCGCGTACGGCGATGGAATTCGCGCCTTGGAATCCGGTGCCGGTGCCAAATCCAGCGGCCGCCGTCAGGTTCTTGAGGGAGCCGTCCGGGTAACGGATATAAAGATCGCCGCCGCGTCCCGCGGTATCCGTGGTCGCCCGGTGGTTGCCGAACACGGACCCGATCGTGGTAAAGTCGAATCCAATGGGGATCTGGGTGACGAAAAGGATGGGGTTCACAATCCCGGGGAAGGGGGTGGGCGCCGGCAGGTTGGTATAGACGGCGGTGACCGTGGTGGCCGTGGCGGGCATGGCCAGGGTGGTGCTGGGCGACGCGGCACTGACGAA
Source organism: Candidatus Limnocylindria bacterium (assembly GCA_035493435.1). GTDB lineage: Bacteria > Verrucomicrobiota > Verrucomicrobiia > Limisphaerales > UBA9464 > DATJII01. The sequence continues at coordinate 9,573 of DATJII010000334.1, read as the reverse complement.
GTTGGCGCCGGTCCAGTGGTCGAAGGTCATGCCTTGGCTGGGTGGTCCGGCCACGATGGGCACCACAGTCCCTGGCATATAGGTGCCACTGCCTGAACCGCCAATGACCGTGAGGTCGGTCGGCGTCAGTTGATAGTAGGTGGCCGTCAAGGTGACATTCGTGGCGGGCATGGTCAGCGTGGTCGCCAGGGCGGTGGGATTCGCCACGGCCGCTCCGCTCCACTGGCTGAAGCCCTGGCCGGGGCCGGGGGGGGCGGCCGTCACGTTCACGACAGTTCCAGCACTATAGGTGCCGCCGCCTGTGCCATTGATAACGGTCAGCGTGTATGTAGTGGGGTTGGGATTGCCTCCACCCGCCAACACTCGCATCTGTTTCACCAGTTGGCCGCGCTGGCCGAGGCTGTCGGTAACCCTTACGACGAACGCCGAATTTCCCACCACGGACGTTGGAGTGCCTCCGAGCACGCCGTTGGCGGAGAGGGAAATACCCGGCGGAGTGGCTCCTCCGGGCATCGTAAACGTGTAGGGCGGAGTGCCTCCGCCCGGCGTGAACGTGAGGGAGTACGGGATTCCCACCGTGCCGTCGGGCACATACACGTTGGTGGGGGAAAGGCTGAGCGTGTTGGATCCTTCGCCCTGACTGAGTGGCCGGAGGGCTAGCAACGCCAGGAAAAGGAGGGCGGCTTGGAGCCGCCTTAAACTGCCAATGAACGGTTGATGGATACACATAGCTGATCGGAGGGACGCCAATCCTGCGCAGACTGACTCCCGCTTGACCGTTGCTATGCCAATTCTTGCGAAAGGTTACACCCTCACCAACCGAGTCCGATTTCTTTTAATCCCGCCCTCATGGCCTCCGGGTCGAGGACGTCCGTGCGTCCATCCCTCCACAGGATGGCGAATCGACGCCCATCCGGCAGGAACCGGATCCCCGCCGCGAGACCGGTGGTGCCACGCAGATCGATCTGGCCTCGAACACGCCCGTTGGGTTCAATCAGGTAAACACTCTCGTCCCGGGTGATGACCGCGAAACTTCCGGTGGGTTCGAGCGTAAAGGTGGTCATATCGCCTCCCAGCGGGCCAGTCAGCACGGCTCGCCGTTCCCACGTCACCGTGTTCCAAAGGATGCTCTGGCCCTGGCCGTTGGAGGTAAGCGCAATGTCACCTTGCGGACTCCAGGAGACATCGGAGGACACGGGCGCGGGCAGGTCCTTTAACACCGCTCCGTCGGACACTTGGTGCAATCGCAGGTGCATCGCCGCCACCTGGTTTCCGGCGGCTGCACAATTGATCAGGACTTGGGTGCCGTCCGGACTCAGGGCTCCTGAACTCACGCCCACCGCTTCCCACCGGCTTAACGGATGCACCCCATCGGCATCGACGTCGATTACTTTCACCCGATCATTGAACGGCCCCACGAGCACCATGCGCGCGCCTTCTTTGGACCGGTCCGCCATCACCCAGCCGGTTTCCCGGTCCAAATCCTCCGCCGGCCCGATGTGGGGCGCACCTTCATTATTCAGAATCAATTGGTGGCGGCGGAGTCCCGTGCGGGTGGAAAGGCGAAGGAGACGCGTTCCTTTTTCGGTGAAAACCACCGTGCTGAACTCAATGCCCTGGGGGTTGCCGCCATCGAGCATATCCACCACCCGGCCGGTGGCGGTTTCACGAATGAACGTATAGCGGCCGTGGCTGGAAACCATCCAGCGCCCGTCCGGGGTGAAATCGAGGCAGCAGGCATTCAAGCCCATTTCCACTCCGTCGGGAAACGGCGGAACCATCGTCGCCAACCCTACTGGAGGCAGGTATCGCCGCCGCGTGGCCGTTCCGTCCAGCGCCACGGTGATGAACGTGTTGCGATCGGGCGAGGGTGCCATGGAACTGGGGCCATACCCGCCAATGGCGAGTTCCTCCATGCCGGTCGCGACGCTTAGGACCCGCAGTGCTGTTCCGCGTCCGCGGAAGGCCAGAAGCTGGTCATTTCCTATATAGACCAGTTCCCCCACGCTGCCTCCGGGGCAGACGATGCGGCGTTCCAGGTGGCCGTCGCGCATGTTATATATGCCCACGGCGCTGTCGGAGGAAAGAATGGCCAGCGAGTTCCCATCCTGGGTCCAGGTGAATCCGCTGAAGGACGCCGCCAACTCGATTTCGTGTGCCGGCTTGAGGTCGGGCAGTTCCAGGATGGTCACCCGCTTATAGTCCGGTTCGGAGATGTTGGCGAGGGCCACGTAGCGCCCATTGGGTGCGATCCGCAGGCTGGTGATACGATTGGTCGAGGCCCAGTGGGCTACTGCATTGCCATCCGGGATTCGAAACAGCGTGACGCCTTCAGTGGCCTGACCTACCAATATAAAGCGACCGTCGGGAGTGAACCCATAATCGTCATTGAACGACTCCGTCTGCATTTCTCCCCCTGGGTGTGCTTGGTTGGTCAGGGTTAAGACGAGGCTTCCGTTGGCGCTGCGCCAGACGGGCACTGAATCGTCCAGCAACCGTGTCATCACCAGGGATCCGTCCGGGCTGAATCGCATGATGCCGATGGCCCGGTTATTTTCCGCGATCTCGAGGTGTCCTAGAACATTGGTATCGCCCCATCGACGCAAGTTGGCAGGGCCGCCAGCGGGACCGTTGGCTCCCATCAATTGCAAAGTCGCAATTCTTCCCGTCGGATCGAAGGTCGTCTCCGCCGGAACACCGAGGTTCCAATTCCAGCTTTCCACCGGCAACACGTCTGGCAAGAGCAGCGCCGCCAGGGCCTCAGCTTGCAAGTCGTCACCGGGCCGGATTGCGGCCGCCGCTCGCACGGCTTCGAGCACCTTGGCACGCCGACCTGGGAGCGTCGTTCGCAAGGTCGCCCGGGCTTCTGCCAGTCGCGCGTCCCGCAGCCGTTCCCGTCCTTCGGCTTCGGCTTTCTGCACTTTTAGCAGTGCGGAATTTGTATGGTTTTGCGCCCGGGCGATCAATAAAGCCGCTGCCGTCGAACCGACGGCCAGGGCCACCGCGAGCAACCAGGCAGCCGCCAATGCTGGACGCCGACGACACCACCGCGTGAAACGACCCACTGCGGAAGGCGGTCGGGCTGCGATAGGTTCGCCGTTTAGGTAGCGCCGAAGGTCTTCCCCCAACGCCGCCGCTGACCCATAGCGCCGCGCCTGGTCCCGCTCCAGGCATTTGAGACAGATGGTTTCCAGGTCCCTTGGCACCTCCGGATTCAACAGTCTTGGCGCCACCGGGTCTTCGGATAGCAGCTGCCGCAAGGTTTCCTGCATGGACCCCGCGACGAATGGCGCGCGGGCGGTCAACATATAATAGAGCAGCGCCCCCAGGGAATAGACGTCCGAGGCTGGGGTCACGGGGCCAAGGCTGGAATCGGCCTGTTCGGGCGGCAGATAACCCGGCGTGCCCAGTACCTGTCCGGTGATAGTCAGTTCGGAGTCGCTCGCGAGTTCTTTAGCCAGTCCAAAATCTGTCACGCGTGGCTCACCGAAGGGGTCGACGAGCACGTTCGAAGGCTTGAGGTCCCGGTGAAGAATGCCTTGTTGGTGGGCGTACTGAATGGCCTCCGCTATCGTCTTCAGATAGCCAGCCGCGCGTCCGGGTGCCAAGGCGCGTCCGGCCATCAACTGGACCAGGTTGGGGCCTTCCACGAAATCCATCGTGAAATAGCGGATGCCGTCGTGTTCCCCAACTTCGTGGATGGCGACGATATTGGGATGCTGGAGGCGGGCTGCCGCCGAGGCCTCGGCTTGGAAACGCCTCACAAATTCCGGGCTGGCAAACTCCCCGGACGAAAGAACCTTCAAGGCCACCACCCGACCCAGGCTGCGCTGTTTGGCTTTGTAGATCACCCCCATGCCTCCCCGGGCCACTTCGCCCAGAAGCTCGTAGTCGCCTAGGGAGCGATGGAAAAACGGGTTCTGAAACCGCGACGTATCGGTCGAGGAGGGCGCTTCCTCACCCAGCGCATCCGCAATCATGCAGCGGGGACAAAACCCGCCGGATTCGTTCGCTGTCAGGGCCGTGCCGCATTTTTCACAGGTTGCCATGGTCATCACTCAGTCGACACTGATATGCCAAACGCCGCCAAAGGTTACCGGTGGGACACCAAGCCCAAGCATCGGGATCGGTTTTGTCATCCGGCCGGAACCTCATTTTGCGAAGGCTTGCAGCAGGTATTGGAGTTCTTCGTCGATTTGCTCCGGGCGCTCCACGGTGTTGGCTACCTCATCCCGCAGCAGTTCGCGGAAGCGTTGGCGCAGCCGATGAACCGCGACCTTCACCGCTCCTTCATTCAAGCCGAGCTGTTTTCCCATTTCCGCGTAGGAAATCTCCGCCTGTCGCCCCCAAAGAAACTGCTGCAACTGCGTATAAACCGCCGCCCGTCCGGTTGAATCGTAGTCGGTGCGCAGGCGGGCCAGGACGCGTTCCAACAGGGCCTCCGCCCACCGGCGGTCGTAGAGGAGATCGGGCGCGAGGTGATCACGCGGCTCGGCGGAAAAGCGATGTTCGGCGTCTTCCGCCGCCAGCGGAGTAAAAACCACGCCACCACCTCGCTTCTGCCGGTTGGCCCGGCGCCATTCCTCGTTCAGGAAGCGCTTGAGGGAGGTGAGCAAAAAGGTCCGAAATCGTCCCCGTTCGCGATCGGCTTGGGCGAAACGTCCATGTTCCAGAAAGCGGGAGAAAAACTCCTGGGTCAGGTCCTTGGCGTCATCGGGGTTTTGTCCCTGTCGTCGGACGTAAGAGTAGAGCGGGAACCAATACGCCTGGCAAAGTTGCTCCAAGGCCTGCTGGGCTATGCTTTCGGAATCGTGACCTGCCGACAACACCACGCTCCAATGGGTCGTTTTAAACGACTCCCCCGCACCCATTATCGGTGTGTTGTGGCTGGACATTTCTTCCACAGGTGGAAGGCTACGGGAAGGCCCCTAAAAAGAAATGCCGAAAGACAAGGTCTGGGGAAGCAACTGCCCGATTTTTTGAGACGGCAGCGGGCCGGGCCCGGCATGTCACTCGTTCACCGCCAATTTCGCGCGATTCCAAAAACCACCGAAATCACCCCGAAGACGATCCAGAACTTGGGATGGTGGAACGGGTGCCGGAGCGGAACCTGACGAACCCGATTAAGGAGTTCAACCACTACCCACCAAGCCCCGAAAGGTGCCAGCAGCACGGCCAGTGGATTCAATCGCCAGGCTTCGCGCAGTTCTCCGTGGAGCAAGGCGTGCGCCGCGCGCAGCCCACCGCAGCCCGGGCATTGCAAACCGGTGTTCGAATATAGCCAGCAGCGGGGATAAAAAAATTGGCCGTGGGGCTCAAAGAGCCAGAGCACGACCGTTGCCCCGAGTCCGCCGAGGATGATCCAAATCGGCCAGGAAGCCTTCCGCCTGACTGACTCCCGTAAGAGCGGAGGCGGAGGCGTGGATTGTTCCCCGGAAGTCATTTCAACTCATTCGAAGGCGTCTTTGATTTCGCCTTTCGAAAGCACCACCAAGGCCCAGATCCCAATGGGCAATCCAAGCAGGCACAAAATACTGGCCGTACCACAAAAGGGGATCGACATGATGATCGCCGCCGCGAACGCGAGGCCGCGGGTCTTCAAACGTAGGAAGCAAATGCCACCCAGGATGATGATCACCGCGAATATCGCTTGCAGCCCGTAAACCGCGAAAGCACCCAGTTTGGCGAAAGCCATCGCTTCCGGCGGTAGTGCGCCGCCGCGAAGAAACGGGTTTTCCTTGAGCAAGCCGTCGATCCCTTTGGTCGCGATAAGTGCGCCACCCACCAGTACCATTAACAAACTCAGCGCACCCGTCGCGATCATGCCAATCGCCGGACCAATATGTTGGGTGGGCCGCATGGCCTTGGCCGAATCGTAGGCCGGGCCGGTGGTGGGTACGGTTGGCAAGGGTACCGCCACCGGTATGGGCGTGGGTCCCGGCGGCAGGGGCGCATTCGTAAAAAGGCTGGCGAATTCCTCAAACTGGCCCAGCGGCTTAACCGTGGACTCGCCATCGCGCCGCGCCAGACTGAACTGGTTCAACCGGTTTTCTCCCACCCATTGCCGAACCTGCTCGGCGGAAACGGGGCCGTATTCTTTCTGATCGCCGCCTTTGACGAAGTACATATCGCTTAATGACTCTCTGCTGATTTGGAAACCGTTTCTTCGCGATACTGGTAACAACGGGCCACCAGCACAAACGCAATCGACACCACAAACATCGCCACCGCAAACATCCAGAACTGATTTACGCCGGAAACATACAACACTTCCTTACCGTCCGGCAGGGTACTTTTGACATTCAAGCGGAACACCTGGGCGACTCCCAAGTTGCCGACCGCAATCGTCAGGTACCAAAAACTCATCAGGGTGCTCCGCATCGACACCGGCGCCTCGCGGAAAGCGAATTCCAAGGCCGTGTTGGAAACCAACACCTCCGCCGCAGTCAGGACCAGGTAAGGCCAGGTCTGCCACAGGACATTCAGTTTTTCGCCCGCATCCAAATGACGCTGGATAAGGGCAATCATCACGAACGAAAAGGCGGTCATCAGCATTCCTGCCGAGATCCGACGCAGGGTGCTGACTCGAATACCCATTCGTTCCAGGCCGGGAAAGATCAAGTAAGTGAAGATGGGCACGAGTACGAGCACCTGGATGGCATTCATCGACTGCATCTGCTCCGCACCGATGGTTTCGCCCGCAATAAATCTGATAGTCGGCCCCAACAAAGGTAGCTCTAGCACGGTCGCCGGAATCTGATAAGGTACCATGCTTTCCCCTTGGATGACCCACGTCGTGCTATTCTGGTCCCAAAGCGCCCAGAAGAAGGGTATCAGGGCGAAAACTCCAAGCACTTTGGTGGCACTTCGCGCACCGTCTATCTGGTCTGCGGTGGCACCGTTATTTCGGCAGACGTCCCAGAAGCCTTCGCCTTTCTGTCGTTCGCCTTGCTTGCGCACGGCATACCAAAGCATTCCCCAATAACTGCCGCCCGAGTTTGCGGCTGGCGGAACATGCCGGTAATAGCGATTTCCCATCCAGAAAATGAGAGTCGCCAAACCCATGGCGATCCCGGGTATGCCAAACGCCCATCCGTAGCCGTGATCTTTGGCGACACGAGGGATCAGTAGAAACGAGAAGAATGATCCGAAGTTGATGCTCCAATAGAACAGTCCAAATGCCTTTTGCAGCAAATGGCCTTGGTCAGGCCGGAATTGGTCGCCCACGAATGCCGCCACGCACGGTTTGATGCCACCGCCACCAATCGAGAGGAGGAAGAGGCCGAGGTAAAGCAGCCAGAGTTTGACGTCCACCGATCCGGTCAGGTCGCTCAACGCCAGCACCGAATGCCCCGCGCAATAGAGGAACGAGATGTAAAGAATCGTGCGATAACGCCCCAGCACGTGATCCGAAAGCCACGCGCCAAAGAGGGGCATGAAATACACCCCGAACTTGAAATAATGGGAGACTTCGGCGCCAAAATTCCCCCCTTTACCCAGGTGATTCTTGATGTAGAGGGTCAGGATGCCGACCATCCCGTAGAAACTAAACCGTTCGCACGCTTCGTTGCCGATGATGAACGGGATCTGTCGCGGGAAACGGTCCCGCCGTTGGGTGGAGTCGGTTTCAGCAGCCTGCACGCGATGCCCATAGCCGAAAACCCCAGCAACACCAAGAGCCAAAATCTGGCGGAGCCAGCTTCACGGAAAATTGGCTGTGATTTCTTTCTTGTTAAACCGCACGGCAGACTCTTCGCGAGTGTCGACACCTTCTGCCCCCACGGTCCCGGTTGACGATTCGTCCAGATTTGCCAATCTTTTCTTCGACACGACTGATCGACGAGTATGTTCACCAAGGGCCAGAAAGTGGTTTGTATCAATGACGAGTTTCCCAAAGCGGCCGCCGCGCTGTTTGCGGAACTGCCGCGCAAGGATTCTGTCTACACGGTGCGGGCCGTGTACATCGGACGGGGCAGCTATTTCCGGCATGATTCCGGGACCCGGGATGGCGAGATCGGCGTGCTGTTGGAGGAATTGCTGAACCCGCCAGATCCGGGTTTGAAGACAGGCTTGAACGGCGAACTGGGATTCAACAGCGAACGGTTCGCCCCACTAGAGACCACGTCCGACGAAGAAACGTTGACGGCTACCGAGGACAAAGAGGATATCGTCACGATTCCCGCCTGATCGGATTCCAAGCATTCAGCCCCGCCAGAAGCAAAAAGCCGCCTCAAAGGGCGGCTTTTTGACTTAAGGGGACGGACAGAGACTACATGCCCATCTTGGCGAATTCGCGATCCAGCAGGAGATTGAGCTCTTCAATGTCTTCGCGGGACGGGCGATATCCCTTGGTTTCAGGTGCCAAGCCCATCCGGCCTGTTTGGTCGACGTACCACACGGCTTTTTGACCGTCACTGAAAGTGGCTTTGCCGCTGATCATCGTGCCCGGGTGCATGACGGCATCGGTGGTTACAGAAACTTTGCTTAGACCTGTGCCGGGCTCGGCTGCGGCTGGTGCCGCCGGTACTGGATCGAGGACGGAGGGTGCGGCCGGGGTTTTCGGCGGTTCGGGATCCTTGGGGACGACTTTCAGGTCATCGACCAAAAGTCGGACATCCATGTAGGTGATACGCAGGCCAAAGTCGGATTCCAATCGGCGTTGGAAATCCGAGAGCTTCATACCATCGGCAATCCATTGTCGGGCGCTCGCCTGCTGTTCTGCGGTCAACTGCATAGGTCGAACTGTGACTTGATTTGGGGGCCGGATCAAGTCAGGTGCGAGCGAGTATTGGAAGACGGGAGGAGGTTCGAGGTGGCGTTTGATCGTAGCCAACTCGCGGCAGGAAACGGCTCAAAACCTTCGCCGCAGAGGCTCGAAAAGAGGGTCAAAACGAAGAAATAGACACCGGATCGGGTCTTTGTAACAATCATAACATGTTATTGTGTAGCGAGTTAAGAGATGGATTGCTGTTGCAAGTAAGTTTCGGCGATTGTGCTTGCTACTTCGGGATTCTAGGGCAAATTGCACCCGCCTGTCAGATTGCAGAGTTGACCGTAGGCATGGGAATCTTCAGTGGAACGAGTTTCAGTGATGATTTTAGACCCGACAGTCGGGAACAGCCTGGTAGTACGCAGTCCTCAGGGTTAGTCATCACATGAATACTAAGTTGTATGTTGGTAACCTGTCGTTCAATACGACGGAGAATGATCTGCACGATGCATTCGCCCAGCACGGTCCCGTGGCCGAAGTTAACATCATGATCGACCGTATGTCGGGTCGTTCCCGCGGTTTCGGATTCGTCACCATGGCGACTCCCGAAGCAGCCCAAGCTGCCGTTTCCGGCATGAATGGCGTCCAATTGGATGGCCGTGCCCTTACCGTCAATGAAGCTCGTCCCAAGGAAGAGCGTCCCGGTGGTGGCGGCGGCGGTGGTGGCCGTGGCTTCGGCGGCGGCGGTGGTGGCGGCGGGTTTGGTGGCGGCAGCGGTGGTGGTGGTGGATACGGTGGTGGCGGTGGCGGCGGTGGTGGCCGTGACCGCGGTCCTCGCCGTGATTTCCGCAGCCGGTACTAAG
>DATJII010000333.1:0-8219 GCA_035493435.1 Candidatus Limnocylindria bacterium | reverse complement strand
CGCGTCGCGGTGCGCCGCCGTCATCCGCGGCACGAAGGCTTTGATATTCAATTGAAGCGACTTGCGCAGCTCCTCGGCATGCAGGTACGTCGCAGGCCGATTATAGCCATGATCGACCCACAATACCGGGATGTCCGGCTGCACCTCTACGCAGGCGTGGAGTATCGCCGCCTCAAAGGGGCGGAAATTGGTGGAGACGATGGCACGCCCATTGGCGCGGGCCACTGCCCAGCGGACGATCTCAACCGGGCTTTTCCCTTTCAGTTCGGCATTCGCTTGCGCGATGGAGTCATTGCTCATGATGGTGCCTTGGTTGGTCAATCAGGCTTGCACCGTCACGGGAATCGAAGCCTTCCACAGCGACTTCTCCACCCAATCACCGAACCGCTCGCCGGGGGTGCGGGTGGTAGCGAACTGCTGCAAAACGGTACGCAACTCGGGGATGATATCCGGATCCTTGACGTTGTCCTTATGCAAACGGGCGAGCCGCGTTCCATTTTCACTGCCGCCGAGCCAGATTTGGTAACGGCCCGGGGCTTTGCCGACAAAGCCGATTTCAGCCATATAAGGACGGGCACAGCCGTTGGGGCAGCCGGTCATGCGAATCGTGATCTCGTCGGATTCCAGGCCCAATTCCGCGTTCAACGCTTCAATGCGATCGATCAAGCCCGGCAGGTATCGTTCGGATTCCGACAACGCAAGGCCACAGGTGGGCAACGCCGGGCAAGCCAGCGACGCGGCGTGCAACAAAGACGCCTGGTTCGAGGTTCGCACGCCGTATTCACCCAACAACGCCTCAATGGCGGCCTGGTCTGCAGGCTTGATGTTGGCCAGAATGATGTTCTGGTTGGCGGAAAGTCGGAACTCGAGGTCGAAACGTTCGGAAATCGCGCGCAACGCCGCCTTCAAGCGGCGAGTGCCTGCGTCCTTGATTCGACCCGATTCAACGAACAAGGTCAGGAACTTGCGACCGTCCAGTTGCCCATGCCAGCCGTAAAGGTCGCCCTGCTTCGTGAACTTATAAGGCTTCTCCGCACCAATCGTGAATCCCGTGCGCGTTTCCAATTCCTGGCGGAACCATTCCACGCCCTTTTCGGCGAGGACATACTTCAAGCGGGCGTGCTTGCGGTCGGTCCGATCACCGAAATCGCGGTGAATGGTCAAAACGGCCCGCGACACCGGGATCAATTGGTCCGGGGTGATGAAGCCAATGACGTCCGCCAACCGGGCATACGTGGCCTCGTTGCCGTGGCTGCGACCCATGCCGCCGCCCGCCGTCAGGTTATATCCGGCCAGCTTGCCGTTCTCGATGATCGCGATGAAGCCGAGGCAGTTCGTGAACACGTCCATGTCATTCACTGGGGGAATGACGAAGGCCGCCTTGAATTTGCGCGGCAGGTACTGCTTGCCGTACAACGGGTCAACGAACTCCTTGTTCTCGCCCGACTCCAGATCCAGTTGTACCCCGTCGACCCAGATCGAATGGTAAGCCTTGGTCACCGGCAGCAGCGCGTCCGAAACCCGGCGTGCGTCTTCGTAAACCTGCTGGCGTACCGCGTCGGAGGCCGGCGTCGGAGCGGACATCACGTTACGATTCACATCGCCACAGGCGGCGATGGTGTCGAGCAACGCCTCATGGATGCCCTTCATCAACTGGCCGAGGCCAGATTTGGCGACACCGTGAAATTGGATACTCTGGCGGGTCGTGATGCGCAGGGTCTGGTTACCATGCTTGTCGGCCAGATCGTCAAATACCCGATATTGACTGGGCGTCAGCACACCACCGGGGATACGGCCCCGGATCATCATCATGTGCACCTTGCCGGTCTTCCGCTTATCCCGATCGTCCTGTTGGTAAATCCCGTGGAATTTAAGGAATTGCTCGTCATCGGCCGAAAAGCAGTCAGCGCCGGGATCAGCCAAGGTCGCGGCAATGTTGCCTGCGAGGGTGGGAATGGCGATTTTGAGGTTTTCGTTGCGTGTTAGAGCCTTCGCACCCGTCGTCGCATCTGTAGTTGCCGTCATGTCGTTGTCGATCTTCAGTAATTGCTGCAGCAGCGCCGTGCAGTATTGCACGTGGTTTTTTCGAGCACCATTCTCTTATCGCACCCGCCAGCGTTAATCTTGAGTAATTTACTCAGGATTATTCTCTTTCGCCGGAGACCATCCGTCAATCCCTTTTGATTCAAGTTGTTATCTGCTCATTTCCAATGGTTTAGATGCATCCATCGTGCTTGCTTCAGAAAAAGATTTCATCTCCGGAGTGCCGAAAAATGGCCTTCCAGTCCATATTTTTAGTAGGGATTTAATTTCAGCCCTTTTCCCCCAACGTCCTGAGAACCACCCGAAAACGTCCGCCCGGGACAAATGCCCAGTTTTCAAAGGGGAATTCAGGATTGGGACACAGTGTGAAACTTACGCTCTCAGGACTGTTTCCGTCTGGCACATTTTGTCGCAGTACCAGGGTTATTGGTTGTCCAGCACCATCGTAAGTCGTTGATAATCAATCCACCAACACCTCGAGAGAGTCCGGCATTCCGTAAGCTACCTGCTACCCACAGACACCCCCAATGAGGGGCGTCGCTGACAAAACAAAATCTACGGAGGAGAAAGAATATGAGTCTGCTTACTACCATTCGACGGAATCCTGGCTACGCCACGAGCGCCTTCTCGCCGCTCTTCGAACTGCAGCGGGAATTTGACCGCATCTTTGATCGCGGCAACGGCAACGTCGAGGCGGCGGCTTATGCCCCGGCTCTGGATGTCCAAGAGGACGAGCAAAACGTGACCGTAACCGCTGAAGTCCCCGGGGTGAACAAGGACGACGTGCAAGTCTCCTATCACGACGGCGTACTGACCGTGGCGGGCGAGCGCAAACGCGAGAAGGACGGCAAGGAAAACGGCTACCATATCCGTGAACGCGTCGCGGGACGTTTCCAACGCAGTGTTTACGTACCGGTGGCAGTGGACGCCAATGCGGTGAAGGCGGCTTACAAGGACGGCGTACTGACCGTCACCCTGCCGAAGGCCGCAGAAGCCAAGCCCCGGCAGATCAGCATCAACGCGAACTAACCAAAGTTCGGCTGGATTTCGGCCCGGGAATCTCTCGGGGAACGTCAATACGCTCCCGGGCCGCGTTAGTGCAGTGCAGTTCGGAGGGGAGGTCTGGAGGGGCCTCCTCTCTTTCTTTATTTCTGCGCATCACGGTCTCTCCAACGCCGGATGTGCCGCAGTCCAAACGGCGAGTTCGTGGAGCTTGTCGGTATTGACTAGATCCACCCCGTTACGACGGGCACATTCCCAGAAGCGTTCGTTATCGGGTGCGCCCCAGAAACGAATGATCCGGCCGGCGGCGTGTGCCTGGCCGACCATGACCTTCAGTTTCGCTTCCTCCTCGGCGGTGATAGGAGCCCGGGCTTTCCACTTGAACTGATCTGCCCAATCCAGACTCACCCAAGGAGTCAACGAGGCGGGAATGCCGGGTTGTAACGCCTCGATCTTTCCGTCTAAGGCCCACCAGCGTTGCTTCTCTTGGGTCACCATGGCCTCGGGACGCGATCCTGACAGAGTTACCGTAACGGCTTTGGTCTCAACATTGGTCCCATCAAACTTCGTAAGAATGTCGGCATACTCGGCGAGTTGTTCGCAGACCTTCTGGTGAATTGCCTCACCCGTGCCAAGCTGGTCGTCGCCTTTGTAGTCCAACATCAAATAAAACCCGGGGCGGTCAAGATGTACCCGCCCATGATTGGTGCGGATGATCTGTCGCAACGGTTCGAGATATAAGGCGCGCAAGGTCCGTTCAGGGCGCAATTGCTTGCGTGAATGGGCGACAATCAGCTCGCCATCCTGCAAATGGATGTCCGCCTCCACGCTCGTGAATCCCTGGGCCAGGGCATCGAACAACGGATGCTCGTGTTCGTAGTCGTTGTGCGAATGCGCGTGCCAGAGGGCGGGAACCTGGGCGGCGGCGCAGAGGGCCGAAGCCACCAAGGCCACGCTCCATCGCAATAAGCGGGTCAATGTCATAGGAAAACCGATTCGTTATTCGAGTCGAAGGGTGATTTGCGGGGTCAAAAAGTGCAACCAACGTTCGGTTACGGTTCCGCCGAGAATGCGTTCCAGGGCGAGCGCATAGAGCGCCAGTTGCGGGCGGTATTTCCCGCCCTTTACCGCCACTTGGTCCGGCTGGACTTGGTCAGTCTTGAAATCCAGCACCTGGATGCCTTTCTTTCCCACCCACGCCAGGTCGATTACACCTTGGACAATAATACGCTCGTCGTCCGGAACGCCGAGCTCCACGGGAATGCCGATTTTTCGCAATTCACCGACCGAGAATCCGGCGGTAAAGGCCCATTCCCGTCGAACCTGGTCGCGATGCTTCCTCAAGGCGGAACCCAAGGACGATGACCAGAACTGGGCGAGCGAGGCGAAATCGAGCAACGATAGCTGCTCCACCGTCATCCGCCCAGTGGCCATCAAGCCGTCCGCCTGCGAACGCAAATCGGTCAGGTCGCAAGGGCGCGCCAGATCCAGAAGTTCGATAAATAGATGGTGAGCCGTGCCGCGATCGGCCGCCCCCGCGGCGGTGGCGGTGGAATCACGGCCCGGACGGCGGGGAACCTCTCCTTCGATATAGGTTCCCGCTTCATCCACTCCGTCGAGGAGACTCCGTTTTCGCAGGACGGTGACCGCGGATTTGGCAGGTTCGCGGGTGGAGGCTTCACCCGCATATCGCCAGCGAAAGCGTTCAGCGGCACCGGCCAGGTCTTCCTCGGTCCAAGCGGCCCGGTCCGCCGTCGCACTCGTATCGACAGCAGACTCGACGTGAGGCTCAACACGACGACCTGGCTCCACCGCCTTCCAGGCAAACAAACTATTGATGCCCGTGGGCTCCAGGAACCAGCCGGGACTACCTGACGCCTCGCCTAGCGCTGGGCCCAGCCAATCCAAGGGACGTCGAGCCCCCAGCAAACCACTCTCGCCCAACGACACCGGCCATTTGTCTTCCGCGCGTTTGGCGGGATAAGTGCCAGAGAGAATCAACAAGTCACGTGCCCGCGTAAAAGCGACATAAAGCAGCCTCAACTCCTCCGCCAGCATTTGCGCGCGATGCCGACGCCCAGCCAGCCAGAAAGCCGAACTGGGATAGGAACGCCCGTCGGTCGTGACCACGATGGGTGCCACGCCACGTTCCTCGTCGATGAAAAAGGGTTCGGCCCGGTCGCGCTCATTGAAGGTTCCTCCAAGGTTGGCGACCACCGTCACGGGAAATTCCAAGCCTTTGCTGGCATGGACGCTCATAATCTGAACCGCGTCCACCGCCGCCGCTTCCTGGCCCAAACCCGTCGCCTCCAAGGTCTGGCAATCCTCCAGGTAAGCAAGAAATCGAGACAAACCGCCGGGCATGCCTTGTTCGAAGGTATGCGATAATTCGACAAACTGGCGGAGGGTCTGCCCGCGCAAGCCGTCAGTCTCCCCGGCGGACCCCAACGCCTCATAGAGCGTCTCGTCCAGCACGAGTTCCAGGAGAGCGCTCACCGGACCCCGCCGGGAAATATCGCGCCAACGGTCATAGCGCTCCAGAAAACGCCCGATCTTGGACTGCATCGCTTCCCTCTGCCCGGGGACCAAAGCTGCGGCCGCCCTGGGATCCGCCGGTGCGCCGCGATCGAAAGCCCGCAACGCATCCCAAAGCAAACCGTCCGGATATAAGTGCCGCAAGAGCGCCAGGTCATTGACATCCCGCAGACCCACCAGCGGAGAACGCAAAACGGCGGCCACCGGATAGTCCTGCAGGGGATTGTCAAGGATGCGGAGCAGGTTCCACAAGTCGCGGACTTCAAATTGCTCAAGGAAACCGCCACTTCGCAGAGCCACCGGAATTCCGTGCCGGGCCAGTTCCCGGGCAAACGCCTGGGCCTTGCTTCCAGGCGAACGCAGCAAAATAGCTATATCACCCCACTCAAGGTCCCGGAGCGAATGGGTCGTCTCATCGACGACTTGAAAGCCTCCCGCACGCAATTCCGCCAGGCGGGCCGCCACTGCGGATGCTTCCACCTCCAATGCCGAAACCGATTCGTCCCCGTTGCTCTCCGTTCCGCCGGTCAATTGCAGCAACACCTCGACCCGCGCCTTGCCAGATTCCTGCGCCACGTGTTGCCGTGCTTCGGGGGCGCCAAACTGCAGCGCCGAATGTTCGTCATAGGCAAAGCCGGAAACGCCCGGCTCGAAGAGATGCCGGAACACCGCGTTGACGAAACCGACGATGGACTCGGCGCTCCGGAAATTGGCGGTGAGCGTCAGGACCTTTCCGCCATCGCCGTCCGCTCCCCAGCGTCCTATATAATCATTAAACAGGCGCGGATCGGCCCGGCGGAAGCGGTAGATGCTCTGCTTGAGGTCCCCCACCAGGAATCGGTTGCCGGGCGGCAGCGGTGCGGACACGGCCTTCAGGATGGCGTCCTGCGCCGCGTTGATGTCCTGGTATTCATCGACGAAGATGGCCTGGCAGGTGCCTCGCAATTCCCTGGCCATTGCGCCATCGCCCAGGCAAAGCAGGGCCAGGGTATATTGTTCAATATCGGCGAAGTCAGCCACCTTTTCCCGCCCCTTGAGCGTGGCGAACTCGACGCTGAATCTCCCCGCCAGGGCCAGCAAAGCCGCCACGGGCCGCCGGACTATATTCCAATCTTCGACCAGGGGATCGGAGTTCCCGGCATCAGGCGGCGACACGGTGCTCAATAAAAAGAGGACCTCGTCAAACAGGGCTTCCAAGGGTGGCCGATCTGAAGTCTTTCGGCCTCGTGGCCACACCTCGTCCAGCGCCATCAATCGGCGGAATCCGTCGGCATATTTTCCGACGGTGAAGGGTGGCGCCGCGAGCGAATCCAGCACCCGCAAACAATCCGGCGCCTTGCAGTTCTCCCCCGACAGCCGTCGCAAGTGTCCGGACCATCGTCCAACCCATTCTGGCAAATAATCCAAGAGTTCCTGCCGCCAGCTCTCCGGTTCCGACTGCGCCCACGCCATCTGCTGGCGGTCCAGCCAGTCGGCGGGGTCGGGCAATGAACGCATGTGGTCATATACGCGCAGGACGGTCCTCCGCGCCCGGGCCTCGTCGTCATCAAAATAGCGGTGCAGCAAATCGCGCGCATCCGCATCGATCGCCTCCGAAGAAGTATAGATGCCTTCAAATACCGCCGTCAGCGCCGCCTGCCGAAGCCGCCACGCTTCGACTTCGTTGGCGACCCGAAAGCCCGGATCGAGTCCCAACTCACTGGCATAGTCGCGGACCCAGGAAAGACAGATACTGTGGAGCGTCCCAATCGAAGCCCGATCCAGCAGCAGTAGCTGGCGTGCGATCAGTTGGGGCCGGACAGAAGTTTGCAGACGTTCTTCCAGGCGGCTGCGCAGCCGGGCTCGCATTTCCGCCGCCGCCTTTTGAGTAAAGGTGACCATCAGGATCCGGTCGAGCAGCACCGGATTGTCGGCTCGATCCACCTGATCCAGCACCCGCGCCACCATCGTGGCGGTCTTGCCGGTGCCGGCTCCCGCCACCACCAACACATTTCCAACGGCCTGGATGGCAGCCGTTTGCTGTGGGGTGAGCGTCGACATTTCAGCTTTGTGGCGGCGTATTCTGGGCGTCGGCTACCCGGCGCAACCAGTCCCAGGTATAAATCCCCGAGGCATGGCCATCCTCCCAAACCGGTTGGACCGCGTAACTCCCGATCCAATCCAACCGGCGCAGCACAAAGGATTGCGCGGCATAGGGACGTTCCGGCGCCTTGTACAGGTTGCCCATGATATCCTTCTCTCCCATGCAGCCCGCGCAGGGACAGAACCGGCGGAGATTCTCGAAGGCGATGAAGTCTTCCCGCCCATCATCCCATTTGATGGCCAGCTCTGCCGGAAACGCCGTGATGTCCAATGGTTTCACCGCCGGTAACTTGGATTTTTCCAAGCCGTCCGTCCAGTGCGGTGAAGTGGCCGGGAATGGACGCGGACCAACCACGAAATACACGAGATCCGAAGAACGTCACCGGATCGTCAGGGCAGTATAACAACCCTCGCGATTGGGATCCTTGCCGAAAGGGCGCACAGCGACCTGGGCTGCCGCAATCTTCTGCCTCCTTGGATGTGCGCCTCGCCGGGCAAACAGGGATTCATTCTCGGGGGAAGTTTTCGACGAGGCAAGCCTCTTCAATTATAAATCA
>DATJII010000332.1:0-19628 GCA_035493435.1 Candidatus Limnocylindria bacterium | reverse complement strand
GGCATTCTTTTTAAAGCGTACGTTTTGCCTTTCGAAGTGATGTCTCTCCTCCTGTTGGTGGCCATGGTGGGGGCGATTTTACTGAGTAAGAAGGACCTGAAATAACGCGGTGGAACGAGTTTTTTGACCCGGGATTTATAGGGGAAAGCCAAATTTCATGACTGTCGGTTTGAATCATTATCTGGTCGTCAGCGCGTTGCTGTTCTGCCTCGGGCTCTTCGGAGTGCTGGCGCGGCGCAACCTGCTGGTCATCTACATGTCCCTGGAGTTGATGCTCAACGCGGCCAATCTCGCGCTGGTTGCCTTCTCCCGTTTCAACAACAACCTGAATGGCCAGGTGATGGTGTTTTTCGTAATCACGGTCGCCGCTGCCGAAGTTGCAGTGGGTCTCGCCCTTATCGTCGCGCTCTATCGCAAGCGCCAAACCGCCCACATCGAAGACTTGACGTCGCTTAAGTTCTGAAAGACATGGAAGCCGCACATCACGTCGCCGAAAACGCCACCAAGCTCCAGGATATCGCCTGGATGGTGCTGTTCTTTCCCCTGATCTGTTCGCTCGGCACTTGGTTCCTGACCCGCAAGGATCGGAATCTCACCGCCGGGTTTAACATCTTCGGGGTTGTACTGAGCTTCATCCTCAGCTTCACCCTGTTTGCCGCCTACGGCGGGCAATCAGTGGAGTGTACCCCATTTCATTGGCTCCCAATCGAAGGGCTTGATTTCCGCATCGGCATGCATCTCGACGGAATCACGAATCTGATGTTGCTCGTAGTGACGGGTGTGGGCTCGTTGGTGATGATTTACTCGTACAGCTACATGCACGAGGATAAGAGTTTCAGTCGCTTCTTCTCAACACTGAGCCTGTTCGTATTTTCCATGCTGGGCATTGTCCTGGCCGACAACTTGTTGATGATGTTCATCTTCTGGGAGTTGGTCGGGGTTTCCTCCTATTTGCTGATCGGTTTTTGGTTCCAACGCCCCGCTGCGGGCGACGCGGCGAAGAAGGCGTTCCTTTGCAATCGTATTGGCGATTTTGGCTTCATCTTGGGAATCCTGTTGGTTTGGTCGGCGGCGGGTTCATTGAACTTCAGCGAGCTGGCGACAAAGTTTCATGACAATCCGGCTTTGCTCGGTCGGTTTGCCAGTCTGGCCGGGGTCTTGGTTTTCATGGGAGCCATGGGCAAGAGCGCCCAGTTTCCGCTGCACGTCTGGTTACCGGACGCAATGGAAGGTCCCACGCCGGTGTCCGCCCTGATCCATGCGGCCACCATGGTGGCCGCCGGTGTCTACATGCTGTGCCGGGTGCATTTTCTCCTGGCCCTGCCCGCAGCCTGGCCTCATGCACTGAGTTTTCTTAGCTGGTTTTCCGCAGCCGATATTGTGGCGTGGATCGGCGGATTCACCTCGTTGCTCGCTGCGTTGATGGCCGTCCAGCAAAACGACATCAAACGAATCCTCGCCTACTCGACGCTGTCCCAGTTGGGCTACATGGTGATGGCGGCAGGTTTGGGAGCTCCTTCGGGAAATCCCAGCGCTGCCATGTATCATTTGGTCACTCACGCGTTCTTCAAGGCCTTGTTGTTCCTCGGCGCTGGATCGGTGATCCATGCCTGCCATCACGAGCAGGACATTTGGAAAATGGGCGGCCTGCGCTTCAAATTACCTGTGACCTTCTGGACCTTTGTAATCGGCACGGCAGCGCTGGCGGGGGTTCCTTCGTTCAGTGGCTTCTATTCGAAGGACGACATTCTCGTCACAGCCCTGGAGCACAACCCCGTATTGTTCGGGGTTGCGGTGCTGGTTGCGGCGTTGACCACCTTCTACATGTTCCGCTTGGTCATCGTGACCTTCTTCGGCAAATCGCGGAGTGAGGAAGCAGGGCATGCGCACGAGTCACCCGCGCCTATGCGGTGGGTGTTGATCATCTTGGCGGTGCCAAGCTGGGGCCTTGCCTGGCTGCCGGTGGGTTCGTTCCTGACGCGTCAGTTTGTCCCCGGATATCATGCTCACGCAGGCGATATCCTCTTCGGGCCGTTCAACCACAACCCCATCGCCGCTATCTTCGGCTTTGGTGCTGTGATCTTCGGTTTCAGTGCTGCCGTATCCTGTTACTGGAACGCCAAGACCGATCCTTTGCCCGCGAAGCTGGGTGTTTGGTCCCGGGCGATGCGCAACCGTTTCTACTTCGATGAGATTTACGAGGCCATCTTTGTGCCGTTGCATGATTTGGTAAGCCGTATTGCCGGGTGGTTTGACGAGTGGATCATTTCCGGCCTGGGTGTGCGCGGAATCTCCGGCACGGTGGAAATCGCTGGTCGGGCGTTGCGCGTGGTGCAAACCGGCAGCCTGCAAACCTACACGTTGCTGTTTGCCGTCGGTATCGTTTTTGTGGCCTGGCTCGTCATTAAGTAATCGTCCATGTCTCTCCTGAACTACATTATCCTGACGCCGATAATAACGGCGCTGGCCATCTTGTTGATCCCGGCGAACTACCAATTCGTCATCCGGTGCGCAGCCCTGTTGGGGTCGCTGATCACCGCCTGTTTTGGATTGTTGGCCTTCTTCCTTTTCAAAGCGGGACTTCCCGGCTATCAGTTCGAATCGAAGATCGAGTGGGTTAAATTGGGCGGGATTAATATCAATTACCATGTGGGTGCCGACGGTATCGCGATCGGGTTGATTATGGCGGCTGCAGTAGTCGGCTTTTGTGCGGTGGCGGTTTCTTGGAAGATCGAAAAGCAATCCAAGATGTTCTACATCCTGTTGCTCTCGATGATCACGGGTGCGGTCGGAGCATTTGCCTCGCTCGATCTGTTTGCCTTCTATTTCTTCAATGAGCTGGCGCTGGTGCCCACGTTTATCACGATCGGTGTTTGGGGACGGGGCGAGGATCGCAGTTATGCGGCCTTCAAGATTACGTTGTACCTGACCTTGGGAGCCTTGGTGGCGTTGGTTGGTCTTATCGTTCTGTACGTTAAAGGCGGGGCGCAGTCGTTGGACATTGTTGACCTGCATGCCGCCATCGCCAAGACCCCTCTGTCGCCTGCGGCTCAAGCGATCATCTTCCCGTGCCTGTTGTTTGGCTTTGGTACCTTGGTGGGTCTGTTTCCCTTTCATAGCTGGGCACCGTCCGGTTATGGCTGCGCTCCGAGTGCCACAGCGATGATGCACGCGGGTATCCTGAAAAAGGCAGGCTTGTTTGCATTATTGCGGGTCGCGTTGCCTTTGATGCCGGAGGGTGTGGCTCGCTGGATGCCGGTCTTGGCCATCCTCTGCGTCGGCAATCTCCTGTACTGCGGTTTCGTGGCCATGCGGCAGCGCGACCTGAATCTTTTGATTGGTAATTCTAGCCTCGCACACATGGGTTTTGCGTTCCTTGGAATTGCGAGTGTCAGTGTCATCGGTATTACGGGCACGGTGCTCGTGATGGTGGCGCACGCGTTTCTCGCGGCCCTGAGTTTCGCCATTAGCGGCTGGATTAGCCAGGACACCGGCACGCTGGATATGGGCAAGCTGGGAGGTCTCCTCAAGCGGATGCCTTTTATCGGCTCAGTCATGATCATTTGTTTCCTCGCTGGTTGTGGCGTGCCTGGATTTGCTAATTTTGCTGGCGAAGTCACTGTCCTTTTTGGTGCCTGGAAGACCTTCCACTGGGTAGTGGCGGCTGCTGCTTGGGGGGGCTTGGTTATTGGCGGTGTCTACATGCTCCGGGCCATCCGTTCCGTACTTCATGGCGAGCTTCGGAGTGAATGGGCTGATGCTCATGATGCCTCGAGTTTTTGGCGACAGGCACCTTACGCGATTCTGGTTCTGGCGCTGCTGGTTTTCGGCTTTGTTCCCAACTTGTTGAGTGACCGCGTCAAGCCGGTTGCTGCCGAGATCGTAAAACAAGCGACACTCAAGGCTGCCACGCCGGTCGCAGCCGCCACGGCCAAAGTCGCCGCCCAACCCTGACCTTTTGCTCCGATCAGATGAACTACTCGCTGCTTTGGCTGGAAATAATCGTGGTCCTGATGGGCCTGTTCACCTTGCTGGCCGACATTTGGGTGCCGGGAGAATCGAAGAAGTGGCTGGCCCACGGAGCGGCGGCCATTTTGGGCGTTTTAGCACTCAGTGCCCTGTTCCAATCGGATGTGGCTTCGGTGACGACGGCGTTTAACGGCCTCTACGTGCAGGATGATCTCGCCACCTTCTTCAAGGTCTTCTTCCTCGCGGCAGGGGCGATAGTGCTCTTGATGAGCGCAGAATACTCGGGCCGTTTTGGAACGGCCTCGACGGAGTTCTACGCCTTGGTTCTGTTTGCTTTGGTGGGCATGATGTTGGCGGCGTCGGCCAATGATTTCGTGCTGATGTACGTGGCTCTCGAACTGATCACTGTCACCTTCTACATCCTGACCAGTTATCAACGGAATCGAAGCGCTTCACTGGAGGCTGGTGTGAAGTACCTGATCATGGGGGCGCTTTCATCGGGTTTCATGGTATTCGGTATCGCCTTGGTGTTCGGCACGGCCAACACGACGAGTTTTACTGAAATCATCAAGCACCAGAAGGATCTGGCGGGTGTTCCGCTCTTCCTGGTCGGCTTGTTATTCGTGTTGGTGGGGCTGGGCTTTAAGATCGCCGCTGTGCCGTTCCAAATGTGGGCGCCGGACGTCTATCAGGGCTCGCCAGCCCCCGCGACGGCGTTTCTGGCGGTGGGCTCCAAAGCCGCTGGATTCGTTTTGCTGCTCCGCGTGCTTTTCGCTGCGGTGCCTGCGATCACTGCCCACTGGCATGTGCTTTTTGCCATTCTGGCCGCCGCCACGATCCTCTACGGCAGCCTGTGCGCCATTCCCCAACGAAGTGTGAAACGTCTGATGGGCTATTCCAGCATCGCGAACGCGGGCTACTTGCTTCTGGGCATTTCCGCCAGCAGCGCCGACGGGGTCAACGGCGTGATGTACTATTTATTGGGTTACCTATTCACGGTGCTGGGAGCGTTTACCGTCTTGTCGATCATTCTCAGCGAAACCGACGGCGACGATATCACTGCGCTGGCCGGATTGGGGCAACGTTCTCCCTTGCTGGCAGGTACCTTGACACTGGCGATGGCCTCTCTCGCGGGTATTCCACCTTTGGCCGGATTCTTTGGTAAGTTCCTGTTGCTGAAGTCGGTTCTCGCGTACGCCGGATCCAGCCATCTTTACGTGGGATTGGTCGCTGTCGCCTTGGTGGGCGTGGTCATCTCGCTCTATTACTACTTCGGGGTGGTCCGATCGATCTACTGGGGTACCACTCCGGATCTGTCTCCCATCACACTGAGCCCCGGAGCCAAGGTCGCCTTGCTGGCGTGCATTGCCGGCATGATCTGGCTCGGCACTTTCCCCAACAACGCCATGGGACGAATCGTCAGCGCCGGCAGCGTTTTGAAGTGCGCGGATCCGCTGAAGTCCGCGTTGGTGGCTCAGGTCAAGAAGTAGGCGCCTTCACGGTTTCATCGTCAGGCGTCGAGCTAGGTTTTGCGCCTTTGGCCAATGCGTAGTATATTGCCGCCGCATGAAATCTCGTTCCCAATCCAACTCAGGATCTGCTGCGGTCTGGATTCTGGTCCTCCTGGTGGTGGCTGCGGTGGCCTTCTATTTCCTCGGACGATCCAAGCCGGTCGCTCCGCCCGTGTCAGGAAGCCTCAAAGAACAGACTGCGGAGAAGCTTGAGAAAGCCAAGGATGAGGCTGTGGAAGCTGCGATCTCGGCGAAGGACTACGCTTATTCTCAGAAGTCGGAGTTCGTAGCCAAGATGCAGCCGCGCTTGGATGCCATGAACCGCGAGCTGGCGGAAGCTTCTGAGAAATTGAAGGACGCCAGCGCCAAGGCCAAAGCGGACGCCGAACCGCGGCTCCAAGCGCTGCGTGAACAGTCCGCTGCCTTGGGTAAGCAATTGGAAAAAGTCAAAGACGCCACAGCCGACACTTGGGATGACGTGAAAAGCGGTTTCCAGACGTCTTTCGACAAGGTCAAATCAGGACTAAACGACGCCAAGAACTGGGTGAGCGACAAGATCAAGTAGGCGGCTTTGCCTATATTTCAATGGCGAGGTAGTGGCTTAAGATTCCTCGTTTTTTCGACGAATGCATCTGCCTCCAATCCATCCACCAGTTTGTTGAAACTCGTAGAATCAATTCCACGTCGCAACCCTAGCGGCCGGGCATTGATCTCAAAAGGTTTCCTCTGCTCGTTTGCCTTTGGAGCCAAGGCGGACCTCAAAGTACCACTAGGTGTTTCCTTAAAGCTCTGACGTGATTTGTGCATTGCTTCGCGCAGCGAGTGCTCGACGTAGTCATCAAGAATGTCCGTCGTTCACTAGGAAAGCATCATGATGTCAAATAGGCTGCGGTCAAGATGTGGGCAGCCTCTTTGGGAACGAGTTCGTGATGCGCTGTCCTCTGGGCGCATCTCGACACTGCCCCGGAAACCAAAGTGATCGTCGTCGGCCTAGGCGAACCTTAAGGCCGTCCAAGTCCGGTAGGGAGAGACTCCGTCGAGCCCTGCTATCGGCGAGTTGATTCGTTTCAGAGAAACCTGAGAGGTATCGAAGTCTCCGATGCCCCCTAATTTGAACCCAATAAAATACTCCGTTGGAGTCACTTGCCACTCTTGTGCGAACCCCCTTCTGTGGGTCACGGCTCGACGGAGTCTCGCCCTACCGGGTTTTAGGACTACGCTTCAGGGTTTGCCAGGGCAACATGGAGGTGCCCAGCCTTTGAGTGCTTGCTGAAATCAGCAAGCCTTGACAACCGAATTACCAAAGTTGGGGGCAGTAAAGAGATTCGCCTCTGCCTCTTCCTAGCGGATATCCCTTCTTGCCCCAAACTGGCCGACTCTGGCACGCTGATGGGTCATGCATTCGTTCCGCTATGCTGGTGGTGAGTTGGTTTGCGAAGAGGTGTCCGTGGCGACCCTCGTCCGCAAATACGGCACGCCCCTTTATGTTTATTCGCAGGCCACTTTTTCCGACCACTTTACCAAACTCGATAACGCCCTCGCGCCGCTGGATCACCTGATCTGCTTCGCGATGAAGTCGTGCTCCAACCTGTCGGTCATTCGCTCCTTGGCTAATCTGGGCAGCGGCTTCGACACCGTCAGTGCGGGAGAGATTCAGCGCGTCATGGCGGCTGGCGGGGATCCGGCCAAGTGTGTCTTTGCTGGTGTGGGCAAGACCGAAGAGGAGATCGTCTTTGCCCTTAAGAAGGGGATCTACTGTTTCAACGTGGAGTCCGAGGCGGAACTCAAGCGCATCAGCACGATCGCCACTCGGATGAAAAAGGTTGCCCCGGTGGCCATTCGGGTGAACCCCAACGTGGACGCCAAGACCCACGCCAAGATCACAACGGGGACGTATGAGAACAAGTTCGGGATCGCCTTTGAACAGGTCGAAGGCGTTTATGCCCGCGCCTCCCGCCTGCCGAATATCCGGTTGCGCGGCCTGCAGATGCACATTGGTTCGCAATTGACCAATGTGGAGCCGTTTCATCAGGCCGTTGCAAAGGTCACGCCCATGGTCGACAAGCTAAACCGGAAATACGGCTTCGACTTTTTTAGCATCGGGGGCGGCATCGGTATTGTCTATCAGGACGCCTTGGCCAGTGGCCAGACAAGCTGGTGGGAAGGACCCCAGGGTGATGGAATACTCACACCCAAGACGTATGCCGAGACTTTGGTGCCATTGCTCAAGCCGCTCGGGCTCAAGATTCTGCTCGAACCCGGCCGGTTTCTCTCAGGAAACTCGGGGATCCTCGTGACGCGCGTCGAGTATATCAAGAAAACCGGCAAGAAGAACTTTGTGATCGTGGACGCAGCCATGAACGATTTGATCCGTCCCGCCTTTTACGACAGTTACCACGAGATCGTCCCGCTCAAGTTGAAAAAGGGGGCTACGGTCTCCAGCGACGTGGTGGGGCCGATCTGCGAGAGCGGCGATTATTTCGCCAAGGACCGCCCGCTGCCCAAGGTCGGGGAGGGGGATTTCCTGGCCCTGATGAGCGCGGGCGCCTATGGCTCCGTGATGGGGTCTAACTATAACAGCCGGGCGCTGGCCGCCGAGGTATTGGTATCGGGCAAAAAATCGGCGCTGGTCCGCCGCCGCCAGGAGCTGGCGGAGATCTGGGGCGACGAATCCGTGGCCCCCTGGCTGGCGAAATAGCGGCGATTTGACCGCCTCGGCCGATATTTTCGCAATCTGCGGTATGGGCCGTCAATTTTAGAACTGCAGCCGGAGGCTTTCGAAGCCCGGCTGCAGTTTTTATTTTGTCCCTTGGTGTGAATGACAGACTCGGGCATTTTGAGGGAACTGAGGATGCCAAATAGATATGATTATAGTCGGGTTTCGGGGCGAATTCTAATCAGTCCGACTATGAACCTCGAAAGGCCCCAAGCCGGACTCATGCAGTTGAGAAAGATGAGCAAGCGGGGACGACGGATCCGACAGCTTGAGTCCGGTTGGATTCGAAAGCGCCAACACAGCTTCAGCGGTCGAGACGCAGGATTCAGGCCTGAAGGGCCGCCGCAAGCATAGCCGGGGGTGGAGCGAGTCCCCGAGCGCAACCCCCGGTAAAGACGGTGGAACGAAAGAGCGAGCGCCAGCGGACGTAAATCGCGACGTAAAGGCATGCGCGAGCAAACACACCGTATTGATACTCAAACGCGTGTGACCGCCTGGTTGCCGACACGGAGTCCAACTGCTCGCGCTTTCGTTTACTTCGAGGTTAGGCCCAATTGCGCTTGCGCCTTTCGCTCGGTCCCGATTCCGGAGGGCGTTGCTCGAAGACTCGCGTTGCCCCCGGCTATGCTTGCTGCGCCCCTCGGGGGCGCGAAGCGGCTTTTATGATATCCCGCATTTGAAACCAGCAGCCCGGCATCAATCCCTCGGCCCCTTGGTCAATCCCCGTTCGCTGCCCTTGGCAAAGGCCATGAGCGCCTCTATCTCCGGATGGCCTGGATAATCATGTTCCAGCGCGGCAACGGCGTTGGCCACGGTCAGCCCCTCGCGGAACAGGACCTTATAGGCCTTGACCAGGATGGCGATCGTCTCCGCGCTATATCCCGCCCGCTCCAGGCCCACCTTATTGACAAAACGGGTCTCCGCGGGATTGCCGTCGGCGATCATGAAGGGGGCCACGTCCTGGACAACCTTTGAGCAGCCGCCGATCATCGAGTATCGACCGATGCGGCAGAATTGGTGCACGGCTGCGAGGCCGCCAATGATGGCGTGGTCCTCCACCGTCACGTGGCCGGCCAAGGTGCCAACATTCGACATCACGATATGGTTTCCCACGTTGACGTCGTGCGCCAGGTGGACATAGGCCAGGAAATGATTGTGGGACCCGACGCGGGTGACGCCGCCGTCGGACGTCGCGCTGTGCACCGTGGTGTACTCGCGGAAGACGTTGTGGTCACCGATCTCGACCCGGGTGATTCCACCCTTCCATTTCAAGTCCTGGGTCTTGAGTCCGAGGCAGGCGAAGGGGAAAACCTCGTTGTCCGCCCCCATGGTCGTGTAGCCGTCAATCACCACGTGCGAGTGGAGTCGGCATTGGTTTCCCAGGATGACGTTGGACCCGATGACGCAATACGGCCCAATTTGGCAATCCTCGCCCAATTTGGCGCCCGGGTGGATGATTGCCGTCGGATGGATTTCGTTGGGCATGATTAGCGATCCATCAACATGAAAGTGACGTTGGCTTCGCTCACCGTGTCGCCTGCGACCGAGCAGACGCCCTTGGCTTTACCGATTTTACCGCGCAATTTGGTC
Organism: Candidatus Limnocylindria bacterium; assembly: GCA_035493435.1. Lineage (GTDB taxonomy): Bacteria > Verrucomicrobiota > Verrucomicrobiia > Limisphaerales > UBA9464 > DATJII01. The sequence continues at coordinate 9,842 of DATJII010000332.1, read as the reverse complement.
ATTTCGACGTCGATGATCAGGGTGTCTCCCGGGCGCACCGGCTTGCGCCACTTGACGTCCTCAGCCGACATGAAATACGCCAATTTCCCGGCATTTTCCGCCTGACGCATCATGAGGATACCCGCCACTTGGGCGATGGCCTCCAATTGGAGCACACCAGGCATGATCGGGTGATCTGGGAAATGCCCGGCGAAATGGGATTCGCCCACAGTGACGTTTTTGAGCGCCGTGATCTTGTTGCCGTCAATTTTGGTCACCCGGTCCACCATCAGGAACGGTGGACGATGCGGTAGAACCTGCATCACTTGGATGATATCGAGCACCGCTCCATCCTTGACCACCGTTTCCGCCAGGTTCGTCAAGGTGGGGGTAGGGGTCGCGAGCAGCTTGGCTACCGGCTTTTTCTCGGCCGCTTTTTCGGTGGCTTTCTCAATCGCCGCCGGGGGAGGGGGGGCGAACGTCTGGGCTGCTTCCAGAGGCTTCCGCATTTGCGCCACGATGGCCTTGGCGAGCTCCGTGTTCGCAAAATGGCCCGGACGCATGGCAATGACGTGCGCGTTGATTGGGCGGCCTACCAGCGAAAGGTCGCCGATGATGTCCAAGATCTTGTGCCGGACGAACTCTTCGCGATAACGGAGCGGCTCATTGGTTAAAACGGCGTCATCGCGGATGACAATGGCGTTTTCCAGCGAACCACCCTTGATCAATCCGTTTTTTATCAGGTACTCAATCTCGTCGTAGAAGCAGAAGGTTCGCGCGTGGCTCAATTCCTTCTCCCAAACCTCCGGAGTGATCTCGATCGAAAAATACTGGGTAAACCGTCCCTGGCGATCACTGCTGGTGCAAGTCACCTTGAATCCAGAGTGCGGAAAAATCGCCATGGATGATTCTCCCGCAGTGAGTTCAATGGGGGTGCGAACCGAAAAAGGTTCGACCGTCTCAGGCAAAACCGCGGTGCCTGCTTCCCGAATCAAGCGGGCAAATTCCCGGGAACTTCCGTCGGCGATAGGTGGCTCGGGTGCATCCAGGTCAATGATTGCGTTGTGGATTCCGGCTCCAGCGAAGGCCGCCAGCACATGTTCCACGGTGTGAATCTTCAGGTGGCCCTTGGCCAGTGTGGTGGAACGTTGAGTATCGGTTACCCAGTCCACCTTCGCTTCGAGTTCCGGGCGTCCCTCCAAGTCCGTTCGCCGGAAGCGGATACCGGAATTGGCAGGGGCCGGATGAAACATCATCTGGACCTTGTTCCCACTGTGCAGTCCGATCCCAGAAAAGGCGATCGACTGTTTGAGCGTTTGCTGTTGCGGCACGACCGTGGATTTTACCGGACTTTGAAGCGCCAAGGCAACGGTGCTTTAATATTTCCGGAAAATCTTCGTCGAAAAGGTAAAATTTCGGCTTCAACGGACGAAAAAGAGGCCCTTCTGCAAAAAAGAATGAAATGCTCAAAAAACGGCAATTTCATTGGCGTTTGAGGCCGTTTTTCAGACCCCCGGCGGGGCCAATTCCGCAAAAATGTCAGAAAAGTGTTGCGAGACCACCCGTCGTCAGTAAGCTCTGCGCTCCCTTTCGCCTCTTGTTGACGAAAGGGAATCGGCCCCACCGATAACCAAGCCACCCCCAGTGGCTGGGAGTGATGGTGAGGCACACAACGGCGATTGCCGTGTGAAATTTTATTAAAGGGCAGTGAAAACGTTTAGACCGCTAACGCCGTCAACGCGCTATATCACCGTCGCGGATTTTTCGGAAATAACGAAAACCCGCCCGGAGAAGTCGCTCGTATATACCCGCAAGAGAACCGGGGGTCGCAACAGCTACGGCCGTGTGACCGCACGCGCTCGCGGCGGTGGGCACAAGCAAAAGGTGCGTACCGTCGATTTCCGCCGGAATAAGGTGGGAATGGAAGCCAAGGTGATCGCTATCGAATACGATCCTATTCGCAGCGCCCGTCTCGCTCTGGTCGAATACACCGACAAGGAAAAGCGGTACATCCTGCATCCGGCCGGCTTGACGGTCGGCACCACGGTGATGAGTGGCCCCACGGCTCCTCCTTCCGTCGGTAATGCTCTTCCGCTTTCCAACATCCCGGTAGGCCTTCCGATTCACAACATCGAGCTGTCCCCTGGTCGCGGCGGTCAAATCGTCCGCTCGGCAGGCAGCAGTGCCACCTTGATGTCCCGCGATTCCGGCTACGCCCAAGTTCGCTTGCCCTCGGGCGAAATTCGCCTGATCAATGTGATTTGCCTGGCGACCATCGGTGCGGTCGGCAACGCCCAACACGAAAACGTGGTGCTCGGCAAGGCCGGTCGCTCCCGTCATCGTGGCATGCGCCCGATGTCCCGTGGTATGGTACGTAACCCGGTCGACCATCCGAACGGTGGCGGTCAGGGTAAATCCAAGGGTGGCGGTGGACGCCAGCACCTGACCTCGCCGTGGGGCCTTTTGGCGAAGGGCTATCGCACACGTAACAAGCGCAAACTTTCCAACCGCTTCATCCTCGTTCGCCGGGATGGACGCCCAATGAAACTCAAGTAATCTATGGGTCGCTCTCTAAAGAAGGGGCCGTATACCGAGCCCAGCCTGCAGCGGAAGATCGAAAAGGCAAAGACCTCCAAGTCTAAGACCCCGATCAAGACCTGGTCCCGCCGCTCGACCATCACCCCGGACTTTGTCGGCATGACCTTCAATGTCCATAACGGGCGCATCTTTAACCCCGTGTTCGTCACGGAAAACATGGTGGGTCACAAGCTGGGCGAATTTTCGTTCACTCGTACCTTCAAGAAGCACGGCGCCCACACGGCAAAGGCCGAGGCCAAGTAGGAGACCTATGGAAGTTCAAGCGATACTCAAAAATTTCCGCATGTCTCCGCAAAAGGTGCGGGAGGTCGTGCGCCAGATCCAGGGCATGAATGCCCAGGAAGCTTTGGCTACCCTCGCCTTCGTGCAACGGAAGTCGGCACGCGCGGTGGCCAAGACCCTGCAGTCGGCCATTGCCAACGCGGAAAACAATCACGGTCTCAAACCCGAAACTCTCCGCATTCATCGCGCCTATGCCCAGACGGCGGGTTCTTTGAAACGGTTTACTCCTAAAGCTCGCGGTTCGGCGGGTCCGATCATCAAGCGCAGCAGCCACATCAAGATCATTCTCACCGACTAATCAGCCATGGGCCAAAAAACCAATCCTATCGGTTTCCGCATTCCCATTAACCGGGAATGGCGATCCAAGTGGTACGCTCCCAAGCGGCAATTCGGCGCCTTGGTGGTCGAAGACCAACAGATTCGCTCGATCCTTAAGAAGAAACTGGAATCGGCCTCGGTGCCCAAGATCCAGATCGAGCGTCATGCCAACCGTTGCCGCGTGACGATTTTCACCGCCCGCCCGGGTGTGGTTATCGGTCGCAAAGGCTCGGAAATCGACAAGCTTAAGGAAGAGCTCTCGAAGGTGACCGGCAAGGAAATCTACGTCGACATCCAAGAGGTTAAGACCCCGGAGTTGGATGCCCAGCTCGTCGCGGAGAACGTGGCGATGCAATTGGAACGCCGGATCAGCTTCCGTCGCGCCATGAAAAAGGCCGTTCAACTGGCCATGGACCTGGGTGCCGAAGGCATCAAGATTCGTTGTGGCGGTCGTCTGGGCGGAGCCGAATTGGCTCGCGTTGAAGTTTACCACGAAGGCCGGGTGCCTCTGCATACCCTGCGCGCCAACATCGAATACGGTTTCGCTGAAGCCAGCACGATGTACGGCAAGCTCGGTGTCAAATGCTGGATTTGCAAGGGTGAGATCAAAAAGGGCGACAAGCCCGAAAAGGCCGAACCCCTGAATGCCCCGCGCCGTGAACGTTCGGAAGAACGTCGGCCAGAAGCCGTTGTGGGCAAGTAAACAGTAAAGCAACTTTTTGGAGAGGGAGATATCGCTATGGCAATGATGCCCGCACGGGTTAAGTACCGAAAAATGCAGCGTGGAAGCCGAACAGGCATAGCCTCGCGCGGTAATACCGTGGCATTCGGCGAGTACGGACTACAGTCGCTCGAACGATGCTGGATGGACACCAAGCAGATCGAGGCAGCTCGCGTGGCGATTACTCGCCATCTCAAGCGCCGCGGCAAGGTCTGGATTCGCATTTTTCCGGACAAGAGCTTCACCAAGAAGCCCTTGGAAGTCCGAATGGGTACCGGCAAAGGCGGCGTTGAGTCCTGGGTGGCAGTTATTCGCCCGGCCAGCGTCCTCTTCGAGATCGATGGTGTGCCCGAGGCTCTCGCCCGGGAAGCCTTTCGATTGGCTGCTACCAAGCTTCCGATCCCCACCAAATTTATTGCGCGGCATAAACTCGGCTAAAGCGTAACATGGGCACTAACAATTATCAGGACATGACGTCGCAGGAGCTGGCCGCCAAAAGCCGCGAACTCCGCAAGGAACTTTTCAATCTGCGCCTACAGCAGGTTACCGCTCGGTTGGAAAAACCGCATCGGCTGCGCGAGATCCGCCGCGAAATCGCCCGCTGCGAGACTAGCGCGACCCAAAAGGCCGGCGCCCAACCCGCAAAAAAAGCTTAACGTACTATGGCTGAAGAATCCCAGGTCCGCGGAAAACGCAAAGAGCGCGTCGGCGAGGTCGTCTCCAACAAAATGGAGAAAACCATCGTCGTCAAAGTGGAACGCCGCTTCCAGCACCCTCAATTCAAGAAGGTGATCACCAGCTTTAAGAAACTCTATGCCCACGACGAAGCCCGCCTCGCAAAGGTTGGCGACCTCGTTCGCATCGAGGAAACCCGGCCGCTTTCCAAGTTGAAACGCTGGCGCCTCACTGAGGTATTGAACCCTGACGGCTCGGTCAAAGCCGCCGCCTGATATAAAAGGATAACATGCTTCAGATTCGCTCCAGTTTAGACGTGGCCGACAATACCGGCGCCAAGCTCGCTTGGGCCATCGGTGTGATCGGTCGTAACCAGCGCTACGCCGAGGTGGGTGATATCATCAAGGTCCATATCAAGGAGGCCGCTCCCGATGGTACCGTGAAAAAGGGCGAGGTTTGCACCGCCGTGGTGGTACGGACCAGAAAGTCCATTCGCCGCTCCGATGGTTCTTATCTCCGTTTCGATCGCAACGCCTGCGTGATTATCAACGCGGAAGGCGAACCGAAGGGGACTCGTATATTTGGGCCGGTGGCACGTGAGTTGCGCGAAAAGCGCTTCATGAAGATCATCTCGCTGGCCCCAGAGGTTATCTAAGAAGGGAATTGTTCCATGCCAGTCAAGTTTCACGTTAAAAAAGGGGACGAGGTAGTCGTCATCGCTGGAGCCTCCAAAGGCCGGCGAGGCAAGATTTCCGAGGTCCTTACCGCCAAGCAGGCAGTGGTGCTCGAGGGTAGCGATGACCGCTCCCGCGACAACAACCGGGCTGAAAAAGACCGTTTGGTCAAGCCGGTGTTGCACCATCTCCGCAAGAGTCAGCAGTCGCCCCAGGGCGGTTTGCTCTGGCTCGAAGGACCAGTCCATGTCTCCAACGTCATGAAGGTGGCCGATTACGAGGCCCGCCGCACGACCACCGCAAGTTCTCGCTGATCATGAAGCCCCGTCTCCAAGTCAAATACGAGGAAGAGGTTCGTCCCGCCCTCACCACCAAGCGTGGTTACAAGAACCCGCACCAAGTGCCGGCGATCGAGAAGATCGTCATCAACATGGGTGTGAGCGTCTCGCTCGAAAAAGGTTCATTGGAAGAAGCCGCCAAGGAGCTCAACATGATCAGTGGCCGCAAGCCGGTCCTGACGATCTCCCGCAAGAGCATCGCCAATTTCAAGTTGCGCAAAGGCCAGGCTGTGGGTTGCAAGGTGACCCTGCGCCGCCAGGTAATGTACGAGTTCTTCGACCGGTTGGTATCAGCCGCTCTTCCTCGTATCCGTGACTTTCGCGGTGTAAGTCCCCGGCAGTTCGATGGCCGTGGCACCTACTCGCTCGGCATCTCCGACCAAACGATCTTCCCCGAGATCGAACTCGACAAGATCAAGCGCACCCAGGGAATGGACGTGATCATTGTGACCACGGCCCCGACCGATGAGGAGGCCTACGATCTCCTTAAGGCGATGGGCATGCCGTTTTCGAAATAATTTTTAGGAATACGAGATTTTATGGCCAAGAAATCCTGGCTGGAACGAAACAAAAAGAAGGCGGAAACTGTCAAGAAGTACGCCGCTCTCCGCGCCGAGTTGAAGGCGAAGGGCGATTATACCGCCTTGATCAAGTTGCCAAAAAATGCCAGCCCCGTGCGACTGGTCAACCGTTGCCGCATTAGCGGACGCCGCCATGCGTTCATCCGCAAGTACGGCATCTCCCGCCTCGAATTCCGTGAGCGTGCCCTCAACGGCCTGCTGCCGGGTGTGATCAAGGCCAGCTGGTAAAATTTTTCAAGCCATGACCTCAGATCCCATTTCCGATTTGCTGACCCGCATCCGTAACGCCGGCCTGGCGTTGCATCCTTCGGTCACCATGCCCCACTCCAAGATGAAGGAGGCGGTCGCGGTGGTCCTGAAGCAGGAGGGTTACATCGCTGATTTCAAGACCGCTGGCGACCAGGGCAAGACCCTGACCCTCGATCTCAAGTACAAAGCCCGCAAGCCGGTGATCATCGGATTGCGCCAGATCAGCACCCCCGGTCTCCGCCGGTATGTCGGTTCCACCGAGATTCCCCGCGTGCTGGGCGGTCTGGGTGTGGCCATCGTTTCGACCTCGAAGGGGCTGATGTCCGGCTCCACCGCCAAGAAGCAAAATCTTGGTGGCGAACTAATCTGCTACGTTTGGTAAGGATTTATTTATGTCTCGTATTGGCAAAAGTCCCGTGGCGATTCCGGCAAAGGTCAAAGTGACCGTTACCGGGAATCGAGTGGCGGCTGAAGGCCCGAAGGGGAAGTTGGAGCTTAACCTGCCCGCGCACACTGCGGCCCAGGTGGAAGGTACCGCAGTCAAGGTGACTCGCGCCTCCGAGACCTCCCAAGCAAAGGCCATGCATGGCCTCGCCCGTTCGTTGATCAACAACATGGTCAAGGGCGTCAGCGAGGGTTTCCAGAAGAAGCTGGAGATCCATGGCGTCGGATTCAAGGCGGCCGTCCAAGGCACCAACCTCAACCTCGCGTTGGGTTACAGCCATCCGATCAATTACGCGCTTCCGGCCGGCATCAAGGTCACGGTTGAGGAAAACACCAAGCTGACGGTGGATGGCGCTGACAAGGAAATGGTTGGTCGCGTGGCCTCGGAAGTGCGCAGCTTTTATCCGCCGGAACCGTACAAGGGCAAGGGTGTCCGTTACGTCGGCGAGAAGATCGTCCGGAAGGAAGGCAAGACTGTTCAGTAAGCCTTCAGAATTCCAACCTCTATTTTACTCGCAGGATGAATATCGAACACAAACATCAGCTCGCCCAACGTCGCCACTGGCGCGTGCGCAAGAAGCTGGCTGGCACGGCGGAACGTCCCCGGATGAGCGTCAAGTTCACCGGTCAACATATCTACGTCCAATTTATCGACGACGGAATCGGCAAAACCCTGGTGGCGGTGGGTACCCGCGACAAGGCGGCTCCGAAAGAAGTCAAGGGCGCCAATGTGGCCCATGCGGTGGTCACTGGAAAACGTGCCGCCGAAGCGGCTAAGTCCAAGGGCATCGAAGCGGTCGTTTTTGATCGTGGAGCCGCCCGGTATCATGGCAAGGTCAAGGCCCTGGCTGATGCAGCCCGGGAAGCTGGACTCAAGTTTTAAACTGTTCGCAAGGAGACAATACTGTGGCTGACGAGAAAGAAAAAGCAGCAGCACCGGCCAGTTCGCCGGCACCGGCTACCTATGCCCCTAATAATCGGGGTGGTGATCGGCATGATCGCGGGGGTGGCGACCGCCGCCGTCGTCGCAATGACTCGGACAACTCCGATTCGCGTGACGACTTGGTTGAGAAGGTGATCTTCATCAATCGTTCGGCCAAGGTTGTCAAAGGTGGCCGCCGCTTTAGCTTCAGTGCTTTGGTCGTCACCGGTGACCGTCGCGGTCGCGTGGGAATTGGCTTGGGCAAGGGTGCCGAAGTCAGTGATGCCATCAAAAAGGGTGGTGAAAACGCGAAGACGGGCATGCAATCCGTCTCGACGAACCAAAATACGATTCCTCACGAGGTCTATTCGCAGTACGGCGGCGCCAAGGTTCTCTTGCGTCCGGCCAGCCCTGGAACTGGACTGATTTGCGGCAAGACGGTTCGGGCCGTTGTCGAATCCGCGGGCATCCGTGACATCCTCTCGAAGTCATTGGGTTCCAAGAACGCCGCCAACGTGGCGAAAGCCACCCTCAAGGCGCTGCAACAGCTGCGCACCCGCGAGCAGATATTCCAAGGCCGCGGATTGGAACACCGTTTGAACAAGGTAGCTTGATATGCGACTTCACGATTTAAAGCCTCGTCCGGGAGCCAAACACCGGAAAAAGCGCTTGGGTTCGGGTGAATCCAGCGGACATGGAAAAACTTCCGGCCGCGGTGGCAAGGGACAGAGCGCGCGCTCTGGTAGTTCGATCCGTATCGGTTTCGAAGGCGGTCAGATGCCTTTGATCCGGCGTATTCCCAAGCACGGGTTTAACAACGCCCGCTTCAAGGTCTCCTATATCCCGGTGAACTTGGGCGCGTTGAATGATTTTGAAGACGGCACGGTCGTCGACGAAACATTGCTCCGTAAGACCGGTCTGGCCAATGGCCGTGATGGTGGGATCAAGATTCTCGGTTTTGGGGAATTGACTAAGAAGCTGACCGTCAAGGCGGCTGCTTTCAGCGCCACGGCTAAAGCCGCGATCGAAAAGGTCGGCGGAACTGCCGAAGTAGTAGCCTAATTTTTCAGCCCCAAGAAACCACGACCCATGCTGGGCCAGCTTTTCCAGACCTTTTCCAATTGCATGAAGATTCCCGAGCTCCGCTCGCGGATCATCTTCACGGCATTGATTTTGGCGGTGGCCCGACTGATCGCCATGGTGCCCGTACCGGGGCTCGATGCGGCTGAACTTTCGCGATATGCGGAATCGGCTGCGCAGCGAGCCGGCGGAGCGGGTGGTGTGGTGGCGATCTACAGCCTGTTCACCGGTGGCGCTCTTGAGAAGTGTGCCGTTGGTTCACTGGGGATCATGCCGTACATCAGTGCGAGCATCATCATCCAACTGCTGACGGCAGTGGTGCCGATGCTCGGCAAACTCGCCCGGGAAGAGGGTGGGCGGGTTAAGCTGATTGCCTACGGGCGATATTTGACGGTTCTGCTCTGTATTGGCTGGGCTACGGTCACAGCCTTGAGTTGGGAGAATCCGGAATCCGCCTTTAAAGGCTTCTCTGGCAAGCTGATAACAATGGATAATTTATGGGTCTACCGATTCCAGACCGTGATTATCCTGACTACAGGCACGCTGCTCCTGATGTGGTTGGGTGAACAGATTAGCGAGCGGGGCGTTGGCAACGGTGTATCCTTGGTGATCACCATTGGCATCTTGGCTCGGCTTCCAATGGCGGCCAAATCGCTCTGGGCACTGTTTTTTCCGCCCGTTACCAGCGATGTCTCGGCTGGTGTTCGATGGCCGACGGCCTTCGTACTCGTGGCTCTGCTGGTTGCAGTGATTGCGGCGGTGATTGCGATTACCCAGGCTCAACGTAAGATTCCGGTCCAGTACGCCCAGCGAGCTGTGGGGCGCAAGGTGGTTTCAGGCGGGACGTCTTACATGCCGCTGAAGGTCAACTATCCTGGTGTCATGCCGGTGATCTTTGCCCAGTCGATCCTGATGTTCCCGGGCATGTTTTTGCAGAAGCTGTACAGCGTCCTGAGTCCTGGATTTTTGAGGGATGACATC
>DATJII010000331.1:0-9239 GCA_035493435.1 Candidatus Limnocylindria bacterium | reverse complement strand
GGTCGCGTTCCAATTGTTTATAGCGTCACCCGCCACCGTGACGGTTCCCGTGTCGGGATCGAAATTGCCCAATTGCACTTGCACCGAGAGATCCAGTTGGAAGGTGACGTGGGCCGTCGAGGTGGTCGAATTGGTGACGTTGTTGAAGTAGGTCACTGGCAGCGACTGGTCGGTGTCGGCGAGGACAAACGACCGGTTTTGCGCCCCGTTGTCGCCGACGTTGCCTTCCCAAATGACGCCATTGACGGCGGTATTTTTGATGAACTTGTATTGGACCGTGCTGCCGGACAAGCCATCCACGGCAAATGTTCCTTCCCAAATTTTCGGGTCGACTGCGTTGCGGGTCAATTCCGAGGTCGAGCTGCTCCAGTTGTTGATCGCGTCGCCTGCCACGAAGACGGTGTCGGCATCGGGATCAAAGGTTCCCAGGCCCGTCTGGGCGGACATGTTGACCTGAAACGTAACGTTGGCGGCGTGAAGCGCGGCGCTGGCGACGAGCAGCCAGGCGGCGGTACACAGCCGGTGGAAGTGGCGATAGTTTTTCATATCCAGATGCTTGATAATATCCCGGCGCACCCTTGGTGGGGTCGAAGAAATACGTTGTCCTTCCCGAACCCGATGTAGCTCCCGGGTAGACGCAAGACTTCCAAACGACTGCGACAACGTACTTCTCAGGCACCGCAAAGAATCGCCAATGGGATGACCTATGGTGCCCGCGGTAGGGAATTTGCCTAGCCTCACAAATGTATGGTTCGGGCCGAGCGGTTTCCCGCCGGCCCAGTTCCATTAGGGCGCGTCTTCAAAAGGCATTGGCGCAATCTGCTGGCCAAAAAGGGCGGAGGCTTCGTTGTCCCTCAGTCACGTATTTCGTTGCAATACGTTCCTTCGTCACGCCTCGCCTCCGCCCCTTTTGGCTGGCGCATCCAGGCCAAGCCCTTGTGAAGACACGCCCCTAACCATTCTTGAGGGAGCGGAACTTGAGCGCGGCTTCGGTGCGGGAGCGGACGTGGAGCTTGTGGTAGACGTGCCGGAGATGCCAGCGGACGGTGCCGTCGGTCAGGCCCACGCGGCTGGCGATTTCCTTGTTGGGAAAACCTTCTGCCAGGAGCTCCAGGATTTCGCGTTCGCGTGGCGAGAGTTCTTCCACCTCCGCGTTGGCGGCGAGTGGTTCCTGGAAAGAAGCGATGACCTTGCGGGCTATTTCCCGTGACATGGGGGCGCCGCCTTGCCGGACCTCGCGCATGGCGGCCATCAATTCCTCGGGCGGACTCCGTTTCAGGATATAACCACAGGCCCCGGCGCGAAGGGCCTTGAAGATGCGTTCGGTGTCTTCATAGACCGTCACCATGATGATCTGGACTGTGGGCAGCAATTGCTTGAGCTGGGTGGTGCAGTCGATACCTGACATCCCGGGAAGTTGCACGTCCATGAGGACGATCTCCGGCAATAGCCTCGGAAGTTGTCGCAAGGCCTCTTCCGCCGTGGAACAGGTGCCCACACAACGGCAATCCGGATCGGCATCCACGAATTCGCTCAGGCTTTCACGGATGATCCGGTTGTCTTCGACGATGGCGACGCGGGTCATGGGGTGGGTGGTGATAGCGGGATGGAGAACTGCAGGAGAGTGCCCTGGTCAGGCGCACTTGCCACGTCGAATCGTCCACCCAACTTTTCGATTCGCTGGCGCATGCTGACGACCCCTTCCATCTGTTCCGTGGGATTCCCGGGAGGCAGACCACGACCGTTATCGGTGATCAGGAGGGACCACGATTCATTTTCGAGCCGGAACCGCAATTGCACCTCCGTCGCTCCCGAATGCCGGACCACATTATTAAGCGCCTCCCGGAAGGTGAGGAACAATTGATGCCGACGCGGGGAATCAATCGCGATGTCTGGAGTGCCAGGAGGCTGCTCCAGATGCCAAGCTATATTAGCGAGGCCCAGGAACCGGTCGGCGTAGAGCGAGAAGTAGCTGACCAGGGAAGCCAGCGAATCGTGGCGCGGGTTCATGGCCCAGACGATTTCATCCAGCGCGGTCACCAATTCCCGGGCGCGTTCCGCCATCTGCTCCAGATAACGGCTGCGGCGGGTGTCGGGTGTCGCCTGCGACTTCGCCCGTTCCGCAAGCATGCCGATCTCGGTAATGCCCGAGCCCAATTCATCGTGCAGGTCATGGGCTATGCGGGCGCGTTCCTGCTCCATGGCACGCTGGGATTCGACGTGCTGGCGTTCCTGGATTTGCGACCCCAATTCCATGGTGCGCTCGCCCACCAAGCGGCGCAACTGCCATACCCAGAGCGCCGTCGCAGCCAGTATGATGAGCAGGCCGCCGAGCACGGCCATTAGCCGTTCCAAAGTCCACCACGGGGGGCGTTCGAGGATTTGGATACCCGACGCGGAATCGAGCAGGAGTTCGAAAGAGGCGGGGCTCGGACCGGAAGCATGGCTGCGGTCGAGCGTCGCATAAGTCCCGATGAGTTCGAGCCGGCTCCCAACGGGTGGTGACGGGGGTGTTGGGCCGCCGTCGGGTAGCCGACGGGCGACAAAGGTTTTGAGGCCGCTCTGCATTTCCAGGAATTGCTCCTTTCCGACGCCCGTCTGGCGAAGGCCAATCAGGCGCCCTTGCAGCCGGACCCGGGTGGAATCGTTTTCCGGCTGGAGAAGCTGGTCCGGCTCAAGCCAGCGGGGATTCGGCAAGGGGGCGGAGCCGAACTTGCGGACGACGGCCTCGCGCAACACGGGTGAAGATTGTGCCAGCAAGTCGGGAAATCCCACGACTTCGACGCGGTCGCCGGGTTTCAGATCCGGAAGATTCTTGGCAATCAGCCGGACCCCGCGCGTCTCATCCTGCATGAAATACTCCGGGGGATTGGCGTGGACGATCTGGCCCGTAATCCTGACCGGCTGGAAAGCTCCCGCCAGTGGGTCAAAGAGCAGCAATTCAGCGGCGGTTTTGGCGGGGCAGGCGAAAAGGTCGCTGGGAGCCGCGCGGTCCTCGAATAGATCGGCGTCGTGCAGGCGGATTTCGCCCAGGCGCACCTGGTGTGTGATATAATCCCAGGTGGCGAACAGGCAGCCACGCAGGCGCACCAGGGAGTTTTCATACCGGGCCAACCCACCTGGCTGGAGGCCGTGGGCGCGGACTTCGGCACGGATGACGCCATCGCGGGTGAGCAGGGTGACGGTATTGCTTCCCGCAGAGGTGATTATACCCTGCAATTCGACATATTGGGCATCCAGGCTGCCGTTGAGCAATTGGTCCCAAGTGGGATGCACCGCCTCCGGCAACTGGCCGGCTCCCAGGGAGGTGACCCGCCGGGCCACGACGACGGGGGCAAAGAGACTGGGATCGGTCGCCCCTTCGACGTCCAGCAACTCGCCCACCCGCGGCGGAACCGCGCGGCTGGCGGATGGGTCGATGATATAAATACCTCGGGTGGCATCCTGCAGAACGAAGGCCTGGTGTTCCGGTTGGACCGAGGTGACTACTCCGCGGAGCCGAACAGACAATCCCTGTTGCGCCTCGGCCCGCTTCAAGCGGTGAACTTCCGCCGCAGTCCTCAAAAGTGGAGGCGCAGGAGGACTGGTGATGTTTTCGGTTGCCGTTGGCGATAGGATTTCGATGAGTAATCGGTCTTGTGTATAGAGAATGCCCGCCACGCTCTGGCCATCGAAGGTGGTGGTGGCCTGGCAAAAACCCGTGGCGCGAATCCGGGCGTTCAGGAGCGATCCCGCAGGGAGCCGGGTATTGTCCGCGATTTCGACCCGCATACGCCCGGCTCCGGCGCGGACTTCGAGGACGGTGTGCCGTGCCCTTTCCTGGACCAGGGTGACGCGTCCTTCGACCGTGGCCCAACCTTCCCCGGCACCGGGTTCCATCGCTTGCCCGATCGCGATGTGCCGGGGCGCCGGCAACCTGGCTTGGCCAACAGGAGAAATCTTGATTGTTGGGCTTCCCACTGCGAGTCGGCTCCCGTCGTCGGAGCGGAGGAAAAAGCGGTAGAGCCCATCTTGCAGGATATTGAGATAGCCGGAGAACAGGAGGGCGACATTTTCATCCCGTGACCGGACATCAGAATTCAGGTCGGGAACGGTTCCCGATCGCAGGGGAACCAATGCTGCGAAATCCGGCAAGGATTCCCAACTCCCTTCATAGCAAGAATAGTTCAATCCAGACAAAGAATCGGTGAACGCGTTTCTGGGGGATGGGGTGCGAAACAGGGCCCCTCTTGGCAGGCGTCGTCTTGGGAGGGAAGGGCCTTCGTAGTCGATTTCCAACGTGCCTTGCTCACGGGCGTTGAACCACTCTACTCGGAGGGGTTGTCGTCCGGCCGTCAAATAGACTGCACCCGCTTTCTCCACGACGCCATGGATCCCGTCGTTGTCGACGACTGCCCCCACCGCACCAAGCCGTAGCGCGGGACCGTACCGGGCGACAGTTCCTGTTCCCCCAAGGACCACTTTTCGGGGAGGCATCAAGCCTTCGGTGCCGGCCAGTTCCACGACCTCAGCCGTGGAGCCGTCCCAGACGACGCAGGTTCCGCTTGGGAAATCGGACCACCAAAGTTCGCCTTGGATCAGGATCTGGTGCGCAACCGCGGCGTTTCCGGAGGCGACCTGGCGCAGCTGGACCAGGTTAGTCAGAACTTCTGCCCGGGCGATGCGGAGAAAGCCTATTGCAAAAAACAACCAACCGATCCACCGGAGCAGGGGCCGGATTTGGGCGGTGATTTTCGCGGGGTGCATGGCCGAACAGTAACGAGAGTTTTCGCCTGCGACAGTTGGAAACCACGGACCCGTTCGGATCGTCTATCTTGGTCAGCACGCTAGCTCTGTTTCCCCTGTTGCTGACGCTGCTTTGCCTTATCCTTTGTCCATTGCTTGAAAACTTCGAAGCTGAGTCCCCTGCTGGCGTTCGGATTGGTCTTTTGGTGTGCGCACCTTGGGCTGGCCGCCGCTTCTCCTTTTGGCACCTATCGCTGCGTGGTTCCCTCCGGAACCAATGACTTGGGTTCCATGGTTTCCTACAGTATTCGCATCATTCCCGGCGAAACGAACCCCGTGGTGCGGAAGGGTATTTCGGTACGCCTTGGCAACGACTCGGCGGCGGACGTCTGTTTCGATACCGAATTGCTCCGGTACGCTTTCGGGTGGACGGGAGGGACTCTGGATGTTTCGAAAACCTTGATCGGCAGCGGCCGGGGCAGTGGTGCGGCTTCGGTGGTTGGCAAAGTGCGCTTTGTGACCCCCGAACTCCCAGGCTGGACCGAGCAGGAATCCTTCGTTGATCCCCGTCCCCTAGGCTTGGGTTCCTTGCCCCACGAAACGGCGCGTTATGGCGGCCTGTACCGGCATGGCGGGAGAGTGGTGTGGCGCTATACGGTTGGCCGTTCGGAAATCCTGGATGCCCCTGGTTTTGAATCCGGTGACGGGATTGACGCCTTCGTCCGGACTATTTCGTGCACCCATACCGAAAAGGCTGCGGGACTACTGGTCTGCGAAGGCGCGTCCCAAGCCAAAGTATCCTTTTATTCGCTAACCAACGGAGCCCCGATGGTCGAAACGGCGGCGGGCAAGACGTTTGCGAGAATCACGGCAGCCAACGGAGAGGAACAGTTGGTGGCGGTGGCGGGAGCGCCGGAGGATGCGGTTTGGGAAGCGGTGGACGGAAACCGCGTGGTCTTGCGCTTGCCTGCGCATGATACGCGATTGCTGTTCAAAGTCATCGTGGCCAACACGACCGGCGAGAGGGTGGCAACCTTCCCACAGTGGCTGGCTCAACACAGAGAATTCGAGGATCCCGCATCGTTAACCCATGATGCCCCGAAAGAGTGGGGAGATGGGGTGCCAACCGAGTTCTCAAGAGGAAAAGACGATGCGGCCTACGTGCTGGACACGGTAGGCCTGCCGGACCGCAATCCCTGGAGCTGCTGGCTGCGGCCGAGCGCATTCGATTTCTTCAGCGACGGCCGGGCAGCAGTATGCACGTTGAGCGGCGATGTCTGGGTTGTTTCGGACCTGGACGATCCGGTCCGCCCGCCGACTTGGAAGCGCTTCGCCAGCGGGCTCTATGAACCCCTGGGGCTGAAAATCGTGGATGACGTTCTCTATGTCCTCGGGCGCGATCAGATTACCCGGCTCCACGATGGAGACGGGTTGGGGGAAGCGAACTACTATGAGAACTTCAACAATGACCGGGTCGTCTCGCCGGTTTATCATGCCTTCGCCTTCGACCTGCAGACCGACTCGCATGGGAATTTTTATTATATCGCCGGCGGCAATCTCGTGCGCCCGGACCTGCCGCACCATAGTGCGGTGATCCGTGTTTCCCGGGACGGGAGCCACCTGGATACTTATGCCACCGGCTTCCGCGCCCCCAACGGCTTGGCGATCGGCCCCGGCGACCTGATCGTGGGCAGCGACAACCAGGGACATTGGACTCCGGCAAGCAGGATCAATGTTATTCGGCCCGGCGGTTTCTACGGATACCCCGGGGATCCGCGCCAGCCGGCTGGCGCCCCTTCACCACTGCCTTCGCACTATGATCCTCCGCTGTGCTGGCTGCCCATGAACGCCGATAACTCCAGCGGTGGCGAAGTCTGGGCGGAAAACGAAAAGTGGGGTCCGTTAAACCACCATTGGATTCATACCTCCTACGGCAAATGCTGGCTCTATTATCTCATGACCCAGGCGGTTGGGCCGGAGATGCAGGCGGGCGCGGTCCGTTTTCCGTTCACCTGCGCCAGCGGTGTGATGCGCGCGCGATTCAACCCCCATGATGGACAACTCTATGTCTGCGGGTTGAAGGGCTGGCAGACCAGCGCCGTGAAGGATGGATGCTTCCAGCGGGTGCGCTATACCGGGAAACCGTTGACGACGCCGGTCAATCTTCGCGTGGACACCCGTGGCGCGGAACTCGAGTTCTCTTCTCCGCTCGATCCGGCGAGCGCCCGGGATGCGTCAAATTATAGTGTGTCCCAATGGAACTACCGATGGACCTCCACCTATGGATCCGAGCACTACTCGGCGGCCGATCCGCAAAAGAAAGGCGAGGACTCCGTCCTGGTGGAAAAAGTGACCGTGTCTCCGGATCAGCGGAAAGTGTTGTTGTCGCTTCGGAATCTCGCGCCGGTGATGCAGATGCGCATTCGTTTCACCCTCAAGTCGGCGGAGGGAAACGAACTGTCCCAGGAAGTGTTCAACACGATCAACTCCGTTCCCGGGGAGCCGCGATCCACCGAGTGAAGATGGAGGGGCAACCGCCGGCAAGTTGAGTTTTCGACCTGGTTTTTAAGCCGTTGTGTGACAATTGCCTGGGGAGAAATAACAAAATATGTCGAGCATTTTGCGCTATTAGTGCTCAAGCGGTGATTAGAATCAACCGTTGGATACTTGATTTAACACGCAGGTTGCGCCGTGGTGCGACCTTCCCTCTTGTGTGTTGAGGCAGTCAAAACTCAATCTGGAGGTTAAGCTGTGGGCATCAAGAATTGGACGGTTCGAACGAGGCTGGCGGCAGGCTTTGCCGGCGTATTGGGACTTTGCGTGTTATTGGGCGTGGCCAGTGTGTGGACACTGCGACAGATCCGGCAGGAAGTGGTGGAAATCACCACCGATGCATTTCCCAATCTCGCCTCGACTGCAATGATCCAGAATGGCGCTGGCGAACTCCATCTCAATGTCCTGAGACATCGCCTGGCTGATACGGAGGAGGCAAAAAAGCAGTTGGAAGAAGCCATAGAGCAGGGGAAGGCTGTCATCCAAAAGGAGTTGGATGACTATGAAAAAGGGATAGTCAGGGTTGAAGACCGTGAATTATTCCGGAAATTTGTCGCTGCGCGTCTCGACTACGTAAAGCTTCGCACTGAAGCCCTGAAACTGAGCAAGGAAGGGCACGACAAGGAATTCGCCGAATTTAATGCCAAGCAAATGGCCCCGGCGTATCGGGCATACAATGCTGCCGGCCGAAATCTGTTTGACCAGAATCTGAAGCATGCCAATGGCTCCATGGAATCCATCTCGAAAGCTGTTCAACGGGGAAGCTTGTTGGTCGTAGGCCTGGCATTGGCAGCCTGCGTGGTGGGAATCGGCGTCGCCGCCCTAATCTCTGTCTCCTTGGGACGAAAGCTCCGGGCGGTAGCCGAAGTCCTGAAAGAAGGCGCCACCCAAATCGCAGCTGCTTCGGGTCAAGTGGCAGCAGCCAGCCAATCCCTAGCTTCGGGCGCCAGTGAGCAGGCAGCGTCCCTGGAGGAAACCAGTGCTTCCCTGGAAGAAATCTCCAGCATGACCAAGAGCAACGCCCAGAGTGCAGAGACGACCAAAAATCTCGCCAATCAAACCCGCGCTGCGGCTGACAACGGCGCCCAGGACATGGAGCACATGGGGAAGGCGATGGCCGAGATCAAAACGGCCAGCGATAATATTGCGAAGATCATCAAGACCATCGACGAGATTGCTTTCCAGACTAATATTCTCGCCTTGAATGCCGCCGTGGAAGCCGCGCGAGCCGGCGAGGCAGGAATGGGATTCGCGGTGGTCGCCGAAGAGGTGCGTAGCCTGGCCCAAAGAAGTGCCCAAGCGGCACGCGAGACGGCTGACAGCATCGAGGATTCGATCATAAAGAGTAATCGAGGCGTGGAAATCAGCGGCCGGGTGGCGGCTAGCTTGCAGGAGATCGTCGCCAAAGCCCGGCAGGTGGATCAGTACGTGGCCGAAATCGCCACCGCCAGCAAAGAGCAGAGCGACGGGATCGGGCAGGTGAACTCGGCCGTCGTCCAGATGGATCGACTGACGCAGGGCAACGCTGCCAGCGCCGAGGAGAGTGCCAGCGCCTCCGTCGAATTGACGGCCCAGGCGGGCAGTTTGCGCGACGCGGTACAGGACCTGTTGAGCTTGGTGGGCGGCAACAAAATTGCGTCATTGCGCGACGCCAAACCCTCTCCTTCTTCGAGCCCAAAGCACGGTTCCACCCCCGTCGCACCGGATCGTAAAGGTGGCATGGTGACCCATTCCGGTGGATCGCAAACGTTTACCTTGCGGTCAACGTTGCCCAGGGCTGGATCGGAAGAGGCCAAGCATGGTTCCCGGGCTAAAAACGGGGACTTTCACGATCATCCAGGATGATTCTCCCGATCCGCCTGACACTGATTTGGCAGGTATTTTTGGCTGGGTGAAGTGCGCCAGGAAACCTTGGCGACCCCATTGAGTGAAAGGCTCGCAAAATACAGTGAGGAATTTTG
>DATJII010000330.1:0-27328 GCA_035493435.1 Candidatus Limnocylindria bacterium | reverse complement strand
CTGCAAACCAACTCGTCCACTGGTGTGCTCGGTTATCGATATGGCATTTGGAACGCGTCGCAACCGGGCTTTTTCGCCTTCGGGGCTTCCACGACCAAAACCAACGTCGGCACGCTGGGCATTAATTCGTATGGCGCCAATGCGGGCCTTGGCGATGGCCATCCGTGGCTGTTCGATTCCAGTGCGACAAAAAGCGTGGCCAGTTTATATGTCGCCGGGCATACGGCATTTGCCTATGGGATCGACGACAATTTTATTCCAGGCACGGGGGGCGGCTGGATGGTGGGCGGCGCCGACAATGGCAGCAGTGTGACGCTTCCGGCGGTCTGGACATACTCTGGGGGAAGTTGGATCGCGGCGCCGAACGTCATCACCGGTTTCGGGGCGCTTTCGGGCGGTGTGGCCTACGACGTCGCGACCAATGGCGTGGTTGTCGGTTATGCCTATACCAACGTTTCCGGGACCTCATACCAAAGGGCCTTTGCCCATAATATCTCCGGTGGAAGCTACACGCTGGCGTCGGGAGATAGTTTGTATTGCCACTCCAGCGTTTCGGGAGGGGCCGGCATGTCCAAAGCGTGGTCGATCGTTCACGTCCTCAGCGATAACACTGTGGCCGGCGAGGCGGACGCGGTCGCTACCACCATAGCGAGTGGAACCTTCACTTCTTCGTTCGCGTGTCTCTGGAAAAACGCGGCTAACGCCCCCACGATGCTAGGGACGCTCGCTCAGGGCGAAACCTCGGCGTTCAGGGATATCAAGGGCACCAATTCGGAATACCTGGTGGTTGGGTATAGCGATTCTGGCGCGGACGCGAGCTACCATGCCACGCTTTATAGCTCGTACTTTGCATATATATATGCAAACATGAATCCTTCGGGAACCATTGACCTCAACGACCCCAGTTTCGTCCAGTCTGCCACCGGCTGGCGCATGGCAAGCGCTGTTGGGGTGAGCACGACCGGGTATATCACGGTGAATGGAGTCTATGGTGGGACACAGTGGCCGGTTCTGCTGGTGCCGCTCACAGGCTATGACGGCCATTTGCAGTGACGTGGCGTCGATGTGATTAGAAACCTCGGTTGTTCAAGGTTGAACGGTCGATCCAAGGGGAGGTGAAAGCCTCCCCTTTTTTCGCCCCGACAAGCCCGTCTTTGGGAGTGCTGTGACAGTTTCCCGTTAAAAATGTCGAATTTGCCGGTGTTTTCGCTGGTTTCGTTTTTCTAAACTCGAAATATTGTGCCAATGAAAAGCCGTTGGTATTAATTTCCGTTTGATCTGAGGCTTGTTTTCCGATGAACCGATCAAGGGTGCAGGGACACGATTGGGTCGCATTCTTCCGGGTTAAGTCCAACGGAGCTTGTCAATACCTTCAAATTGCCGGGAAACACCGGCAAGGAACTGATCGCCGCCTTGGAGTCCGAAACGCCGGGCTGTCAATATATTCTCGAGGTGAATGCGGAGGGCTCGGGAGGCGGAATCCAAAGTATTAATCGACTCTTCTCCCTGGGTGGAACGCCAGTGGGCCAAAGACCCCTCGCCCTTGAAGGTCAGAGAATTCCTGGTGGCGGACCGCGGGTACGTGGTCTGCCTCGACGAGGAACAACGTCGCAAGGACGTGGCGGACCGTCAGGCCATCGTGGCCGCCTTGCGAGATCGACCGGCCAAAGGCGGCGAAAAATCCCTCGTCGGCAACAAGGGCTATCGCAAATACGTCAAAAACTCCGGAGCCAAAGCCTTTGCCATGGGCGAACAGAAGATCGACGCCGGCGCCCTCTACGACGGCTTATGGATGTTGCGAACGAATATGGATTTGGAGACGGAACTGGTGGCCCGGAGTCATAGACACTTGTGGACGGTTGAAGAGCTCTTCCGGAGCATGAAATACGTGCTGGCCGCCCGGTCCATTTGCCATAAACGCGACGAGACCGTCGTTGGGCACATCTTTTCGCTTTCTGGCGCTGAAATTCCGGCGGGACCTGGAAACCCGCCTGGAAGCGCTTGGAAAAGAATGGGAATAGTCCGAAATCATCCGGGGACTCGACGACCTCACGGACGTGACCGTGTCTTTCCAATCCAAACTCTTTTCCCTGCGGAGCGGTCCTATTGGCCAAGCCCGACTCGCGCTTAGCACAGCGGGAGTAGACTGCCCTCCAAACCTGCGGGCACTGCCCCGGAAAAGTGATTGAAACCGGCGAAGTGTAGTGTCATGGCCTAATCACGCATTTGTAACACGATGATTATCAATGGCATCCGCGAAATCGCTGTCGAAGATGGGCCAGGCGAGTTGGGTTAATATTTACGGTGCCGACGTGGATCGCCTTTTCCATGGTGGTGTCATGTCTGTAACCTGCGCGCCTTCGGTCGGCCTTGCGTTATTGGCGGGTTGGGGATTGCCGCAGTTTTTCTTGTCTTTTATGCGTGTGCCGCTAAGTTTGGCGGCCCGTGACTGGTGCCTTTCTCGTGGCGTGATACGCCGTCACCCGAATTCGCGCCAACTCAACCACCGTTTGAACTATGAATAGATTCTGGCTGCTTACCGTAGTCATTTCCACTGTCTCGATGGCCGCCTTCGCGCAGGTTGGCACCAACTCTGGTTTCGTTTTATTTAACAACAGCAAGGTCGCGGCGCCGGTCTTATTCGCGGATGGCAAGACTAAGATCAACAATGCCAATTACGTGGCGCAATTATTTTATTCGACCGATGGGACCAGTTTCACGGCTCTCGGTTCGACCGCGGCTTTCAGCGCGCTGGCGGCAAAAGCGGGTTATTGGAGTGGGAATACCAAGAATCTGCAGTTTCCCGATTCAATTCATGACGATCAGCCCTTGACCTTGAAGGTTGCGATTTGGGATTCCACCGTGTTCCCTTCGTGGGACGCGGCGGTCGCTGCGGCATTGAATCCGGGAACTCCCTTCCGGTTTCAGATTGGCTCGGAGACCTTCTCCTACACCACTCCGGCAGTTGGCAACCTTTCACCCGATGCCGCCTATATTAAGAATTTTAGGAGTTTTGAATTGACGGAATACATTTCGCCGGAGCCGTCAGTGGTCGCCCTGTCGGTTGTTGGGATTGGGCTGCTTTTTTGGCGGGGCCGTCCCTCAAGTACCCCTGCCGGTTGATATTGGGGAAATCCGCATGGAACATGGGGGAGCCAGCGGGTTCGCTCGCACGATCTCCGGAATGGGCCGATCGAGGGCTTTTTGTGCCTCCACCGAATTGGGGGCGGAGTATTTTTAACGGTTTTGTTCCGGTGATCAGGGATTGACCCTGCGCCGGGCTTCGACCTGATTTTGGAGTTCTTCCGCACGGTTTTTCGCCGCGATGGATTCCTGCGTTGAGAGTTCCAGGTCCAATTGATCCAGCATCCGTGTGATATTGGTGTTTGCGCGGCTCGATAATTTGAGCCAGGCGTAGGATTCGATGAGGTCTTTGGGGGTCCCCCGTCCTTTGGCGTACGACACAGCCAGGTTGTACTGGGCTTCGGGATGGCCTTGGTCGGCTGCCTGGCGGAGCCATTTGAGGGCCTGCACATCGTCGTTGGTTTTGCCGGTTCCCATGATATAGGCCATTCCGATGCGAAACTGGGCTATAGCGAGGCCTTGATCCGCCGCCTTTTGGTACCACTTGGCGCCTTCCTCCTCATTTTTCTCGACACCGTTCCCAAACATATAAGAACGACCAAGGTTAAGCTGGGCGGGCGCCATCCCCTGTTCGGCGGCGAGGCGATAAAGGCGCGCCGCTTCCGACGGATCCCTGGCCACGCCGGTTCCTTCGTCGTAGGCGACGCCTAGATTATACTGTGCGTTCGCATATCCCTGGGCTGCCGACTTGCGAAACCATTCGATCGCTTCCGCTGGGTTCGGGTTGACACCCTGGCCTCGCATAAGGTGGTACGCGTAGGCGTCTTGGGACTTGGCATCGCCGCGTTCGGCTGCCTGCCGAAGGCGAGCGGCGGAGTCGGCGTCGGAGGTGGTTCTGGATGCCGCTTGCGGACTATGGCGGGTGACGCCCTCCACTATGATCGCCAAAGCCATTAATCCAATGAATCCCCCGATGACCAAAATCGCCAATATCGTCCAGGTGCCGATACGTCGGCTACGCCGTTTTCGTCGAGGCCGCGTATCCGGCGATGTCGATTCGGGTGGCTTTGGCGAAATATCGGCGGGTTCCAAGGTCGAGTCGTTTGCTCGGCCAACGACAAACTGGGTTTCCGCTTCAGAGGGAGTGATTACCGCCGCGGGCGTTGTTTGAGCGGGGATGGGTGGCGGGGCTGCAGAGTTCTCTTCTCGCTTGGGCTCAGGTGGTTTGACAGCAGGCTTTGCTTTGGGCGGAGGGGTGGCGTTGGCAAATCCCCCTTTCCTGGGCGCTGGGAGTTGTCCCAGCAGTCTCGCCCGGCGAGGGCGCGCGTAACCGGTGGGGGCTATCAACGTCCGTCCAGCATCGCGCCAGATCGCCTCCGTTAGCTTCCGGTGAGCGTCGAGATGCTCCGGAGCGATTTCCTCGGCGGCGGTCGATAGCGTGGTGGTCATCTGCCACGATCCGTTACTGGAGCGTGCGATTCCCGAATACCGCATATATTTGCTCTCCCAACGTGAACGGGGCGCCGCCGGGGCGGAGGTCAGTTGGGGCGATTCGACGTCGATGGTATAGCTTACCTGGCAAGGATGGGCGAGATTGAAGGGTGTGGTGCGGGGCGTTTCCGGAGGGATGGGAGGCGTGCAAGGATTATACACGGGGTGGAGCGGGAAGGTGCAATAGCCGGGCTGGCTGTGTGGCCGCAGAAATCCTGTGATCTCGTAGGTTTCGGCCAGACAGAACTCGTTGTTTTCACGATCGTCCCGGACTTGCAGCGTTCCCATCCGGCCCGCCTTGCCGAATCGATCCGCGCAATGCTGCAGCCGGTCTTTCCCGTAGGACTCGATGCCTTGGAGGGCGATTTGTTTGCGGAGGGAGTCGGCATACACGCCACGAGCCGTCAATACCACGCCGAGGACCGAAGCTCCGCCGGCGGTATCGAGCAGGATGGATTCCTTCAGATCGAAGAGGCAGTCATGATTTCGCGATGCCGGGGGGAGGATCAGGCCCTCGGCAATGTCCTCAACCGGCAGGGCCGAGGCGTAGTTGGGCACAAACCGGGAGAGGGCGCCGCCGCCTTGCCCCTGGAGGGTGGGATCGACCCATACGCGATGGCCGTCGAGTTGGAATTCCACGATGGCGTGATTGAACAACTGTGGCGAAGGGAGCATCCCAGCGATGGATCCTCGCAAGTTGGCGTGGACCAGTAGCGGTCGGGCGGTGACGTTCAGTCGCTTTAGTAACTGGACGAGCAGCAATGACAGGTCTTTGCAATCACCGTAGCGACGCCGGGCAACCTGTCCGGAAGGGGCAGGGACGTGGCCACCCAAACCGAAGTCGAGGCTAAGATATCGACATTCCCCTTGGACGAAATCAATAGCCTTGGCCACGCGGGTGGCGAGCGGTTCGTTCAGTGCGCCTGTCCCCGCTGCGATTTCGTCGAGCAACGGGGCATCGTCGGCTTGAAACACTTTCGAAAGGGCGGAGGCCACCGTGTTCCAATTCGGGCAGTCGGAGACCTGGACCCAAGCGTATCCGATGTGGTTGGCAGGCGTGTTTATCTCTTGTTTGACGCAGGGCAGGTTGAGCCGGTCCCACTTCCAGAGAGTCAGTTCACCGAGGGATTCTTCGGTAGGCCCCAAGTCTCGCGAAGAGGCTTTCCATTTCAGGGCACGATTCGGGCTGAACAGTACCGAACAGTAGTTTCTGGCCGAAGGAAGGGTCGTCGAGAGTACGAACCAATGGTAGCAATACGCTGGTAGGAGGCGGTCTCGTGTAGTGGTCGTGTAGGACCATTCCAGGATGTCACCCGCACGGACGTCTTCCAGCAACAGCAGCCATGTGTACCGACCATCAATGATGAAGCGTTCGAGGTCCTGCTCGCGATTGAGCACCCGGGCATTCGCCAGATGAAGCTGGTCGATTTGAGTACCGCCGCGATGGGTCCGAAAAAAGTGAAATTCGATGCGTTGAGTTCGTGGGTCAAACTCCAGCGGCCATTGGGAATTGTTTTGGACCGCTTGCTGCGTTTTCAGCCGAATCGCCGTGCGATAACTGACCTGGCCAAGTTCGCCATGCACTTGACGGCTCGTGAGCAGTTGGACGAAATGCTCGGATTCCTTGGCATCGAAGCCCATATCCACCTCCAGTGGACGCACCCACGGCGGAACCGGCCCGAGGGTTATGCAATCCCTTGCGGTGCGTTCGGAATCCAGATTTGCAGCAGAGTCGCCAGCCATCGGCAAGTGCGGCTATACCTTGTGTTCGGCCGATTTCCAGAGAAAAAATGCCTGTCGTGTTGGCACAGCGAATGGTGCGATAGTTGAGGACGGTTTCAGATAATGCTGCCTGGTTGGGTCCCAACTCCCGGGCGGTTCGATGTGCCAAGAATGAACTGCGTGGCGCACCCGTGTTGCCTTTTGTACCTGAGCAGGTAGTTGTGGAAGCCGCCGAAAGAACGGGAAAAGCGGAGCGAGTCGTTTGTGCTTTCACCCTTTGGTGGCTGTCGTATTCTCGCGGCGCAACGGATTTCTCTTGGGCTCGTAGCTCAGCGGTTAGAGCAGGGGACTCATAATCCCTTGGTCGCAGGTTCAAATCCTGCCGGGCCCACCAATCCGTGGTATTTCACCCTCCCACGGTCCAGCACCAATACCTCGGTGCAGAGCGCTTCCACTTCGGCCCAATCATGGCTCACGTACAGCATGGGCACATGGAATTCGTCGCGTAGTCGTCGGAGGAAGGGAAGGGTGCGGCGCTTGAGTTCCAGGTCCAGGCTGCCCAACGGTTCGTCCAGCAAGAGCAGTCGAGGACTACTGAGGAGCGCCCGGCCGAGTGCGACCCGTTGACGCTCCCCGCCGGAAAGTTCCGGGACCCGGCGATTTTCCAAGACGTCCAGTTCCAAGACCGCCGTGACGTGGGCAAAATCGACGGGAGTTTTCAGTTCGGTTTTGTGTGGCGTGCCAAAGAGCAGATTTTGTCGCACCGAAAGGTGAGGGAACAGGGCCAAATCTTGGGGTACGTAGCCGATTCGACGTTTCCTCACGGGTAGATGGATTCGCCTGGAATGATCGCAGAAGACATCAGAGCCCAGTCGGATGGTGCCGCCTGTCGGACGTCGCAGACCGGTGACGAGTTCGATTAGGGTCGTTTTCCCCGCACCGGAGGGGCCGAAAATGGCCGTCACCGGTGCGTTGAGTTGAGCGGTAACGTGAAGTTGGAAATCCGGACGATCCAGCCGGACCTGATCCAGTTGCAAACTCACGCCACCCTCCCGCGTTTTCGCACCAACCATTCGCCGATAAACACGGCGGAAAAAGCGACTGCGACCGAGATTCCCAATAGCCGCCAGGCACGGTCGTCCTGGCCGGTTTCAACCGCTTGGTAGATGGCCAAGGAAAGAGTGGAGGTCTGGCCCGGAATATTACCGGCCACCATTATGGTGGCGCCGAATTCGCCCAAGGCTCGGGCAAAGGCCAGGATCATTCCGGCTATCAAGCCCCGACCAGCCAGCGGGACGGTGACTGCCCAAAAGATTCGCCAGGTGCTGGCACCCAAGGTGGAGGCGACCTGTTCCAAACGTGGATTGACCTCCTCAAAAGCGACCCGGGCGGATCGGACGAACAGTGGGAATGACATGACGGCGACCGCCGCCAGTACCGCCCGCCACGTAAACACGACATCCATTCCCAGTGTCTCGTGGAGAAACCGGCCCAGCACACCCCGTCGCCCGAGCAGTTGCAGGAGCAGGAGTCCGGTTGCCACCGGGGGGAGCACCAACGGCAGGGAGATGAAGGTTTCCACCAACGTTTTTCCCGGCCATTGGTGGCGGGCTAGCAACCATGCCAACGGCAGGCCCAAAGGAAGAATTGCCAAGGTGCCGAGGCTCGCCATCAAGGCGGTAAAGCCAACCAGATACAGGTCCTCGTACGGCATCACTGCGTCGTTTTTGTTGCCGGAGAGTTGGCCAAAATCTCGAAGCCACGATTTCGGAAAATCTCTTCAGCTGGTGGTGAGAAAAGGTATGCCAGGAACTTTTGGGCCGCCGCCGGATCGTGCGACGATTTGAGGACTGCTACCGGATAACGGATCTTCGGCGCTTTGTCCCCAGCAATTTCGCACGCTACTTTCACCTTGTTGGAGACCTTCAGGTCGCTCTTATAGATAAAACCGGCATCGGCGTTCCCGGAGAGCACCGTCGCCAAGGCTGCACGGACATCCTGCATGGGGAGATGCTTGGGCTTGATGGCCTCCCACAAACCCATCTGGGTCAGGTATTCCCGTGCGTAGATACCCGCGGGAACAGCGGCTGGATCTCCCATTGCCACCCATTTGATTTCGGGGCGAAGCAAATCGACGGCGGAAGCGATCTTCAAGGTGCTGTCGCTGGGGACGACGATGACCAGGGAGTTTCCGAGGCGGTTGGTCCGGGTGGCCGATAGCACCAAGCCGGCTTTCTCCAACTCGTCCATCTTAGCTTCATCGGCCGAAAAAAAGATGTCCGCAGGCGCACCAGCCTTGATCTGCCGGGCCAAGGTACTGGACCCCGCAGCGTTGAGAGTGACGGACTGGTGAGTTTCCGCCTCGTACATCCGGTCGATTTCGGACATGGCCTCCACCAAGCTGCTCGCGGCAAAGACGGTGAGATTGGCAGCTTCAACACGAAGCAGCCATCCGACGGCTAAGAAAACGAAGATGACAAGGGGTTTCATGGCAAGGTAGTTGTTGCGCCCGGGGACACCCCTTCTCCGTCACAGATATTGGAACAGGCAGCGGACGGATTATCGAAGGCATCCGATTCGTCTTCCGTGCGGGAAGGATCCAAGCAGCGGAAATCCTTTTCCACGGCAATTCGAAGGCCCCAAGCGGTTTCCGTGTAGAGTCCGACCAAATCGTTTGCCTCCCAATGCCTAGCCGTTTCGACGGGAACCGAAATGATGACGGTGTGCACCTCGAGACGGGAGGTGATGGCTGAAATGGGGCCGGCTTCAATCCGGTAGCGCAGATAAGCGTCCGGCCCGATGCCTATTTGAACTCGCTCTTCGACATGGCCCACGAGTGCCAAATCCCGCACTTCCGCCTTGGTGAGGCGCAAGCGTACTGAATTGCCGCGTATCCGAAGCTTCATGATTCCCCAAAGACCACGATATCCAAGACAGGATATATCGGCGGGTGCGCACTGGCGAACAGGAAAGGACCGAGGTCAGTGGTGCCTTGGCCCTTTTTCTTCATCGCCGGTAGAAGATGCCTTCATCGTTGACGCTCAATTTCTGCAAAGAACCGCAAGGTGTCGGACAAGTGTTCTTCCCAGTATGCCCACTGATGGCCTCCGGGAAACTCCTGGTAAACATGTTCGATCGAAGCGTCGTCGAGTGCCTGATGGAGTGCCCGATTGGGCTCAATGAGGGGATCGCTGGCCCCGCAGTCGAACCGAATGGGAGGCAGGTTGCGCGAATGGGCCTTGATCGCCTCCAGTACGGAGGTGCAGCCAGCAGTCAGCAAAAGAGGTGATACCGGTTCCTCAACAAACTCGCCGAGTTGATGGATTTCGGTGATGGAAGAGTGCGCGGAAACGCCACGAAACTTCGCGCTGTGCAGGGCTCCCAGCCGGAGCGCTCCATAGCCTCCCATGGAAAGGCCACTCAAATAAATAGAGGAATGATTCCCCACCGACCGGAGTACTTTTCGGGCGATGGCGGGAATTTCCTCAACAATCCAACGTTCGTAGTCTGCATCTCCATGCCGTAGATAGCCGCTCCCGTCGCCCCAGAGCCCATCGCTGGGCATCGCGAGGGCCATGGGCTGGACAGTGCCCGCAGATATCAAGCGTGCTGCGGTGCGGTGCGCATTTCCCTTAAGAGCCCAAGACCAGTGGCTTCCGTAGACACCGTGAAGCAGTATCACCAGGGGACCGTTGCCCGGCTCCGCATGATCTGGCTCCCAAAGAGTCAGGTCACCCCGGCGGCGGAGAGCGGGGCTCTTGACCGTTACAAAGCGCAAGCCTTCCATCGTGGGAGAGGGGGGTGACAATTCCAGGGTGCGAAAAGTCATGGTCGTTTGATGGGTTCCGTGCGGGTAATGGAATAAACTCGGAACTGCCCAGCGGGAGACGTGTGGATCAAATGAAATGATTCCGGAGGTTCGTAGGCGCCGTAGGCGCGGGGGGAGGTCACCATATAATCAGCTTCCAGATTGCCCTGTGCCTCCCTGGTGATTGGGCTCTCCATGCGGTGAGGATTGAAATAATCGGTCACCAGCGGGCGTCCAAGCCAGCGTTGGAAATAGAAGGCCGGCAGGCGGTAATCGATTCCTATATGGGTTTCCGGCGGGGTATTTGTCCGGGTCCAATCGGCAACCTCTTGGAGATCATCCAATGAGAAGAAATTCCGCCAGTGTTTTCGTTCCACCACGTTCCCGGCAAGGTTGCCGACGGCGTTGGCCAGTAGCAGGAACGCCACGGCAAACTCCGCCATCCGTTTCCAACGCAGGTCCCAGGGTAGGGACCGGGCTCCTTGCCATACCCATATCCAGAACAACGGTTGAAGGATATTAAGATAGCGGCCGAAATTTTCGGAATCCCAAGGCATGACGATGGGCTGGGCCGCATAGACCAAGCCGCAAAACAAGGCGCCGTACTTCCACTGGCCAGTCTGTCTGCGCCAGCCCAATGTTGCCAGAATCAGCAGTCCCCAGAAGGCGACTGTTCCCAGCGCGGATACGCCAAGCTCCACTGCGGGTCCGGCGTGGTAACCCGCTGATTTGGGGACATAATAGCCAAGAAAGGAAAACTGTTCCCATAGGGGAGCCCCCGAAAGCGCGGTCCAAGTATGTTGCCCGACCACTTTGAGGTAGCCCTCCAGTCCACCCAGTTGCAGGAAGAGCGCCTGAAAAACCGACCCGTAGTCGGGGCCTTGGGATTTTGCCTGCAACTTCTTGAGGAGGACGCAGGCGACGAAGCCACTGGTGATGGCCAGTGTGGGGCGCCATTCGCGCCGACGCAATTCCAGGAGAGACAACAATCCGAATGCGCCAATGAGTCCCAACGCGGCGGATCGCACGAAGAAAGTGATAACCAGGACGACCGACAGAATCCACCATCGCCGCACGGGCCAAGGCCAAGGCGCATCCGCCCGCAGCCACAGGAGCAGTCCAAAACAGAGCAGGATGAAGTCTGGGTCGGAGAACAGCCATGAGGACATCTGCAGGCAGCGAGGGGCCAGACCCCAATTCAAGACGATCAATGCGCCAAGGCCCAATGGCATTCCTGCCCGGCGGAGAATCGCCAGAAAAGTCCAGGAACACGCGAGCACGAGGGTCGCGACGACCGACCACAGGAGTCCAAAATTGGCTGGAAAGTCGGGCTGGATCTTCCAGAACAAGGAGAGCAGCGCGGAGTGCAGAGGAGGGTATAGACCAATGGGTGGTTCGGCCGCGTAACTGATCAGGCGATAGCCATGTCCTTCCGCAAGCCCTTGGGCACCTTGGAGATAGGTGGACGTGTCGCCAAAGAACGGCCAGGCGCCGTACCGAAAGAACCAAGCAGCCAACGCAAGGATCACCATTACCACGAGCGGCAACCAACGTTCACCGCGCAAGGTTTTGGGCGAATTTTCGACTTCCGTGGCCATGTCAGATTTCGTCAGGAGCCTTTTCGGCAAGCGACGCAGAAAAGTGGGTGGAAGCGTGGCCGAACTCGCGCGTCGCTGGCCAGCTTGGAAATTCAGGGGCCGTAAGCATCTCAACTTTTGGATGGATCCTTCGTAATTTGGTCACAGATGGCTCCAATCGAGCATGGTTGACTTACGCTAGTGGTATATTCCCTCCCCCAACTCGCGGATTGCTTTGCTACGCCTCTTGACCCGGAAGGCTGGGATTCCTAGCGTGTCGTTGGGCTACGGGAGGTCAGATCTCCCGGTGTTCGACAATTTGCCATGAGAAACTCCCTGGAAACCCGATTAGGTATCTTTTTTGCCTTGGTGGTCGTAGCAGCGTTCCTGCTGTTCGAACTGGCGGGCGGTCTGCCGATTTTCAACCGGGGAATCACCCTGTTCACCGAGTTCAACAGCATTGGCGACCTCAAGCCGGGCGATCCAGTCAAGATGGGTGGCGTACCGGTGGGCCGGGTGCAGGGCGTGCATTTGACTGGTACGAAGGTGCAGGTCGAACTGGGGATGAACAAAGACGTGGTCGTGAAGACCGACAGTAAGGCGTCCGTTCGATTCACCGGTTTGATGGGGCAGAACTTCGTGGCGCTGGATTTTGGCTCCGAAAAAGCCCCGGCTGCCGAAAATAAGACAACCTTGCAGTCCAAGGAGCAACCCGACTTGGCGGCCATCATGTCCAAGCTGGATGCCGCCGCAGATGGCATGCAGAACATGTCCAAGAGTTTTAGTGGTGAGGAGTTCAGCAAGTTGCTGGGACCACTGAGCGATATGGTGAAAGATTCTCAGCCCAAGATCTCCGCCATCCTGGGCAATTTGCAAAATATCACCACCGCGATCGACAACGGCAGCGGTACGGTTGGCAAGCTCATCAAGGACGACAGCCTTTACACCATGGCTTACAGCGTGGTGACGAACATCAATGCCAGCACGGGCGACCTGAAAGGGATGATCGCGGACGCCAAGGGCATGTTGGCCTCCGTCAATCGGGGTGAAGGCACGCTCGGCAAGTTGGTCAAAGACGAAAAGCTCTATTCCGAAACGACTACCTTCATGACGAACATGAAGGAGATCTCCGAAAAAATTAACAAGGGCCAGGGAACCGTGGGCAAATTGGTCAACGACGAGAGCATGCTCAAGAACATCAAGCTGACTCTGCAAAAGGTCGAAAATGCCACGGAAGGCTTGGAAGATACCGGCCCGCTGAGCGTGATTGGTACAGTTGCTGGACGACTTTTCTAACTGGGAATGGTAGTATCCGACTGATGCGGAATGCGTCCGCCTCCAGTGCTATCCTTGGGGAGCGAACAATCGCTCGGAGAAGTCTTTCACGAAGAAGCGTTTCCCTTTTTGGATCACGCAGTGGCCTTCCTCTGTCAATTTGGCTTTTAGCGACTCGATCCCTCCAGGGTATTTCGGATTGATTTCTCCCTTGGCCTTAAGCGTTCGCCAGTAGGGCGTGGCTGGATGGGTTCGATGCCCTTCGCCTTCGGTGGCTGCGTGGGCGGCGATCCAGGCAAAAATGCCGGTGGTAATGGGGCATCCGATGGTCGCACCGTGTCGGCTGGCCAAAGCCCGGCGGATTTCGTCAATGGTCGTCAATCGACCGAAAGGCACCTGCCTCATCATGGCATCGACCTCGACGGGCGCGGGAATCAGCATGGTGCCGGAACCCCAGCGTTTTGCCTTGGAGGGGTGGATGGCGAAGACTTTGGGCAAGTCTTTGCTATCAGCAAGCTTCTCAGTCCAGGTGCGTTTGCGGGTAGCCATGACTTTTCTGCGGGGGGCTTCCGGAGTTTATCGTTCAAACGTGGACGCGCAAGAAATGCCGCTGTGATCACCCTCGCCTGCCGACGGCTCGATGGCCTCCGTTACTTGATCGTCCCAAGCATCGACGTTGCGGGAATTCGTGAAATGGGATATGAGTCATTCCGGTCGATGAGATTTCGCAGGAGGCATTCCCCCCTTCACGATGGAACGCGTCGACCAGAAGGGAGTCCGCATTTTGAACACGCTTCCAAAGTGTTTCTTGGTTGGGCTGGCGCTGATATTGGGCCATGCGACGCAGGCGATGGAGTTTTGGTTTGCCCCTCCCGGGTGGACTGGCCCAACCACCGTTAGTATTGCGGGCACGAGTCGAGAGAAGCCGTACGCCTATCCAGTCTCACCCGCCGGAACGGATCGGGCGAATACGGGGATGCGGGCTGAGGCGTTTGCCACGGTCTTTCGCCGGGTGCTGGGGGGCGAATATATGCCCGCAGGGGATACCAATTTGACCATCCGATTCATTCCCGGCGTCTATCCGGTAACCCAGCTTTTCCCGTCATCCGGCTGGTATGGCACCCCGAATTTCGAACAAATGTCACGTACCGTCCTCACCGTTGGAAATGGCTGGGGGCTCGGAACCAACAATGAAGCGGTTGTCCTCAGGTTGCAGGCCGACTTTGGGAATCTCTATAATGAGCGGGGGGACGCACGATTCCAAGGGTATGGCATCTTCACGACCAAGCAATTTGCCAATAACAATACGAATCGATTGAACGTGGCGCGGTTTGAGATGGAAAACATGGTGATGGATTGCAATTGGGATGGCCTCGGTGGCTGGGTCGCACCTTCCCACAATGGTTTCAAAGTATACGGTGCGGCAGTCAGTGGCCGCACGGGACGGGTTCGCAATGTCAGGGTCATCAACGCGGGATCGAGCGGCATGGCTCCCAGTCCGCGCAATGCGATTTCGGGCGTGGAGGGATTTCCCCTCAACGTTTATTCTACCGATTACTTCCAGGATCCCTATCCGGGTTCGGGTGACCCCACGGCCTGGTTGATCGATGGGTGTGAAGTAACCGATTTTCACTCCGTCCACGGGGGATATGCCTCTGGAATAACCCTCCTGCCCAGGTTTCCCGCCCTGATCGACGGTAAGAAAGTGGATGGTCTGATGTCGAGTGAGGAACGCCTTCCGCCGGATTTGAAGGCCCGTTACGGCGGGGTGGACTATTGGTTCCAAGTGCTTGACCTGCCAGCCTACAAGGAGCGGAGGTTTGCCACTGTTCGCAATTGTTTTGTTTCCGTGATTGGGTCTGGGTTTGGCATTGCCAACGGTGGCGCGCAGCGCTTGGAGGACAATATCATAGTCACCGGCACCGGCCTGAACGCTGACACCGGGCACTGCCGCAATGTCGACGTGGTGAATTCCGTGTTTCTCGACGTTTTGATGGCCGGAAACATTGGGTCTTGGAACCCCAATTCCGGTTCGGCCCTGTTCCAGAACTGGCATTGCACCGGGAATATAATCCGGATCGACCGGCATCCGGCCAGCTGGGATTATTCGGATTTTCGGTTGAATCCGAAGTCCATGGCCTTTGAATCCAAGCCCGCGACGGAACGACTGCCGGTATACGTGACCAATACGATGTGTTATGTCTTCGCGCTTGGCAGCTGCAACACGATTGATCTGAGTGGGAATCGAGTGACCACCCGCCCGCGGGGTTCGTTCTTTGAGCCGAATCCTGTCGACTCGCAGAATGCGACCTTTCGCCACGTGTCCCGGCCAACGAAGGTGGATTTGTGGGGGCTGTCCATTGACCAGTCCCGTTCGGAACCCACACTGAAGTCCTTCCAATTATCGGGCGTCGCCTACGATTTCTCCAAATATATGGAAGTGGGGGACAGTTCATCAGACCGGTATTCCAACCGGCTCGCAATTGCCGAAGGCCCGCGGGATATAGCGCGAAAAAGTGCCTTTGGAATCGTGCAACGGGTGGAACGTGTCACCACGGCAGGTGGCCGATTGGGTGGTGTGAAAGAGGTGGCAATCGCAACCCCGCGC
The DNA here is from genome assembly GCA_035493435.1 of Candidatus Limnocylindria bacterium. Classification (GTDB taxonomy): domain Bacteria; phylum Verrucomicrobiota; class Verrucomicrobiia; order Limisphaerales; family UBA9464; genus DATJII01. The sequence goes on along the minus strand of DATJII010000330.1, from coordinate 11,763 downwards.
GCGCGGTCGGATGGTTCGGCGGCCATCCAGGCGCGTTGGGCGTTGCATCCGACACTCATGGATCGCGAACATTCGGAAACGACACCGCTTTCGCCCGACGGTATTCGGTTCATTATCCAGGATGCGACTGGCCATCGGGTTAAAGTGGGCGAGCCAGACAAGAGCAGGAATATCAGCACCTTGATTTTGCCATCCTCGTTATCCAATGGATATTACCGGGTCATCGCTTATGTGCCGAAATCGTCCGGTTCCCCCGGTTTCGATCCCTCGCGCGATGCCTGGAGTGAAACGGAGTATTTGAAAGGATCCACAGTGCGGTTCGGGACTGGACCCGACTTGGCGAATGATGCGGTTCCCTACCCGGGATCCCTGGTGCTTACCCGCACCGGCGAAGGTGCGATCTCCGTCAAGATCAAGCAGTTGACCGGCGTGGGGCGTGACGCAACTTATGGCAAGGATTTTACGGTGATGGTGAAGGGTAAGACCATTCCCATCGCCGATGACGGGACGTTCGCCATTCCTTTTGACGCCGACGAGCGCAAGCAAACCGTCGATTTGATGCCGATCAAGGATTCCGAGCTCGAATACGAAGCCGCCACCTTCATCGTACTTGATGGCGGGGACGCCTACCGCGCCGCTCCATCTTTAGACTGGCCGGGGTTCCCGCCAACCCGGGCTCCGGCCAGGCCGGATGTTTTTCCGGCGGGTTCGTGGAAGTTCTCCTCGTCGGTATTGTTTTGTGACGTGGTTCCGTGAGGTTGTCTTTGGTGGGCGGTTGCCGACTTGATAGGGGTTAGTTCCTGGCGCTGGCAGGACGTTGGGATTTGAGCTCCATCTCGCGTCCGTCCATGGCGGAGAGTTTCAATCCGCCAGGGGTGCATTCCAAGGTCACGGTTCCCGTTTGGTCCAGGGACCATATACCTATCTTGCGAAGGCGCAAAGCGTGGCGAAGATCGGTTAGCCCCTTGACGCGGAGAGGACGGGTGGCGCCGGTCAGGATGACACATTGCGGAGCCACAGCCTTGAGGAAGGCCGGAGAGAATGGTTCAGGCGAATCGTCTATTGAACTGATTAGTATTTCGGCATGGAGGGAATCGCCGAGGGATCCAGCGAGCCGTGTCTGGGCTTCGGAACTGAGACCCGAAGCGTTGAGCACGCCCACGCCATTCTCCTTGTGAAGCATCACGACTGCCCGGTCGCTGATCCTGGTGGTGGTTGCTTTCAAATCAGGGTGGAGGACGATCCAGTCCTTTACCGTTTCACCCCGGCTCACGATGTTGACCCTGGCGGGGCGTTCGAGGAGCGCTTCAGCCAGCCGTTTGAATTCCGGGGATCGGGTGGGGCCTGCGGGCAGGTATATTTCAAAGGGACGAAGGTTTCGCCATACCAGAAATCCCTTGCCTATATGGGCGGTATCCGGCTGGGTGAGCAGCCAGTGATCGATCTGCGCGCGTCCCCGGGAATGCAGCCAGGGTTCCAGGGTGCGGCGGGTTTGGATATCGGTGGTTCCGTCGATCATTAACTCGTGGCCTCCCGCTGCTTGCCAGTAGAGCGCGGAAGAACCGGCGAAGGCGGTCAATTGTGAGGGGTGCCGATTGGGGATCCAGGCGATCAGGAGCGCCACTGTCCAGGTGGTGCCGAAGAGGGCGAGTGGCCAGCGCCAACGCGGCTTTCGCCAGGCGCCCTGCGCCAGGGCTGCCAGTCCGGCCAGATAGGGCATCCACCACAACCAGTGGGGACTGCGCAGATACCACCAGCCGTGGGGCAGGTCCGCAGCCTTTCGGCTGAGCCAGACCATCAGCTTCATTCCGCCCCAGGCCGAAGCGTTCGCTGTCTGGGCTATGGAATCGGAGAGGGCTCCTGCCGTCATGGTGACCAGGTTCGACAGCAGGACCCATTCGCTCAAGGGAACTATAATTAAATTGGCAAGAAGGCTCACCGGACTTAGCATGTGAAACCATTGGATGGTCAGCGGGAGGGAGCCGATGTTTGCCGCCAGCCCGGTGGCCAGTGCCAGGGCCAGCCACCGCAGGAGAACATTGGCCCAACGCATCCAACGAGGCTCTAGCTCAGGTGGAAGAAAGGGGTCCCTTCGCAGGTGTATCCATGAAGTAAGTCGCGCGTCGATGGGGCCGCCAAACCACGCCAATGATAGGACGACGCCAAAGGAAAGTTGAAACCCGGCTTGGAACAATTGTCCAGGTTGCCAGATCAGGACCCCGATGCAGGCGGCCGACAGGGAATTCACGAGATCACCCGGACGATTCAACGCCCACGTGCCCACCACCATCGTCGTCATGGCGGCCGATCGAATGGCCGACGCCTGCCAGCCGGTCGCCGCGATATAACCCCACACCAGCGGGATAACGATCCATCCACAGGCTGCGCGTGGCATCCGGACAAAGCGCAGTATCTGCACACAGGTGGCGGCAATTAACGCGATGTGCAGCCCGCTGATGGCGAAAACGTGCAACGTTCCGGACTGCATGAATACCGATTGCACGTCGCCTGCGAGCCCGGTTTTCCAGCCCAGAGTCATGGCCTGGATGAGGCCGGATGCCTCATCGTTTGGCAGGCCCAGCTGGAGACGGGCTTGGGCCCAGGCCATGAAACGATCGTCGAGCGGTGGCTTGGTTGTGGCGCCGGGTGCCAGGGCCCAATCGAGCGGGGCTTCGCAGCTCAATTGGAATCCGATGCCCTGGCGCCGCAGGTATTCTTTATAGTCAAAGAGCCCCGGGGCCGTCGCGGAAGCCGGGGCTTGCAGGAACCCTGAAACTTCAACCCGTTGCCCCCGGTATAGGCCGATCCGTGGCACGCCGCGGCTGCCGACCAGGATAACCCCGGTGGCTGGACGCCAGGCGCCGGGCTGTGGTTTCCATTCCTCGACATCCAGCCGGACGGTCATATAATCCGTCAGCGTTCCCCGGCGTTCGATATGTTGCACCGACGGCGTGTCCTGCAGGATGCCCCGAACGACCGCCGGCTGTGAGGCGCCACCGATTTGCCCACGCAGGTCAAGGGGATCAATGGGCCATTGGGTGAGCGCATAGGCAAAAGCGCCCAGGGTGAAGAAACCGGCGCAGACGGCCACTCTTGGTTGGATCCAGCCAAACCAGCCGCTAGCGAGCACCAGGAGTGAAGACAAAAACCAGAGACTGCCCGTGCCTCCGCAATAGTCGGCCACACCGATGCCGGCGATCATCGCCCAAGCGGGATATAGCAATGGCTGGCGCAAGGAATTCCCTATTGGGGCTCACCATTTGCGACGAATGCGGCCCACGATATAGATAAGGCCGATTCCGAACGCCGCGCCACAGGAGTCGATGGCGACGTCCCGTACCGCCCCTTCCCGGCCGGGCACGAATAACTGGTGGAATTCGTCGGTGCTGGCATAGGCGGTGGCCAGTGCCCAGGATTTCCACGCGACGGAAACCGGCCAGCGTCCCGGAATGAGTCTGTCTCGGGAACGGAATAGGCGCCACGCCAGCCAGCAAAGGATCAAATACTCGTAACCGTGGGCAAATTTGCGGACGACAATGACTGCTTCGTCCACCCGTTCGGGCGGCCACGACGGGAATAGCCAGTGAAACAAGGGGCCAATGAAGCGCGAAGAGTGGCGGGGATGGCCCAAATCGGTGGACGCCCCAAAAATGACGGACATCCAACCCAAAAGGGGCAGCCAGTAAACGAGGAATGATTTCGTCCGCGACACGCGCGGAGCGAACCAGCGGAACTTCCGGACGGCAAATGAAAAAGCTAAATCCGGCTTCGAACCAGGAATGGCTCCGGTATCAAAGCTGCCATCTTGGCGATGTTCATGGCGTCATCCAAGCCACGGTGATGTCGGCCATCAAGTGGTAGCTGGCAAAATTCCAAGGCACTCGCCATGCCGCAGGGCTGAATGCGTTTCCAGCGGGCAAAAGCCTGCTTAACATTTACATGGTCGGCGAACCACCCAGGAGGCGGCGTTTGGTGACGGGTACACTCCAGGTTAAGTTGCTTGAGGTCGTAGCCGCCCCACGAGGCCAGCCGATACGGACCAGAGCCCGTCCAAGCTAGGAATCGTTCGAACACGACTGGAAAGGACTCGGCGGAGTCTACCTCTTCCTGCCGTATGCCTGTGAGTTGTTTGCAGAAATCGGTTAGCACCGGTTCGAGAGTCGGTCGGACCAAGAGTGAGAAACTATCCCCGAGTTGGCGTGTATCTGCGGAGAGGCGAACGGCGCCGATTTCGATGATCTCCTGCCGTTCACGGAGGTTGCCATCTTTCCAGCAGGTTGCTTCGAGATCGACAACGATTAGGTCCAAGGGCGGCACTGGATTCACGTCGGATGACCATGCCAGACCGAGGCTGGAGGAGGCGAGACATAGAAGATGGCCCGCGACAGGGCTCACGGCCGAAAATGTTTGTTCGATTTCAGTTGAATCCAAAATGTGGCGACGACAGTATTGCAACCGGTTTGCAATTGAAGCGGTCATTCAGGCTGCCGCCCCTCGTCTTACGGGGTGCTTCAGCCTTGCTGGCGGGGTTGCTGATTTTCTGCGGCACCTTGGCTACCAGCGCCGCTTGGCACCAGCGATGGCACGCTCAGCATGATGGAGCGGAAGCTGGGCTCTGCATCGTCTGCACGATGGCGGACGCCCAGTGCTTGGCGAGTTCGCCTGTTATTGTTCCCAGTGAATTGTCCCGAGAGGTCATCGGCGAGTTGGCGACCCCTTGGAGCACGTGTTTCGCAGGCCGTGGCGAAGCGCGAAACCTCGCCCGTGGTCCCCCTGTTTGGGTATAGCCTAATGGTTTGCTGCTCGGCATAGGCGTCGCTTACCGCGCCAAGTGCGGTTTGAGCCTGTCCCAAGTCTCGGGAAATGTTGGCCGGGCGGCCATCTGCCCATCCTCGAATTCTCCCTCGTCCATACAGAGCCATTTGGCTCCGTTCAATCCTATGCGGCACGGACAGGTCCCTTTGATTTGGGACGATTCCGGCCGGTAAAAGTGGCAATTAACGCTACTGGCACCGGGTGCCGCTGGAAGTTCGGTCGTTTCCATTTTTACCCCAGTTATTATGTCTTTCAGCTATCGTTTTTCCGCCCATCGATGGGTGGCTCAGCCTTCGTTTGTCGTTTTTTTTGCCAGTTTGATTTCGCGGGCAGAGTCCGCGAACACTCCGCCAACGCCTTCGGCCACCAACGTGGTTACCACCATTGAAAAGGTCACCGTCGTGGGCCATTTGGATGAAGCCCGGGAACAGATTGTCCCCAGCCTCGGGGCCAGCAGTTATGTGTTCACTCCGGAGTCCATTCAAACCCAAGCTGCCGGAGCGAATGCTTCGTTCAACCAGGTGTTATTGCGGGCACCTGGTGTAGCCCAAGATTCCTTTGGGCAAGTGCATGTGCGTGGAGAACACGCGAACTTGCAGTATCGCATCAACGACATTGAATTGCCGGAGGGCATCAGTGGTTTTGGGCAGGAATTGGACGCGCGTTTCATCGATCGGGTGGAATTGCTGACGGGGGCCTTGCCAGCCCAGTATGGGTTTCGCACGGCTGGCGTGGTCGACATTCATACCCAGAGCGGTGCCCTCAAGCAGGGAGGAGCCGTGGCCCTCTACGGCGGGAGTTACGACACGATTCGGCCGTCGTTCGAGTACGGTGGGGGAACGAATAAAGTCAGTTATTACCTCACCGGCAGTTATCTCCATACGGGCTTGGGGATCGAGAACCCCACTTCCTTGGCCAAGCCGGTGCATGACGATTCCGACCAATACCGTCTGTTTGGGTTGGTTTCCGACGTGATTGACGACAGCCGACGCATCAGCGGGCTGTTTGGCGTTTCCTATGCGGATTTCGAGATTCCGAACAATCCCGGCCAGTCTGCCGGTTTGGACGGGGCAGGGAATCCCTGGCCTCTGGGCAGTTTCCAAGGCGATTCTGCGCGCCTCAACGAGACGCAAACCGAGCAGAACTATTACGGGGCGCTCGCGTACCAGCAATCAGCCGGGCAATTGGATTTTCAGGTCGCTGCTTTCGGAAGGTACAGCGGCACACTCTTCCGGCCTGATCCGCTCGGCGATTTGTATTTTAATGGGGTTGCCAGCCGGGTGGACCGGAGCATCGCCTCGGGGGGGGTGGAGGCCGACGGAAAGTTGGACTTGGCTGAATCCCACACCTTACGGGGTGGCGCCACGGTGACGCGGCAATGGTCTCGGTCGCAGTCGGTCACGACAGTTTTCCCCGTGGATGCGAACGGAGCCGCGACTGGATTGCCGTTTGCCTTGGACGAGTCCGGCAGAAAAAACGGATTGCTGGCAGGGGCGTATTTGCAGGACGAGTGGCGTATCGGCGAGCGTTTTACTCTCAATTTTGGAGGGCGCTTCGACTGGGTGTCGGCCTACGTGGACGAGACGCAGTTAAGTCCACGGGTGAATCTGGTCTACGCGGTCACCGACAAAACCAAACTTCATCTCGGATACGCGCGGTATTTTACGCCGCCACCTTTGGAATTGGTCCAGTCGGGGACGGTGCAAAAGTTCGATGGCACTTCAAACCAAGCCGAGATCAAGCAAAGCGGTCCGGTTCGATCAGAGCGGTCCCATTACTTCGATGGCGGAATCTCCCAGGAAATCGTCAAGGGATTGGAAGTGGGGGTGAACGGATTCTACAAACTAGCCAAGGAGCAGCTTGATGAAGGGCAATTTGGCCAGGCCTTGATCTTTTCGCCGTTCAATTACCGGGAAGGGCGAATCTACGGTAGCGACGTCAATGTCACCTATAAGCACGGTGGATTTGGCAGTTTCCTGAATTTCGCCTACTCGGTGGCCCAGGGTCGCGATATCGATTCCGGCCAGTTCCAGTTCGGGCAATCCGAATTGGATTATATCTCCAGGAATTATGTGTATCTCGATCATGATCAACGTTTTACGGGATCGGGCGGCCTTTCCTACCGCTGGGGCAAGACGACTGTTTTTGCCGACGGGCTCTACGGAAGTGGGTTGCGCTACGGATTTGCCAATACGGGGCGGTTACCGTCGTACTTTACGGTGAACATGGGAGCCCAACATGACTTCTCGGTGGGCTCCGGTGAGTTGAGTGCGCGGGTGGATCTGATCAACCTATTGGATCGGGTCTACGAACTCCGCGATGGGTCGGGCATTGGGGTGGGGGCACCCCAGTACGGTGCGCGGTTTGGGGTTTATGGCAGCGTGCGGTACGCCTTTTAAACAAATGGGTCCTCGAATGGTAATGCCCGAGGCCTGACGTCATGCAATTTACCCGCTGAAGGCGGTCGATCATGCAGATCGACCGCCTCTGGTTTTTCCCGCAGCCACGTATCGGAAATTGCCGATGAAACTTGCTGCGCGGCAAGGAGACGCCATGTTGCGGGCAGTATATGGCTGACGATCTTTGCCGCCTCATCGGTGGCTCCCCCAAAGCAAAGGATTGTCGGTCCCACCGGCTTGGCTCATGGGCGCGAATCGGGTGGGTAACCGCGTTTCTCGGAATCGCCGCTGGCGTGCCGTACACCGCCTTGGCGCAGATCGATCCCGACCTGCGGCAATCGATCCAGATCGGATACAATCAACCGCTGGAAGGCCGAAGCCCGCTCGCATTTTACGCCTTCTATTACCGCAATCAGCCGGGATGGTGGCACACGAATCTGACGTTGCGCACCGTCATCGCGCCGACTTATCTCGATTCCGAATTAGGCATCAAGAATGTCTTCGGTGACAAAACAGATCTCGCGATAGGATTGTCGGGAGGTGGATTCGCCGATGGATACGCTGAGATTCGGCGAGGCAATTGGGAACGGTCGGAATCGTTCGTTGGTCATGGGGGAGATCTGTCGGTATCGCTTTATCACCGCTTCAATCCCGTTCCCGACGGTCGCAAACCGGAAAAACTCTCTGAAGTTCCCTTGGTGGCAGTGGTCCGGACCGGGGCGCGTTTTTCGGCTTTCGACACGGACGATGGAACTTCCCCGAATTTCAAATTGCCGGACGACAAGACGGAATTCTACGTGCGTACCGGTATGCGTTGGGGCGGACGTGAACCCGAGCTATTCCCCGATACAGCCGTCGAGTTGAGTATTTGGTACGAGGGACATTTTCGCACGGAAAGCCAGTTGTACGGGTTTAACGATGATCGGGAGATCAAAGGCGACTCCCATCGCTTCTGGGCTCGTGCTCTGACAGCCTACACGTTTCCCGAAAGCCGCCATCGTTTCGAGGTCAGCCTTACTGCGGGAACCAGTGCGGGAACCGATCGGCTCACTGCCTATCGCCTGGGTGGGGCATTGCCCTTGGCCGCCGAGTTTCCCTTGATGCTGCCGGGGTATTACAATCAGGAATTGAGTGCGCAGAAGCTACTCTTGGCCAGTGGCTCTTACACTATTCCCTTGGGAGACCACTGGGAGATCGTGACGCATGGTTCAACGGCCGTCGTCGATTTCCTGCCCGGATTTGACACCGGAAGTCATTGGCAATCAGGAGTGGGGGCGGATATTGGCTACCATACCGGTCGCTGGCACGTCCTCGCAGGCTACGGGTACGGATTTAATGCGGTCCGGGGAGATCGCACAGGCGCACAAACGCTGTCGTTCCTAATGCAATACGACTTCGAAGCTGCGTCCGGTGGCGAACATTCCAAGTCGTTCATCGACCGGCTGAATCAGGGTATTCTCAACGGTTTGGACAAGGCATTGGGCCGTTGATTGATCTTAAGAAGGTGAATTCTCCGCAGAAGTGAAGAGGCTAGAAATGCAGGTGCCCACCTGATCCGGTCAGATGGGCACCAGCCAACGGGTTTAAGGCTGACGCACTTTCCTTTCCCACAGGCCACTAACAGTTACTCACTTTTTGAATCTTTTGTCATGCCGCATGATGATGCGGCAAGTATGCTACGTTGTGCCGCCATATCGCCGGATCGCTTCGACTCGGGAATTGGCGTGCAGTTTCTCGTACACACGGCGGATGTAGCAACGGATGGTGTTCAGGCTTACGCCCATCCGATCAGCCGCCTCCTTGTATCGAAGTCCCTCGGCAAGAAGGTCTAACAACTCTTTTTCTCGAGCACTCAGGGGTGTGTGAGTCGGGGCGGCCGACGTGCTTGCCGCCGGAGCGCCTCCGTGAAATGAACGGACCACGAGACGCGCCAACCGGCTGGAAATAGGCGACCCACCAGCGACTGCATCGCGCACCGCCGTCAAAATTTCATCCGCTGTCGCGCGCTTGATGAGGTAACCGACTGCACCAGCGCGCAAGGACTCGAAGAGTTTCTCGCCGTCGTCGAAGGAAGTGAGCATGACCACCAGTGTTTTGGGGGCAAATTCGAGCAACCGGCGGACCCCGTCGATGCCGGAGACATTCGGCAACTGGATGTCCATGAGCACGACGTCAGCGGGCTGCTGACGCAGTTCACGGAGGCAGGAATCCACCTCGTTAAATGCGTTAACAAGCTGGAAGTCAGGGTTTAACAGAAAGAGATTCGCCAGTGAATCGCGGTAGCCAGGATCATCTTCCACCACCGCCACCTTGATGGGAGTCTCCCGGGGAGGGGACGTCGCAATTCGTTGCAGGGGGTCAGGTTCGGGATTCAAAAGAGTCACCTGTGAGGAGGTTTGGGGGACTGCCAACAGCGCCATCCAGCAACTGTATCAAGTCCAGCCGGGATTTGTAGTCGCATTTTGATGCGTCAAGCTCGGTTCACCCACGACCCCGTTTAGGGGTTACTTCAACCAACGGAATCGCTAGGACGACTTCGGTACCTTGGCCAGGGCTGCTTTTTACGGTGACTTCTCCCCCGACTTGGCTTGCCCTTTCTCGCATATTGGTCAGGCCGTTGCGCTTGCCACTCAGTTTTTGGGGATCAAATCCCTTTCCGTCATCACGAACGGTAACCCGCAATCGTAAGATGTCGCCCGTGGGTTCGATGCCGATTTCCACGGCCACATTTTTTGCTTGGCTATGGGTTACCACGTTCCGAAGCGATTCTTTGAAAACGAGCAACAAGTGATGGCGGCGAGCCGCATCAAGGTTGGAGTCGGGTAGGTTGTCGACGATATGAAGCCGCAGGTGCACGCCAGCAGGTTCCAGGAATTCTTCGGCGTGGCCGACGAGATAGTCCACCACACTTTCAAGGCTGGCCCGGGCCGGGTTCAAAGCCCAGACAATGCCATCCAGCTTGTTTAGCATTTCCCGGGCGACGTCTTGTGGACGTCGACGCACGGTCGTTTCCGATTCGGGCATCTCCGCCAACAGGGCGACTTGAGCCAATCCAGAACCTAGTTCGTCGTGTAAATCCTGTGCAATACGCGAACGCTCCTGTTCCAGTGATGCGGCATTTTCGAGGGCGCCGATGCGGCGTTGAATCCTCAAACGATAGGTTTGAATCCCGCCGGCGACGACAATCGCGACGACGACGCAAAAGATTTTGAAGGGCCAAGTCTGCCAAAAAAACGGTTCCAGGACGAAAGCGAACGTTGCGGGACGGAGAGCCCCCTCGCCAAATCCGTTGGTCGCAGTGACCCGAAATTCGTAGGTCCCGGGAGGCAAATTGCTGTAGTGGACCACGCGTTCCTTTCGCATCTGCCGGATGGTGGTGTCCACGCCCACCAGTTGGATGGAGAAGTCCATTTGGTCGGCTCCAATGGTGGAGGGGGCCGTGTACTTAATGCGGACCAATCGGGCTCTTCCCGGGTTGAGGCGCAGCAGTCCTCCAGAGGTCCGTTTGCTAGGGGAGGGAGACGGAGGCAATACTTCTCCACCAAATTCCTCCCCGCCGCCATACTCCAGCACGTGGTCAATGGCGACCGATTCGATCAACACCTCAGGTGTATAGGCCTTGGTGGCGATGGCGGTTGGATCAATGACAGCCACACCGATATCCGTGGGAAACCACAGGCGGCCATCACGGGATTTGCATGCCGAAGGAGAGCGTTCGCCGTTGGTTTCGACGCTTAGGAGACCATCTTCCCCGGTGATTCGCACAAATCGGGTGCTGGAACGTGTTCCGGCGGCAACGGAATTAAGTTCGCTTCGGGCCACCTTGTAAATTCCGTGCAGGGCTCCCAACCAGAGGTTGCCTGCGTCATCTTCCAGCACGTGATTGATCACCAAGTCGGGAAGTCCGTTCTCTTTGCGAAAGGCAAAAAAACGATTGGTGGGAGCTAAGGCGTCGAGTTTCGGATCGACCCCGGGAGGGACAAATCGAATCAAGCCATTTTCGGTTCCGATCCAAAAAATACCGTTGCCATCCTCATGGATGGTCCACATCTGATTGCTGAGCTTTCGTTCAAGCCGATCCCGCTTGCTGTCACCCGCGGGAATGGGATTCTTGAAGACAATGTTCGTTTCGCCCTGCAGGAGGGTTATCCCTTGTCCGTAAGTACCGCACCAGATTCGCCCCACCCGGTCCTGGAAAATAACCCGCACCCCTGCTTCTCGGTTCTCTCCGGGCTCCACTGCGAACCTTTGGAGTTGTTTTCCATCCCATTTCAGAGCCCAGCCAATGGCGCCGAACCACATGTTGTGCTCCCGATCTTCGAAGATGGATTCGGGATGGACCGCCTCGGGGGGGAAGGTAAACGGGGTCGGGGCAGGGTGGCCATCGATCAGGAGTCGTACCTGATCTGGACCGTACCAAAGTTTGTCAGGTTCCTGGGGCCAAACGATCTGCACCCGGCGATCGGCGGTCGCGTTGGATGAATCGAATGGCGAGCCTATGTCGAGTGAGTGGACGTGGTGGTCGCGAATGGTATCGATGCCGGCCACC